>CAMZEN010000007.1 GCA_947305775.1 uncultured Verrucomicrobiota bacterium
TAATCCACGCTGCCAGCGTTCGTTCTGAGCCAGAATCAAACTCTCAGAAAAAAAATAACTTGAGTTCTTGACCTGGACCTCTCACACAAACATCTTCTTTGTCTTCCGCGTCCCTTCCGAACCCTCTCACATGGGAGAGGATCAAGGGACACGCCTCAAGCATCTGTTATCAAAGACCGTCATCCACCTTTTCAGGCGAACAGGTGGGTAGTATACCAAAAAACTGGTCGGGTGCGCAAGGGGGTATTTTAAAAATTTTTGCGAATGGGGGAAACACTACTTCGACTGACGTGGACGACTCTCTTATTTTCTGTTGTGTGTGGCGCAAGGTATACCGTGCCAATAACAGCAACGAGAGCACAGATGCATGATCGCTTTACGGCGATACGGGAAAAATGATATACTATGTATCATTATGCAATTCGACGTTTCGTACAGAAGCAAGGATGGACAACTGGAAATGGTGCGCATCGAGGCGGAGTCTCGTCAGGCGCTTTTTCCTGAACTCGCCAAACGTGGCATTTCGGCGATTCGCATACAGGACGCTACCGGGAAAGGCAAACCCACCAAAGCCCGTCTGTCCAAGTCTGCCGGACACGCGAGGTCTTCCTCGCTCATGCGCGGCTTTCTGGCCGGAGCAATTGTGGTAGTCGCCGCATTCGGCATATGGTATATAATAATAGGATTAAGGGATAAGGCTCAACAAACGGACAACGGCACAGAGAAGCCCGCAAAGATTGCCGAGGTCACGCCAGCCATTGTGGCCAAGCCGAAGGCCGAAGAGCCAGCGCCTGAGCCAACACCAACAAAGCCAGAGCCTCCTCCTTTCGTAAAACGCCCTGGAGCGTTGCAACTTCCGAACGGGACGGTGATCACCTTCCGCCCTCCGCCACCTGGACAGGAGAAGACCGTCTGGGTGCATGGGCGAAAATACATAGCAGATTCGGAAGGCAACTTCTACGATGCCTCGCCTGTTCCAACCTTCGACAACCGCTTTGAGAACACAATGGAAGCCATGAGCGCGGTTGGCGGAGGTGTTTTGCCCGCTGCCGCACTGTCGATTCCAAAGGATGATATAGTCAAGTATCTCTCCAGCCCCATCGTCATCAATGACAATGACTCGGAGGATATAGTCGAGAAGAAGATTGCCACCGCCGAAATGAAGGAACTCCTGAAGGACTATATCAAGGACGGCGGCAATTGGGAAGACTTCGTTATGGAACTCAGCAATATCAAACGCAACGAACGCATGCTGCAGTCTCAGGCGATATCCGAAATCGCCAAGATGCTACGCGAGGGCGACGAGGAAGGCGCCCAAATGTATCGAGCCAGAGTTGACGAGTTCATGAAGTCCAAAGGCTATCGCGGTCTGAAAGTCCCGGAAAAGTGGGGACTGGGCGAACTGCCCGTTTCCGACGATGGCAATGAATGACGCGACGAGGTGCTTTTGAAACTCTATCAAACCATAGGAGAAAAGAAAATGAAGAAACTGATATCTGCCCTTACAGTAGTCGCAATCAGCTTGGTGTTCGCTGCAGACAAGGCGCCGACACAAGAAGAAGTCAAGAACATGTCTCCCGAAGAGCGCAAGGCTCTGTTCGAGCAGCGCACGGGTGGCATGGTTCGCCACGAAGCCGAGGGGCCGGCGATTGTTGTCGTCGACGCCCGTGCCACACCCGGCAAAGCTCTTGCACACTTCGAGCGCGAGAACATCAAGGCATATGGCTCGACGCCTGGTCTTCCGGTAAAGACATACGCCGCTCCCGTACAAGGTGAACCGATTTCCGCCGCACAAGACATTCTTGCAAAGGAAAGCGGCGCGATGGCGATTGTTATCGTCAATGGCGGAGCAGCAACACCTGGATTAACCGTATGCCCCGAAGACCGCGTCGCGGCCATCAACGCCGACCGCTACGACAACAACGAGATTCTGCTTCTTAAAGAAATATGGCGCACGATAGGTTTTATCGGTGGCGTCGGCTTCTCGCAGTATAGCGCCGATCCTATGCAGGCTGTCTATTCCAAAGAAGACCTTGAGTCGATGCAGGGGACGGCACTTCTGCCGACTTCGCTCAATGCGCTTCGCACCTTCAACAAGCGCTTTGGAATCACCCCAGCGTATTCGCTTCCCTACATTGCCGCCGTCCGCAAGGGCTGGGCTCCAGCCCCTACGAACGACAACCAAAAGGCAATATGGGAGAAGTTCCAGGCTGAAAAAGAGCGCGGCCCGTCGAATCCAATCCTGATTCCACCGCCCAGCAAGAAGTAGTCCGTGGCGAAGTTCACATACGTTTACCGTTCCTCAGATGGCGTCCGCCACGAGGAACAGATGACAGCCGGCTCGCGGGACGAGGCGTTTGCCTTGCTCCGTGAGCGTGGCATTAAGGCCATCAAGGTAATCGCCGCCGACGGTTCGAAGGCAAACGGCGAGATGATCGGGGTCCGAAAGCGTTATGTCGCGCTTGTATCCATCGTTGCCGCCGCCGTTGCGTCCTGTATCGCCTACTGGGGTGGGACCCGCGTCGGCGCGAACAAGCCAACCGAGGTCGTCTTGACGACTGATAATGGCTCCGTGAAAGTAAAAGCGTTGATCGCCCAGCCCCTTGCCCGACAGGAAATCCCAGGCAGCAGGGCAAGGATTGACGACCTTCCAGCAACGCTTTTCAAACATCCAGCCGAGGCGTTTCTTGCGCGTTTCGCCGAACCTGGCCGACCATTGCCCGATGCTGCCGAGACGCCGTCAGACGCCGATTTTCGCGCCGCTATAGCCGAGCCTATATACTTCGCTTCTAATGAACTGACCGAGCACATAGACCTTAAGCGCATCGTTGCAGGCATCAAGCGCGAGATGGCGGCCTATCTTGACGGTGGGGGCACTGTGGAGGCCTACATCGTAGAGCTCGTCAAACGGCAGAAAATGGAGATCGTCTATCGCGAGAACGCTGAAAAGCGTCTCGAGACGTTGCTCGATTCCGAAAAGAGCACCGAGGATGTATATGCATATTGGCTCAAGGCGAACGCCCAGCTTCAGGCAATGGGCATATATCCGCTCGTTCTGCCCGATTCCCTCCGCAAATACCAATTGAACATGGATTTTGACGAATAGCCGTGATTCCCTTTATACTGCCTCGCTTCATTTCCTAACAAAAGGAGGCAGAAAATGGGGAGAATCATCCCGACTATTAAAATGGTGCTGGAGCACTATCCGAAATGTGCAGCCATTGAGCGCTTGCGCATGGAACGACCGAGCGAAAAAACGGTCTCGAACGTTACAGGTGCTCTTGTAAGGCTCTGCCGGCTTGGAGAAATCTCCTTGGACGAGCCTGTCGTCGTCTTCACCAGAAAACGTCTGGAACGTGTGTTCGACGGTGCAAGGCGCGACGGGCTCTCCCCCGTCACCATCTGGAGCTACATACTCTCGCTTCGGGCCATCTTCGCCAAATGGACGCGCCCGTATTACGCAGACAAGAAGTGGACGGTTCCGGCGATTGAGCTACCCTCGTGCCGCCGTAAGGCTCCGCGCTATGTCCGCCCGGATTCAACTGTCCTCGCCAAGGTCAAGGAATGGTATGCATCCCTTGAAACTCGCCAAGACCCTCGCGAATGGGTGCTGGCAACGCTTATGCTGGAGTTCGCCATGCGAAACGGTGACGCAGAGGCTCTACGCTGGTCTGATTTTCGCAAGAAGGCCGGCACAACCATCCTCTGCTATACGCCGCACAAGACTCGACTATCATCGGGTCGCACAGTTGCCTGGCCCGTCCATCCAGACATCCTTGCACGGCTAGAGACATACCATGCTGCCGGCATCCCATACAACAAGCGCAGGGGTTGGTCAAAGAACGAAGACCGCGACTCCCGACTTGTTGTTCCCTGTGCCCGCGACGTCTTCGTGCGTCTCAACAAAGAACTGCGCGAGAAAAAGATATTCACCGGACACAAGGGCTGCTACGAACTCCGCAAGATTTGCATAGACCACATCTACCAGAAGTTCGGGGTAGAGGCGGCCTCTTCAATCTCCGGCGACGACATCCACACCGTCATGCACTATTACGCCGATCCAAGCGCGGTCACGCAAGTCGGTGTCCGCGTCCTAGAACTTCTGTAGTGAAGAGCAAACCGCCCTTCTCTCATCACGATTTCTTTGTTCTGCCGGACAGGGTGAAAAGCCCTACAAAAAGGAACAAGACAATGAAGAAACTCATGATTGCAGCAGCGGTTATGGCCGCAGGCGTCGCGATGGCAGATGGAATCGTCAGCTCGGATGTAGTCGGCTACCAGACTAAGACGGTGACGACAGGGTTCTCACTTCAGACCCCTACGTTCACTGATGTCGGCGTGGATGGCTATGACCTTGCAAACTTCAAGTTTGTCGATGGTGCTGGTGATGGAACTGAGACGATTCAGGTCCTTGACGCAAACGGTGTCAACAATGAAACTTGGACTTGGCTCAACGGAAACGTGGGCATGGCTGACGGTTGGTATGATTTCATTACCTGGGATCCGATTGTAGCCACTATCGTCCCTGGTGATGGCTATCTCATGAACGTTTCGGCCGACGTTGATATGCAGTTCGCCGGTCAGGTCAAAAATGGTAAGACCACAGTGACGATTCCGGCAGGGTTCTTCATCGTCGGTAACTGCACACCTTCGCCTGTTAGCATTCAGGATCTAAAGCTCGTTAATGCTGCTGGTGACGGAACCGAAACAATTCAGGTGCTTGATGAAAATGGTGTCAACAATGAGACCTGGACATGGCTCAACGGTAATGTTGGAATGGCTGACGGTTGGTACGATTTCATTACTTGGGAACCAATCGTTGCGACCATTGCGCCCGGCGAGGCTTTTCTCTTGAATGTGTCGGCTGATGTCGATATGGAGGTGCCTTCAGTCCTCTAAAGGATTTTGGTGTGCGGCATAGGGTCGCATGCTTATAAAAGGAAAACAATCAAAATGAAGAAACTAATGATATTGGTTGCGGCGGCATCCCTCGCAGGGCTTGTCAATGCTGCAACCTGCAACTGGTCAGGGTCTGCTGTCGCTCTCAAGTCTGCGACAGATGATCCAACTAAGTATACGGTCTATCTGCTTGATGCTACGGTGACCGACGCTTCGACGATGGCGGGGTACCTCACCAATGGTGACACCTCCTACCTCGCCGCCGCTACGGTCACAACTACAGCCGGCATCGCAGTTGGCTCGCCAGCTACGGCTGCTCGTTGGGGCAAGAATGGCTTCGGCAGCTATACGGCTGGTGATGCTTACACGTATTACACAGTAATCTTCAATGATGCGGTCGATAGCGCCGACTACTTCATGATCACGGCTGAGAAGGCCGCAACCGTGCCTTCGTCTGGTTCGCTTGCAATGTCGTTCGGCTCGCAGGCCAGCAACTCGTGGGTTGCGATGGGATCTTCCCCCGTCCCGGAGCCGACTTCGGGTCTCCTCATGCTCCTCGGCATGGCTGGCTTGGCGCTCCGCCGTCGCCGCGCGTAATCTGATTCAATCAGTTCGCAACAAGAAGCCGCACTCATCCGAGCGCGGCTTTCTTATTGATTCGTGAGGTGGCTTGTGGCATTGGCGGACGACATGGTATAATACGGTTGGAATGCGTTTAGAGTACTCGAGAACGGGAAAGCAGTTCTTTTTCGTCACGCTTGGCGTAGCCGAAAGACGATCTGTGCTTTCGCAACTTGGCGACGAAAAGAGCCGCCCAGAGCTGACCGAACTTGGCGAGCTGGTGAAGGCTGCGCTAAGAGCGGTGCACCGTGTTTGGTCGGCGGCGACTGTAAGCAACTACGTGATAATGCCCGACCATATCCATTATCTTCTTATAGTCGATTACGACCGAGACAAGTCGATAAGCCCGCTATTTATCGCTCACCGTATCGCTGACGCGGTTGAAATGGCCGTCGCCAGAGGATTGGAACGAACGGGGGCTTGCGCCCCCGCACCCCCAGCGATGCCACCATCGCTAGCGACTCGCGCCCCAGCACTCCAAGCGATGCCACTACCATTGGCGACTCGCGCCCCAGCGCCTCCAACCGAGGGCGAGGCATTGAGAAAGCGACTGGCCGAGGAGCGCGTAGCAAAGATGGTCGCGCTCTTTAAAGTCGCCATAAAGGCCGCCAATCGCCGCGCAGCCGCTGGCTTGCTGAAGGTCGATAGTGGGCTTTGCTTCGGCGAGGCGGCTGGCTATAGCGCGGCGGCAGCTGGCGAAACGGCTGGGGGTGCGGGGGCGCGAGCCCCCGTCCGTTCCGTCGTCTTCGCCCGCGATTGCTACATTGAGCTTTCTTTTGACTCGCGCCAGCTAAAGGCCATTCGCAACTACATAAAGCTCAACCCAGCGCGCGCCCTTTGGAAGCTTCGCAACCCCGACCTCTTTCTACGCCATCGCGCAATAAAGGCGCATCGCCTCGCGCCGCTTGCGCCATTGAGCTTTGACGGCATTGGCGCCCTCACCCTGCTAGGCTCGCCTTTTTTGTTTCATGTGCGGCTCACGCTAAAGAAGACAGTAGCCGAGCATGCCGTAGCCATAGAGGAGGTCGTCGAGAATGCGCGACGCGGAATGGTGCCGGTATCGGGCTTCATCTCGCCAGGCGAAAAAGAGGCGCTTAAGCGTCTCAAGGCCGAGCCTCGCGCACGCTTCGTGAAGCTTTTGCCTTATGCGTTGCCGTCGCGCTACGACCCCTCTGCCGAAGACAGCCGCGAAATCGCCGCAGGGAGAATGCTCATTCTCTCGCCATTTAGCGACACGCCGGCCATCTCGTCGGTTGAGATGAAGCGCGAGCCATCGGCAGCCCACGCCTTCCGTCGTAACTGCCTAGCCATGAACGACATCGCCGCAAAGCTTTGCAGTGAATAAACAATGAAGCCGCACTCGAAAGAGTGCGGCTTCTTTTGCGTTCTGACTGAATCAGATTACGCGCGGCGACGACGAAGCGCCAAGCCAGCCATGCCGAGGAGCATGAGGAGGCCAGAGGTCGGCTCTGGGACGGGGGAAGACCCCATCGCAACCCACGAGTTGCTGGCCTGCGAGCCAAACGCCATCTGAAGCGAGCCCGACGAAGGCACGGTTGCGGCCTTCTCAGCCGTGATCATGAAGTAATCCGCACTATCGATCGCATCATTGAATACGACAGTATAATACGTGTAGGCATCACCGGCGGTATAGCTGCCGAAGCCATTGTAGCCCCAGCGAGCAGCCGTAACTGGCGAGCCAACTGCGATGCCGGCTGTAGTTGTAACCGTAGCGGCAGCGAGGTAGGAGGTATCACCCTTAGCAAGGTAACCCGCCATCGTCGAAGCGTCGGTCACAGAAGCATCAAGCAGAACTACTGCGTACTTCGTTGGATCATCTGTGGCAGACTGGAGCGCGACAGCAGCTCCAGACCAGTTGCAGGTTGCAGCATTGACAAGCCCTGCGAGGGATGCCGCCGCAACAAATATCATTAGTTTCTTCATTTTGTTTATTTTCCTTTCCAGCATGCGACCCTATGCCGCACACCAAAATCCTTTAGAGGACCGAAGGCACCTCCATATCGACATCAGCCGACACATTCATAAGGAACGCTTCGCCGGGAGCAATGGTAGCATCGATTGATTCCCAAGTGACGGAATCGTACCAGCCGTCAGCCATGCCAACGTTTCCGTTGAGCCACGCCCAAGTTACATTGTTAACACCATTTTCATCAAGCACCTGAATAACTTCGGTGCCGTCACCTGCAGCATTAACGAGCTTCAGGCTCTGGATGCTAATAGGCATAGGCGTGCAGTTACCGGCAACGAAGAACCCCGTTGGAACCGTCACTGTGGTCTTGCCATTTTTGACCTGACCGGCGAACTGCATATCAACATCAGCAGAGACATTCATGAGATAGCCATCACCAGGAACGATAGTGGCAGCAATAGGCTCCCAAGAGACGGAATCATACCAACCGTCAGGCATGCCCACGTTTCCGTTGAGCCACGCCCATGTCTCATTGTTGACGCCGTTCGCATCGAGAACCTGAATAACTTCAGTTCCGTCGCCGGCACCATTGACAAACTTGAAGTTTGCAAGGTCATAGCCATCCACGCCGACATCAGTGAACGTAGGGGTCTGAAGTGAGAACCCTGTCGTCACCGTCTTAGTCTGGTAGCCGACTACATCCGAGCTGACGATTCCATCTGCCATCGCGACGCCTGCGGCCATAACCGCTGCTGCAATCATGAGTTTCTTCATTGTCTTGTTCCTTTTTGTAGGGATTTTCACCCTGTCCGGCAGAAGTAAGAAATTCAGCAGTCTCCCTTGGGTCGCAATTAGGGGTTCGCTCTCAGGCGAACGACTTGGTTGCGAATGTCCGTTCAACTCTTGACTTTCCAACTCCTTTCGGTGTTTTTGTTTTCCCCCGTGTAGCACCGCGCCCACTGTCAGGATTTGCCGCTCTAGCCTTCACAAGCCATAACCTTGGTCTGATGGGCCTTTACGACAATGGGAATTATACCAAATTCTCGAGCGGCAGCGCAAGGGGGTATTTTGAGAAATATTGCAGACCTCATAAAGAGCGGCACAGAGACATAGCAGAAAGTTATATTCACTTGTATTTTTGCTTTGTTAGACTTCATCGGCCACTATGTGCGATTGATACAGGGTGTCGTGCGGCTTTGCACATTGCGCACGCCGACAAATTAATGAGTGTATTTAGCCATTCTGCCGGACAGGGTGAAAAGCCCTACAAAAAGGAACAAGACAATGAAGAAACTCATGATTGCAGCGGCGGTTATGGCCGCCGGAGTCGCAATGGCAGATGGAATCGTAAGCTCGGATGTCGTCGGCTATCAGACAAAGACAACCGTAAGCGGGTTCAACTTCTTTACTCCTACGTTCAAGCAGGTAGGGGCTCCTGGAAAAACATTCAACATCAATGATATCGTTCTCGATCCAACAACAGCAACTGGTTACGGCGATAACATTCAGATTCTTGACGAAGGTGGTTCTACAGTAGCCTCATATTACTGGATTCCAGCAGGTGATATTGTTGAAACTGCTTGCTGGACTGAAGATTTTGGGACGGCGGCGGATGTTGATTTTGAATCAGGTATGAGTTTCATCGTCGATACCTCAGCACCTGTTGCAGTTACTGTTGCTGGTCAAGTACTCACGGGAGATTTGACTGTTACAGCAAACGCTGGATTCAATTTCATTGGCAATGCGTCACCAACAGCCATTGACATTCAGAAAATCACTCTTGATCCTACAACTGCAACTGGATATGGCGACAACATTCAGATTCTTGATGACGGTGGAGCCACAATTGCATCGTATTATTGGATTCCTGCAGGAGACATAACAGAAAGCGCCTGCAGGACTGAGGATTTTGGTACAGCCGCTACTTATTCAATTGAGTCTGGATTAGGGTTCATTGTTGATGTCGCAAACGATAATGTTACTGTGACGATCCCCATGGCTCTCTAAACGATTTTGTCCGGCAATGGGTCGGATGAATACAAAGAAAAGGAAAATAACAAAATGAAAAAGATAATGCTTGCGCTCAGTATAGCGCTTACAGCAGGGGTGATGCAGGCTGCGTCACTTAACTGGGTTGTAGCAGGAGTCACCCTGCCAGAAACAACAACACCCGCAAATGGCGTTGCTGTCTATATGTTCCTTACGGCTGCTGGTGGAAACACCTTAAGCTTCGTTCCTACTGCATCACTTACAACCGTTTCTGAGGTTGAGAGTGCTATTACAGGGGGTACATTTACCGGTGCGGGTGCATACGTTAGTTCAACGCTGAATTCGTCAGGTGCCACTACAGCGGCAACAGGCGTCAGCACTTCTTTTGGAGCTGGCGATTCGCTCACGGCATTTGCAGTCATTTTTGACAATGCAGATGTATCGCTAGCGACAAGCTATATGATCGCTCAAAGCGCGACTGGCGATACTGAACTTTCTCAATCGTGGACATCATCAACAGGCGCGAAAGTTCTTAACTGGGGCAACCAGACAACCAACGGCACGACCTGGACTTCAATGGCCGCCGTCCCAGAGCCGACGAGCGGATTGCTCATGCTCCTCGGCATGGCTGGCTTGGCGCTTCGTCGTCGCCGCGCGTAACCGTCGATTAAGCCCGACAACGAAAGAAGCCGCACTCCTTCGAGTGCGGCTTTTATTTATTGACCAATGACTGTTTGTGGTATTGACGGGTGACATGATATAATACAAATGCAATGCGTTTAGAATACTCGAAAACCAGGAAGCGCATAACCCGTCGGCTGCACACGCATTTCGCCGCAATTGCCTCGCAATGAACGACATCGCCACGAAGCTTTGCGGTGAATATAATAAAGCCGCGCTGGGGTAAGATGTGCTATAATATGCTACATCATGGAAGCAAAACCATTAGGCATAATCGCAACTGTCGCCATGCTCGTCATGAGCAACCTTTTCATGACCTTCGCCTGGTATTGGCACCTTCGGCTCCAAAAGCCCGGCGCATCACATTGGCCCCTTCTCGCCATAATATTTGTGAGCTGGCTGATCGCCCTGGTCGAATACATGATAGCCGTTCCGGCCAACAGGGTAGGTGTAGCCTCCGGCCTTAACGTCGCGCAGCTCAAGATAATCCAGGAGGTGGTTACCGTCTGCGTATTCGTTCCGTTCATGATCCTTTTCATGGGCGAGAAATGGCGTTGGGACTACCTCTGGGCCCTTCTGTGCATGGTGGGCGCTGTCTACTTCGTCAACCGGTCCAAGCTCTAGCGGAAATCCGGGCGACGACCGTCATATGCGACTCCTATCCCAACGGCTTCTTCTGATCCTCCTTCTATGCCTTGCCGCGCCGGCGTTCGCGGCGAAGCCAAAGGCCATCGTGCTCTTCTATGCCGACGATCTCGGTTATGGCGACACATCCGCATATGGCCAGGCGAAGGTGCCGACGCCAAACCTCGAGCGCCTCGCGAGCGAAGGATGCCGCTTCTGCGACGCGCATTCGGCGACGCCGATCTGCACGCCATCGCGCTTTTCGCTGCTTACCGGACGCTACGCCTTTCGCAGACCTGGAACCCGCATACTCGACGGCGATGCAAAGCTGATCCTGCCGGTGGAGGGCTCGGGCGAAGAGAATGTTACGCTGCCCGTCCTCATGAAACGCGCCGGATACCGCACCGCCGCAATCGGCAAGTGGCACCTCGGGCTCGGCAAGGGCGACGCCCCGATCGACTGGAACGGCACCATAAAGCCCTCGCCGCGCGAGGTCGGTTTCGACAAGTCGTTCGTGATGGCCGCGACCGCAGACCGCGTCCCCTGCGTATTCGTCGAGGACGGCGCCGTGGTCGGACTTGATCCGAATGATCCGATAGAGGTTTCGTATGACAACGCGGAGCGCAAGTGGCCGGACGAGCTCACTGCGCATTCCAACCCCGAGCTTCTTAAGGAATGGGGGCGCCCTTCCGACCGCCAGCACGACAAGACGATAATCGACGGCATCTCACGCATCGGCCACATGCGTGGAGGCAAGTCGGCCATATGGAAGGACCAGGATATCGCCGACCGCATAACCGCAGAAGCCGAGGCGTTCATAAAGGAATCATCAGGAAAGCCCATATTCCTCTACTTCGCGACAAACGACATACATGTGCCGCGCGACCCGTCGCCGCGCTTCAGAGGCGTCAGCAAGCTCGGCATACGCGGCGACGCGACAGTGCAGATGGACGATTGCCTAGGACGGATCCGCAAGGCGCTTGCGGAAAACGGATACAACGACACCCTCTTCATATTCACGAGCGACAACGGTCCCAAGGTGTCCGACGGCTACGAGGATGGCGCACGCGACGACTGGGCGGACGAAAACCCCGCCGCGCCCTTCCGTGGCGGCAAGTATACGGTCTACGAAGGCGGAACCAGAATGCCCATGATCGTCGCGTGGCCCGGACGCGTCAAGCCGGGGACGGAGAACCATGCATTGATCTCACAAACGGACTTCGCGCGTTCGCTTGCCAAGATAGTGGATGTCGAGGTTCCGGCAGGAGCCTGCAGCGACAGCCAGGAACTCTCATATGTCCTTCTAGGCGACAGCGAGAAAGGCAGGGAAAGCCTCGTTGAGCAACCGGCGTGGGGCGCATGGGGCTACAGGAAAGGCGCATGGAAGCTGATAGACTCCGCCGAGCCTCAACTTTACTTCCTCGACGACGACCCTGGTGAGCGAAACAACCTCGCCAAAGAGCAGCCCGCAAAGGTGGCCGAACTGCGCGCCGAACTCCGGGCGCTGACCGCCCAATAGCAACTTCAGCTGCGCTGGCCGCGTTTAGACAAGGCCGCGTCGAGAACGTTGAACACACCGGCCATCAGCGCGCCGGATATCGAATGCCAGACGCACGAGACTGCGGAGGCTATCGCCACCTCGGGCAGCGCCGGAAAGTGCCGCGCCGCAAGAACCGTCGCCAGACCGGCGTTCTGCATGCCGACCTCTATCGAAATAGTGCGACGCTTGGGCTTCGTGAATCGGGCGACGACTCCAACAAGATAGCCAAGCACATAGCCAAGCGAATTATGGAGGAAGACGCCGACAAATATCAAAGCGCCGGACGAGGCGAAGTGGTGGCCATGCGCCGAGACGACCCCGCCCACTATCGCCGCAAGGCAAAGAACGGCGACACCCGGCATGACCTTCATCGTTTCACGATATACAGCACGATGCCCGAACCATGCATTAAAGCCGAATCCCAGGGCGACCGGCATTATGGTAACGATCAAGATCGAGCGGAACATTCCGATGGCATCCACCTCGATGCTCTCGCCCGCAAGCCACATCATAAGAAGCGGCGTCATAAGCGGCGCAACGAGAGTTGAAAGCGAGGTCATGCCCACCGAAAACGCCACATCGCCCTTGCAAAGAAAGCTCATGATGTTCGACGAGACACCGCCCGGACAACAGCCGACCAGAATTAAACCAATGCCAACGGCTTTAGGCAGCCCCAGCCAGTGGACCAGGCACCATGCAATGAGCGGCATCAGCGTGAACTGCGCAACAGCGCCGATCAAGATATCTAATGGGCGCGATGCAAGAATGCGGAAATCCTCGCCTTTGAGCGTCATGCCCATGGAAAGCATGATCACTCCAAGAATCACGGTTTGGGTAGTGCCGCGAACCCAAGCGAACGACTCCGGCACAAAGTATGTTGCAACGGCCACGAAACCGACAAACGCAGGGGTGTATTTGGCCAACCACGCGGAAACTATCTGCAAAACTTTCATATACACATTAAAGCAAACAAGGTTCTAGTATAAATCAGCGGCTTTCGGCCGCAAGCGCGAGGCGAAGACGCTGATCGGTATCGTTGCGCTTCAACGCATCAAGGAGGTCATCCATGTCGCCCTCAATTATCCGGTCAAGCGAATATAGCGTAAGGTCTATGCGGTGGTCGGTCATGCGGTTCTGCGGAAAGTTGTACGTTCTTATCCGCTCGGACCTGTCGCCGGACCCTCTCAGGGTAAGCCTGTCAGCGCCAAGTTTCGCCTCCTCTTCGCGCCGCTTAAGGTCGAGTATGCGCGCCTTCAACGTCGCAAAGCACTTCTCTCGGTTTCGCTGCTGCGAGCGCTCGTCCTGGCACACCGCAACAAGTCCAGTGGGCAGGTGGGTCATGCGAACCGCGCTCTCGGTCTTGTTTACGTGCTGACCTCCAGCGCCGCCGGCGCAGAAAAGATCTATTCGAATATCCTTCTCGGGAATCTCCAGCTCGTCCTCTTCGTCCGCCTCCGGAAAGACGATCACCGTTGCGGCGGAGGTGTGGATGCGCCCCTGGGCCTCAGTCTCTGGAACGCGCTGCACGCGGTGCCCGCCAGACTCGTAGCGGAAGCGTCCATAAGCCCCTTCTCCTATAACGGTGAATACAATCTCCTTGTATCCGTCAAGCGACGTGGCGTTGGAATGCATGACCGACACCTTCCAACCGTGCGCTTCGCAATAGCGGGAATACATCCTGAAGAGGTCCCCGGCGAAAAGCGCGGCCTCATCCCCTCCGGTGCCGGCGCGGATCTCCATCACGGCGTTTCTCGGTTCAAACGGATCCGGCGGAAGAAGCGCCCCGAGTATCTTGTGCTCCAACTCCGGGATGGCGGCCTTTAGACTCTCAATCTCCGCCGCGGCCTCTTCCCTGAAATCCGGGTCGTCCAGAAGAGCCTCGTTGCCGCTTATATCCGAAAGCGCCTTGGTGTACGCAGCGAAATTCGCCTCTAGCTTCTTCAGAAAGGCATGATCGCGCAGCGTAGCGCGATAGCGCTTCGCATCCGACAAAACACTTGGGTCGCTCAGGTCCGACTCTACGGACGCCAAACGACCCAGAACGTTCTTTATCTTCCCGGTATCGAGCAAAGCTTACTTGGCGAACTTCGCGTAACGCTTCTTGAACGAATCGACGCGGCCCTCGGTATCGACCATCGTCTTCTGTCCGGTGAAGTACGGATGGCACGCAGAGCAGGTGTTTACCGTCATCTCCTTCTTCGTGGAACGGGTGTGAATGACGTTGCCGCACGCGCATGTAATCGTGGCGTCGCCGTAAGCCGGATGGATGTCCTTTTTCATTTGTCTTCTTTCCCTTTCGAAAATTGAGTATATATTATACCGTTTTCTGCGCCAATGCGCAAGGGGGGTCATGATCCAGGATGAACGGGATGTCCACCAGCCTTGCACAACGGGCACTCCTCGGCCGTCCAGGTCGTAGGCGTCATCTGGACGAGCGAGAACATAGGTATATCGCCAAAAGTCACCTTTCCGCCGGACCTGTCGACAAGCAGCACGACTGCGGCGACTTCGCATCCCGCCGCCTTCACGAGATCGATTGTCTCCTGAACGCGCCCGCCTTTCGTGACGACATCCTCCGCAACGACATACCTCTCGCCTGGCTTGAGCGTGAATCTGCGCATCGCAAGAACCGTGTTTGGCTTGCCGGTTGCGTCCACACCCTCACCCTGCACCTTCTCCGCGAAAACACACTTTACGTCAAGCGCGCGAGCAACCTCGTGCCCGACAAGAATACCGCCGACGGCAGGCGAGATAACGCCGTCCACGCGCCCAAGGTCGCACCCCGCCTTGGCCTTCTCGACCACAGCATCGCAAAGCTTCGCGGCGATGCGGGGATAGCGCAGCACATTCGCACACTGGAAATACCTGTCGGAATGAAGCTTGGACCTTAGCTCGAAATGCCCGTCCAGCAATGCGCCAGTTTCCTTGAATGCCTCCAAAACCTCTTCTTGGGTCATGATGTAGTCCTTTCGTTGTTCAATCAGTCAAGCCTCAACAGCTCATCCTTGGTGAAAGCCTGGGTCGGCGCCCCTTCTCCGTCAGCGCGTTCGATCATCTCCGGCACAGGCGCCCTGTAGTCCGTCGGCGGAGAGAAATCGCGCTTGGGGAAAGGTGCCGACCTTGCCGTGCGAGTCCTTATGGATATGTCCGCAACCGGATCCAACTTCGCTTCCGGTATCTCCTCTGCGAATATGTCGAGCCTGAGCCTGCGCACGCTCTCCGCGCTAACCTGCCATGCAGAGCGCGCGGCAGCGACGATTCGCCGCTCCTCATCACCGTCCAAGGTGACGAACGCGCATGATGCCGGTGTTTTGTCGCTCTGGGGCACCGAATGCGTAGATGGGGACAGTGCCTTGTATGGAAAAGAATAGAATATCGCCACCGGCAAAGCGAGCGTGGCGACGAGCTGTGCGATCTCGATGCGCAGGCTTCTGCGCGGTCTGTAGACGCGGCCTCTCATTCCTTGGTGGCCTCCGCCGACTTGCTTGATACAAGGATTCGTTCAAGACCGCTGTTTCGCGCGACAGACGATATCTTCGTGATCTCTTCACAAGCCACTCGCCTGTCCGACAACACAAGAAGAGTCTTGAAATCAATCTTTGCGGCGCGTTCCGCAAGATGCTCGCCGAAAGACGCCAAAGAGACTCCATCGTCAAGGGAATATCGCGCATCATCGAAGAAAACGCAAGTTTCATCCTGAAGCGGCAGCACGAGAGCGACAAGCGGCGTAGCCTCGCCGTCAATGGCATTCCCCTCCGGCAGGTCGAATATTATACCCTCTGCCTTGGTGAGGGTGCCGCCGATCATGTGAAACATAAGCAGAAGCACACCCACAGTCAACCAGGGCACCGCGACATAAAAAGGCCTGAACCAGGCAGGCATATGGCGCCACATGCCCTCCGGACGCTCAGGCATCCACCCCCACGCCGACTTCATTCGAGCCCCTTCTCGGTGAAATGGCCCACGATCTGACTCGCTGTCGCCTCCATCTCGACCACAAGCCTCTCCATCCTCAGGCGAAGCATTGCGAACATGACCGACACGGGAATGGCGACGGCAAGGCCCATGGCGGCGGAGATGGCGCTATCCATTGCAACGCCAAGCAGGTCCGCCCTGGAAACGACCTGCTCCGCATTCACCATGAGTATCGTCCTGATGAAACCGATGATCGTGCCGAACAACCCTATAAGCGGCGAGATGTTGCCTATTATGGCAAGAGTGGCAAGACGCCTGTTCAAATAGCTCGCCTCTGCACGGCCTTGCGCATCCACGGCCTCCCTGAGCGCACGGGGAGATCCGTTCCTATGACGTATAGCAGTTGCGACCACCCGCGACACCGGCACAGCCGTATCCTCGCACATTGCGAGGGCTTCATCCTCGTTGCCTCTGGAAAGGATGTTGATTATGCCCTCGACAAAGTCCTGGTAATCGATCTGCGCACGTCTAAGCTCGAAGAAACGCTCAAAAAAGACGATGAGCGCGGCCAAAGCCATGATCATCAAAATCCAGAATACGGGTCCCCCCGAAATCGTCATAGGAACTTTCCTTTCCTCTTTATGCGATCGATCCTTCGCGCAGCCTCCGCCGCAGCCGGAACATCGCTTTTCGAAACAAGCTTAAGAACGCTTACGGCCTGCTTGTCTCTGCCGCGGCTTTCGTATTCCTCGGCCAGGCGGAACGCGGCGCGGGCGAAGTCCGCCTTGGCGGTGTCGTCATATCTGAACCCGTTCTTGCGTCCGGCGCGGTAAGCGATCACAACCTGCGTATAGTACTGGTCTATGGCCTCGTCGAGACGCTTCAGGCGTTCAAGGGTTTTGCCGATCTTGAACGAAATCGACAGTCGCTCGGTCGGGGTGAGATTCTCGCCAAGAACGACGGTCCTGTAAGCTTCCAAGGCGGCCACGTACCTTTCGGTGTTGTCCGCGCCCATGGCGAATAGCGCATCCGCCCTCAATATCTGGGCGCGAAGGCGATCCGCCGCCGTCACACCGGGCACAAGCGCAACCCGCTCAAGCACCAGAATCGCCTCGCCAAAGCGTGCGAGCTCGATAAGGGCCTCGCCCTGCACGAGAAAACCCTGCGCCTTGGCCTCGGAATCCGGATACTTCGCCGCAAGCGTGCCGACCGTAGACACAGCCCGCTGATAGTCGCTTTCGGCGAACGCGGCGCGTGCAGCCCACACAAGCGCAACCGGCGCATATGCGGCCTCGGGCTCAAGCGCGGCATAGTCGGCAAACAGCACGGACGCATCATGCCATCTCGACTTGTTGTATGCAAACTTCGCAAGCCAGAGCGTCGCTTCGGCGCGCAACGACAGCGGAACCGAAATGTCGTTGGCGAGAATCTTGGCGTGGCGTTCCGCCTCATCGTCGCGTCCCTGTCCGTAAAGGCAAAGCACCACATAGTAGTCCATCCTCGGCCGTCTTGCGGAATCTTCTGCAGCGATCTTCTCGAACTTGCGCTGCGCATCGGCAAACTTGTACTCGCTGTAGAGGGTGCGACCTTCATCCTCAAGCTCTTGCATCTTCAGGAGTCCGGCGAGCTTTTTGGCCGCCTCAGTGTCGGGATAGTCGCGCCGGACGGCGCGGTAGCGCTCCATAGCCTCGGCGCCGCGCCCAAGCGACGCAAGCGAGTCGCCGGCCTTGACGAGCGCAGTTGCCCTGACGGCCCTGTTCGTAGTCAGTTCAGCGGCACGGTCGAAAGCGACAAGCGCCTCCTCGTTTCGGCCAAGCTTCGACAACGCCCAGCCGCGTCCTTCCTGGAACGACGCATCCTTGGCGATATCGGGCCACGTCTCCAGCGCTTCGGCGAAAGTCCGGGCCGCCTCCGTCCATTCACCACGATCCAGGCGCGACTCGGCAAGCGCAATGAACACATCGCGAGCGCCATCGGCGTCGGGAGAATCCATTACAAGCTTGCTTACCATTTTCGCGCCTTCGTCGAATGTAGTAGGATCCTTCAGCATCGCCACGCCAAGATGAAAACCGCACAACCGCTTGAGGTCTGGATCGCTCAGCTTTACGTACACCTCCATGAGCGCCCCGATGTCGCCAAGCCTGACCGCCGCCGCAACCCGCATCTGCTCGGATGCGCCGCTTCGAGCGACCCGGCCCCATATCTCCTCCGCACCTTTGTCGTTCGACATTGCAGAAAGCGCCTCGGCACGCAGCATGTCGGTCTCTACATCATTACCGCCTTCGGCATCAAGTATCTTAATGGCCCCTTCCGCGTCCCCGCCCGACAATGCCATCTCCGCCCGGAGCCGTGCAGATGTATGGATGTTCGCCGCGTTGGAGAACTTGGTCTCGGCGAGGATCTTGGACGCCTCGTCGCGTGCGCCAAGACGCACCAGCGCGGAGGCGCGATAGCACAGGAACTCTTCTCCGGTCGGATTGCCAAAGCCCTCAAGAGCCTTCATTACATCGGGCCATCTGCCCTCTCTTGCGAAGCTTTCCAACACGATGAGCTTCGCCTCGTCGCTGTCGTCTTCCTGCGCATGAGCCCTGGCGACACTCCAAAGTCCGTCGCGCAACGCCTCGCGGGCGACATCAAGACCGTCCGCAAACGCCGCGAACGCCACGCCCAAGGCAAGCAAAGCTGGAAGAGCGGCCTTCACCTATATCACAGCCCCCATGTAGCCCATCTCTTCGAGTATCTTCGGGTTCTTCATCCAGTTAGGCTCGACCTTCACCCAAAGCTCAAGCGAAACCTTGACGCCGAAGACTTCAGAAAGCTCCTTCTCCGCCGCCTTGCGCGCACCCTTGATGGTCTGGGCCGACCGCCCGATGACAATAGGTTTCTGCGAAGGACGATTGACAAGCACGTCAACCGCGACGGCCCAGCGCCCGTTGCCTTCGGCTATTTCCTTGACCCTAACGCCAAGCTCGTGCGGCAGCTCCTGATGGAGTTTTGAAAGGAACTTCTCGCGCACGGTGTCGGCTATCGCGAGCTTGCGCGGATAGTCAGTTACGACATCCTCCGGGAAAAGAGGCTCTCCCTCTTGAGCAAAGTCGAACAACGCATCCATCACGCCTTTCGCGCCGTCGTCGGTCAGGGCGCAGCAATCGACCCACACCGGCTTCACAGGAGACGGCTGCGGCGTTGTCGACGCCTCTTTCCAAGCTTCGCGGAACATGGATGAGAAGAATGGTTTCGCGTCACATTTGTTCAAGACGAACACCACCCTGTCCGGGGCCTCCTTGGCCACGCGCTGCATCCACCCGACATCCTCAAGCTGAGGTTCCTGCGAGGCGTCAAACACGACGCATGTTATGTCGGTGCCGGCGGCGCTCCTCCTGGCCATGCGGTTAAGCAGCGTCCCAAGGGTGCCGACCGCCTTGTGCAGACCAGGAGTGTCCAGAAGGACGAGCTGCCCGCGCGGATCGGCCACTATGCCGCGCACCGTGTTGCGCGTCGTCTGCTCGACCGGCGAGACGATCGACACCTTCTCGCCGACAAGCCTGTTGACGAGAGTCGATTTGCCCGCGTTAGTGCGGCCGACAACACCTACTATGGCAACCTTTGACATGCGCTCAAGGCACCGGGAAATCGGCCACCAACGCCCTGGCCGCGCTCTTTACGCGCTCCTGGACGGCAGTGTCGCCTATATTGTCCAGCACGTCGGCGATCCAGGTTCCGATCTTGATCATCTCGGCCTCCTTCATGCCGCGAGTCGTGACGGACGCTGTGCCTACACGAATGCCGGAAGTCTTGAAAGGCGACTCCGTATCATACGGAATGGTGTTCTTGTTGACGACTATGCCAGCCGCGTCCAGCGCTGCCGCGGCGTCCTTGCCGGTCATGCCGTGCGAATGGACGTCAACGAGGAAGAGATGGTTGTCCGTGCCGCCGGAAACGATGCGGTAGCCGCGATCCTGGATCGTCTTGCAGAGCACCTGGCAGTTCTTCACGATCTGCGCGGCATAGGCCTTGAACTCCGGCTGCATCGCCTCGCGGAAGCACACGGCCTTGGCCGCGATGACGTTTTCGAGCGGACCGCCCTGCATGCCCGGGAACACGGCGCTGTCGAGCGCCTTGGCATACTTCTCCTTGCAGAGCACAAGTCCGCCGCGAGGTCCGCGCAGAGTCTTGTGGGTCGTCGTCGTGACGAAGTCGGCATATGGCACTGGCGACTCGTGCTGCCCGCCGGCGACGAGACCGGCGATGTGGGCCATGTCAACCATCATTATGCAACCGACCTTGTCGCAGATCTCACGGATGCGCTTGAAGTCGATCTTGCGCGGATACGCGCTGGCGCCAGCAAGCAGTATCTTCGGCTTAACCTCGAGGGCCTGCCTCTCGAGCGCATCGTAATCGAGCGTCTCGGTCGTCTTGTCCACAGTGTACGGAACTATGTTGTACAGCTTGCCGGAGAAGTTCACAGGCGAACCGTGGGAGAGGTGTCCACCCTGATCCAGCGACATCGAAAGTATCGTGTCGCCCGGCTTGATCGTCGCGAAGTATACCGCCATGTTCGCAGAGCTGCCGCAATGAGGCTGGACGTTCGCGTGTTCTGCGCCGAAAAGCTCGCATGCGCGCTTGCGGGCCAGCTCCTCGACCGCGTCGACCGGCACACAGCCGGAATACCAGCGCTTCCCCGGATAGCCTTCGGCATACTTGTTGGTGAGAACGCTGCCTGTTGCCTCGCGGCACGCCCTGCTGCAGAAGTTCTCGGACGCTATGAGGTTGATTTCGGTGTCTTCCTGCTCTGTCTGCGCCTTGATCGCGGCGAACACGTCGGGATCGTCGCGCATAAGGCCAGAAACGTCGCTCAGACGGCATGCGCGTTCAAGCTTGATGCGACGGCGCACATGGCGCTCGCTTTCGTCGACGGGCGTGGATATGAACGTCTTCGCTATTTCAACAGCATATTCGGGCGAAACGAAGTCCGCACCAAGGCAAAGCACATTGGCGCCATTGTGCTGACGGGTCACCGTAGCCGTCTCCGTAGTGGGGCAAATGGCCGCGCGCACGTTCTGGAAACGGTTTGCGCACATGCCCATGCCAATTCCGCTACGGCATATCAGAATGCCGAAATCGGCTTCACCTGCAGATACAGACGTCGCAACGAGTGCTGCATAATCAGGGTAATCGCAGCTGGCACGGTCGGCAGGGCCTTTGTCGACAACCGTCGCAACAGGTGAAAGCGCTTTCACCAAAAGGGCCTTAAGGTCAACTCCGCCGTGATCGGAGGCTATGACAATCTTCATTTTCGATGTTTCTCCATTTCTAATTTCGCGATTTGGGAATTATATTATACCAAAATTCCGTGCCTTAAGACACGTCTCCAACACGGCCGCGTCAATTGCGGACGGCACCTCTACGGGAAGAGCGTGCTCGGACCCCGCCACCATCGTTACGCACGAGTCCGGGAACACGCTTTTCAGGAAATTGGCGTTGTCGGCGCGAACGATTCCGTCGTGCTCGCTCTGGAATATCCATACAGGACACCGCAACCGTCCGCTTGAGGCCAGATCGAGAAGCGGCTGCCTAAGATCGGTCGCCTTCAGGTATTCAAGCCCGCGCTTAAGGTTTTCATCGCTATCCATCATGTATGGATTCGGCTTGCCTTCCTGAACCCCGAAGAACCCCTCAGCCTTTGTCATCTTTAGGCCCAGCTCAAGCGCGGCCAGGCGACGCTCGGTCATTCCGGGCCAGCATTCATCCTTCATCATGCGGGGCGTAGCGGCCACAAGAACGAGTCCCCTGACCTTCTCCGGGAACTCTATCGCCAGCCTAAGCGCACCACTGCCGCCCATCGACCAACCCACGAGCACTGCGCCATCGACTTCGCGCATAGCCTTCTCGGGTTCGCCTGCAAGCTGCTCCATGTAGCTGAATATCCTGTCGCGCGGAAACTTGCACAGATCCCACGCCCTTTCGCTGGCCGCCCAGCCGTTGAGCACGAACGTCTTCATGCAAGACCCTCGGCGAAACGCACGATTCGCCGCGCTACGGCAAGCTTCGACATCATCGGAAGCCTCTCGACGGAGCCGTCCTTTCTAAGGAATGCAACGCGGTTTGTATCCGCACCGAACCCGGCCCCCCTCTCGGTTACGTCGTTCGCGACTATCATATCAAGGCCCTTCTCGCGGCACTTCCGCGCGGCCTCAACCATGACATCGTTCGTTTCCGCCGCAAAACCTATCTTATGCCGGCAACGGACGCTCTTCAGGATATCGGGATTCCTTACCAGCTTGAGAGTGCCATCCATCTCGCGCTTCTTGAGCTTCTTCGCCGCGCATTCCGCAGGGCGCCAGTCGGCCACCGCAGCAGTCGCAATGAACACATCGTCCCCGTCAAGCTCGCGCTCCACGACCGCCAGCATCTCCCTGGCGCTAGTTACATCGATCCTTCTGACGCCCTTGGGCGTCCTTAGCGCAACAGGTCCGGCGACCAGCACCACGTCGCGCCCGAGCTCAGCGGCTGCACGCGCGACGGCGAAACCCATCTTACCGGTCGAAGGGTTCGACAGGAAGCGCACCGGGTCGATGTGCTCCCTGGTCGGTCCGGCTGTCACAACATACTTCATTGCGCCTTCAGCCGCCGGTCGCGAAGCGATATGCGTTCTCGAACATGCGCATCCAAGGTCCGTTGACGTTGAACACGCCCGGATTGTAGCTCAGCTGGCATGCCCTGAAGCCGCGCTCGGGATGGGGCATCATTATTGTGGCGCGGCCGTCCGCGCTTGTGAAGGCGGTCTGCCCGCCAATCGAGCCGTTCGGGTTGTATGGATAGCGCGTCGTCGCGTTGCCGCGTCCATCCACGAAGTGGGCCGCGCATATCGAAGGCGCGTAGCCTTCAGTCCAGACGCGCCCCTCGCCATGCGCAACGGCTATGGGAAGTCGCGAACCTTCCATTCCCTTGAAGAATATCGAGGGCGAAGGCTCTATCTCTATCGTGGAGTAGCGCGCCTCGAACTGCTCGGAGATGTTCTTCACGAACTTCGGCCACAGCTCCGCGCCCGGGATGATGTCCTTAAGCTGCGAAAGCATCTGGCAGCCGTTGCAGACGCCGAGCGAGAATGTGTCGCCCCTGTGGAAGAAGCGCCGGAACATGGTCTTAAGGCGGTCGTTGTAAAGTATGGAGCGCGCCCAGCCAGAGCCTGCGCCGAGCACGTCGCCGTAGCTGAATCCGCCGCACGCGACAAGTCCGTTGAAGTCCGCAAGGTCCACGCGGCCCGAAATTAGGTCGCTCATGTGGACATCCTGGCAGTCGAACCCGGCAAGCGAAAACGCCGCGGCCATCTCGATGTGGCCGTTCACGCCCTGCTCGCGGAGGATGCACATGCGGGGCTTGTCGGCGGCATTGGCCTTGGCGCTCCGCCTCTCATCAGGATCGTAGGTAAGGCGGAACTGCATTCCGGGATCCTGCTCGTCCAGCGCGTTGTCATACTCCTCCTTCGCGGAGGCGGGGTTGTCGCGAAGAGCCTGCATGCGATAGGTTGTTTCGCTCCATGCCCGCCTCAGGCATGTAAGGTCTGTGCTGATCGCAAGCCTGTGACCGACGTATACGGTGAACTCGCGCGACCTCTGCGTTGCCGCGCCGATGACCGTGGCCTCCACGCCCGCCTCGGCGAAGATGTCCAGAACCTTCGTGAGGTTGGTCTTGTCGGCCGGAGTCTTGAGCGAGTCCGTCACCTGCAGCACCGCGCCGGGCTGTTCGTTGAAGAGCTGCTCCAGCGCATCGCCTTCAGGGAGCTTCGCAATGATGCCGCGCCCGCCGGTGATCGCCATCTCGGCGAGGGTCACCGCCAAGCCGCCGTCCGAGCGGTCGTGGTATGCACGCGCGAGTCCGCCCTTGACGATCTTCTGCATAGCGTTGAAGAACGCCTTGAGGCTCGCCGCATCGGCATCGGCATGGGAATCGCCGAGCTGTCCGTAGACCTGCGCAAGAGCGGTTGCGCCGAGCGGGAACTCGCCCTTCTTGCCAAGGTTCACGTATACGAGGCAGGAAACCTCGTCTTCGCCATCCGGCTTCAAGTCGGGAGTGAGGGTAAGGCGAACGTCGTCCACAGGGGCGAAGCTCGAGACGACCAGCGACAGCGGAGCGACCTGCTTCTTGGTGTCGCCGTTCGAATCGGTCCATGTGGTGTGCATCGAGCAGCTGTCCTTGCCGACGGGAATCGACACGCCAAGCGCAGGACAGAACTCAAGGCCGACCTCCTTCACGGTGTCGTAGAGGATCGCATCCTCGCCGGGATCGCCGCACGGAGCCATCCAGTTTGCGGAAAGCCTTATCTGCGATATGTCGCCGACATTTGCCGCCGCAAGATTGGTGATCGCCTCGGCGACGGCCATGCGTCCAGAGGCAGGCCCGTCAAGAATCGCTATCGGCGAGCGCTCGCCCGTCGCCATCGCCTGGCCTTCGTAGGTCGTGTAGCCCATCGTCGTAACGGCGCAGTCCGCCGCCGGCAGCTGATACTTGCCGACCATCTGGTCGCGTGCGACCCGTCCGGTGACCGTGCGGTCGGTGATCGTGACGAGGAACGTCTTGTCGGCCACTGCGGGCAGGTGCAGGACGCGCATCAGCGCATCAATGGGCTTCACGCCCTCGAAGCAGGTGCGCTCGTGGTGCCGCTTGACGCGCTTCACGTCGCGCACCATGCGCGGAGGCTTGCCGAGCAGCACCTTTATGTCCATGTCGATGGGACGGTCTCCGAAGTGTTCATCTTCCAACACCAGCTGTCCGTCGCCGGTCGCAACGCCGATGAAGGCCACAGGGCAGCGCTCCCTGGCGCAAAGCGCCTCGAAAAAGCCGCGGGCCTCGGGCTTCAGCGCAAGAACGTAGCGTTCCTGAGCCTCGCAGCACCAGATTTCCATCGGGCTCATCGAGATTTCCTCGTTGTGCACCTTGCGAAGCTCGAACCTTCCGCCAGTCGCCTCGACGAGCTCTGGGCAGCCGTTGGAAAGCCCGCCTGCGCCGATATCATGGATGGACAGGATCGGGTTGGACTTTCCCATATAGCTGCACGCGTCGATTACGCCCTGGCAACGGCGCTGCATTTCGGCATTGCCGCGCTGAACGCTGTTGAAGTCGAGAGCCTCGCTGTTGGTGCCGGTCATCATGGAGCTTGCCGCGCCGCCGCCAAGGCCGATGCGCATGGCAGGCCCGCCGATCTGCACGATGAGCGCACCCACGGTTACATCCTTCTTCTGCACCTGCGAACGACGTATCACACCCATGCCGCCCGCAAGCATGATCGGCTTGTGGTAGCCGCGAAGCTCGCCCGCCACCTCGCCCTCGTAAGTGCGGAAGAAGCCGCACAGCTGAGGACGCCCGAACTCGTTGCCGAACGCCGCGCCGCCGATCGGACCTTCCGTCATTATCTGGAGCGGCGTGGCGAGCCGCGTCGGGAAGTCCGCAAAGACGCGCTCCCAAGGCTGGGGGAAATCGGGTATGCGGAGGTTCGAGACCATGAAGCCGCAGATGCCCGCGATGGTGCGCGAGCCGGTGCCCGTCGCCGCCTCGTCTCGGATCTCGCCGCCCACGCCCGTCGCCGCGCCGGGATAGGGTGAGATGGCGGTCGGGTGGTTGTGGGTCTCGACCTTCATGAGCTGGTCGAGCTGGTCGGTCTTGAAGCCGTAGCGATTGGTCTCTGGGTCTATCGCGAAGACGTTCGTCTTGAAGCCGGCGACAACGGCCGAGTTGTCCTTGTACGCGGAAAGCGTATCCTGAGGCCGTTTCGCGTGCGTATTCTTGATCATCCCGAAAAGGGACTCGGGCATCTCCTTGCCGTCGATTATGAACTTCGCGCCGAAGATCTTGTGGCGGCAGTGCTCGGAGTTGACCTGTCCGAACATGACAAGCTCGGTATCGGTCGGGTTGCGTCCCGCCGCGGCGAAGCTCTTGGCGAGGTACTCCATCTCGGGCTCGCTGATCGCAAGGCCGATCTCCTCGTTCGCCTCGCGGATCGCATCGACGCCCTTCGACAGCACGTCGTAGGTGCGCCCGGGACGCGGACTGCCCGCGGCGAAAAGGTCGGAGATGTCGTCGTAGACGCCTTCAGTCATCTTGTCGCAGAACGCCGCGTAGCACTTCGGCGGCAGCGGCTTCGAGACGACGAAGCGGATGCCGCGCTCAACGCGAGCGATGCCCGAGAGTCCGCAATTGCGGAAGATGTCCGTAGCCTTGGAGCTCCAAGGCGAGATCGTGCCTTTGCGCGGCGTAACGAAGAAGGCGCGGCTGTCGCCAAAGCCATCGCCTGGCGCGGCACATTCCCCTGCGGCGTTTAGGAGGCTCGCCGCGCGCTCCAGCTCTGCCCCCGTGGGGCCGCCCTCGGCCGGCAGGATTGCATATACCCACTTTGCGTCGATCGCAACGGGACCAAGCTCCGGATCGAGCTTTGCGATCGCATCCTTGATCGCGTCCATGCGAAACGGAGAATAAGCATCGGTTCCTAGCAAAAGTATCATGTGATAACTCCCTTCGAGATTGTGCTTTATTATACCAAATCCCGCCGCCCTGCGTTTCAAGTCAGACACAGAAATTGTAATTTGGAAAGCGCAATATCTAATCGAACACTTTTCTATGATGAAGTGCCGAAGTGGAAAAGGCGTAAGCCCACGAACCGGATGGGGATGAGAGCGAAAAGGCGCGTAACCAGCATGGCACCTAAACGCCGCCATTTACCCGTCCAGGAAAGCCTTTCCTTGGCGGGCCGTTCTTATCGGCACAATGCCGTGAGAATAGTTGCATAGTCTACCCTACCATATCCTAATTATTCAAGCGCCGTCATGAATTGCTTCAATGAAGAACTATCGAAAGGGCAGGGAGAGCGGGCGAGACGCCCGCTCTCCCAAGGTAGGGGTCCGCTCTCCCAAGTAAGAGTGCATGCACTCCCAAGGCATTTATAGGCCAAATAGCACCTGTTGTGCCGCTGGTGCGCACCTCTTGATGCTCTGGTGCGCACCAGAAGTTACAAAGTACTAGTATTTTTGATCAAAAGTACTAGTACTTTTGCGCATAAGTACTAGTACATTTGCACAAAAGTACTAGTACTTTGTAACATTTCCCCCGCAGTGAAGGAACGCATGTCCTTGCATATCAAGCAAGGGCCTCATATTTGCGGACTTACATCCTAGTAAGATGCTCTGGCGGCAATGCTACAAGGACTGTACGAATTGTGACGATTACTTGTCGCAACGCATCTTATCTGCGGACGAATGGGCGGTAAACTCAGGCGCGTACATGCACTGGATCGTCGCAACCCCGCCCGAGAATTCGCCTTTATGCTGCACCCTGAACGAGGTTTCCAACACAAACGTACCCTTGTTTAGGCGATCAATATAGTAGTGGGTGGCCGTATCACGCGTAGACTGGTAGTAGCCAACGCCATCGCACCAGCGATACGACGACAGCACATCCACCGGCTCCGCGCATGCCGGTCTCTCATCCGAAATGTGCACAAACTCCAAACTTCTGTCGCTTTCGATCTCGAGCCGCGCCACGATCTCGTCGCCTTGCTCAAGCGCACCGTCGATGGAGGTCAGGCGCGTTCCTTCGGGGCCAGTCACCTTCTTGTAGTACTTTTTCTCCACGCGAAGTTCCTTGGGCTCATGCGCCCGCACCTTCAGGACATCCTCAAAGTACGACCAATGCACGCCTCCCCATGAAACGCCCTTTCCGCCCGAACCCGTAAAGGCGATCTCGCCCATCTCGGGCTTGATGGCGTCCGCGGCAAAGCGGACGGACCACATTCCCGTGCCGGACTCTACACTCTCGGGCGCGACCTTCTCGCTGCCTAGCTCAACCCCCGCAAGAGAATCTCCCGCAAGCAGGTCAGTGCCGCCGCCAAGGAGCAGCGCATAGATAGCGTCCGCCGTCGCGGCAGTCGTCGTCCAGTCCTGCGTCTGATTCTGCTTCAGTATCCACACGTTGCACGCATCCGCCGCTTCTTCGTCACCGGTGACCTCCCGGAACGCTTCTACGATCAGCGCCTGTGTCGAGACCGGGGCGGCAAACACGCTGGACGAAAATATCGATGGCCGTTTCCAGTACATGCCTAGTTCTTCAGAAACGATCCCCCGCTCCTTTATGGACGCCATGATTTCAAACGAAAGCTCGTCTTCGCCCATCCTCTTAAGCGCAATCGCCGCGAGCGCCTGCGACTCGAGGCCTAGATCCATCCACGACTCCCTTAGATGATCGACGAACAGCTGCGCCAATGTCTTGTCCTTTGCCGAGGCGACACCAGCGAACGAATGCAGGTAGAGCCAGCGAACGTCGAATCCGTTTATGCGGAAAGGCAGGTTTTCCTTTAAGAGACGCATCTTGACGCGGTCCGAAACCTCATAGTCCAACGACTCCAGCGCAGACTCAAAGAAGTCTGGGTGGTCAAGCCCGGTTAGATGCCTTAGCCTCGCAAAGCCTGTAAGGATGTAGAGCGTAATGCCATCGGATGAAGGTCCGCCAGGAAACCACGGCCAGCGTCCGTCCGCATTGCGCGCAACGCGCAGCTTCTCAATGCATCTGGTTTGCTCTTCCTTAAGACTATCCTTTCCAAACAGCGCACCCAACCTTGCGCGCGCCGCCTTCTCATGCTCCATGTCGCGAATCCACGGAGTACGTTCGAGCGCAATCGCCTTAAGGTGCGGGTTTGTCTCTAGCGGACTCTTGAGCGCCTCCGCCCCCGCAGCCTTCCATGCGTCGAATGTAGCCCGTATACGCGGGTCGGAGTTCGCTATGTAACTGCAAAGCGCATTCGCGTAAAAGCGGCTGAAGGTCTGTTCGCAGCACTCGTGCGGAAACTCCATCAGATAAGGAAGCGACAGAACCGCATACCATGCAGGATTCGACACGACGCGCACGGTAAGGTCCTGATGGCGGATCGTATCGGAGCCACCGCTCAACACAAGGTTCTCCAGCCTGAACGACTTCGTCTCACCGCCGCGGGCGTTAAGCTGGACCGCCTCCCGAACGAACATCCGCCGCGCAAGGACCGGAAGTACGCCTTCCTCGCCGTCGGCGAACGACTCGCCCTTGGCTTTCGCAACATACTTTAAGTACCCGCAACCGTCGGGAATCGCAACCGAGAAACCAAATGTCTTGGATTCGTGTGGCTTGAGCTCGAAGGCCTGAGAAGGCGGCTGCGGGAACTTGCCGCGACTTGCGGCGGCGGCATCCAGCTCCTCAAGCTGCAAAGAGACCTCGCCCTTCTGCGGAGCGTCTTCGGTGTTCGTGACCTTGACGGCAAAGATGAAGTCGTCACCCTCGCGGGCAAAGCGCGGCGCATTGGGTTCGCACATGAGCGGCTTCGCCGTCACGATTTCCTCGTTGCGGTATACTCCGCCATTGAGCGCATTATCGTGCGCGACCATCAGAAACTTCCAGCCCGTAAGTGCATCTGGCGCAGCAAAGGTAAACGACACGTTCCCGTCCGCGTCGGTCTCGAGATCTGGGAAGAAGAACGCCGTCTCCTGAAGATTCCTTCTGTGCGATTCCATCTCTTGAGGTCCGTCGTCCTCGGACGCGATGGGTGCGCGCGCGCGCATCTTTTCCATCATAACGCCATTCTCGGCAGAATCAGGCTCTTCACAAACCTCACACTCCATGAGGCAGTCTTCGTCGCCCCCCATAAGCGCCCCACCGCAGGCAGCCGTCGCAAAACCTTTTGTCATGCGCCTCGAACGGAGCATCGGGTTGGGTAGCGTACGCCAGAAAGGCCACGTCACGTCGACCGCATGATGAAACCCGTTCTTGAACGATCCGCCAATGGACGAGAGCCATACAGTTGAATTCTGGATTATAGGCGATCCGATGTAGCGCGGCCAGAGAGTGAAGTGCCGCGAAAAGCCAAGCGCTACATCGTGCCACCTGTACTCGTCCAACGAGCGGTCGTACATGAAGGCAAGGACCTCGGCCGGACCCGACACCTTGAACTTCCAGGTCTCCTCTTTGCCGGGGTAGAGTCTCTTGGTCAGATGTTCGACGGCAATATCAAGGTTCTTGTTGTCCCACGGCACATTTACCGTGCAGTGGTCGTGGTAGATGCGGTTTTCGCGCACGAATGTGGTCTCCACGCGAATCTCGCCGCGATGTTCATCCCCGACAGGGAGTTCATACAGCCATTTCGGGCTTTCACCTGAAACGACCGAATCAAGCAGAGTCTTTCCGTTGTTCTTCACCTTCACGCGGCAGTAGCCTGTATCGTATCCGGTACCCCAATACACCCGCATCACATCACCGACCTTGACGGTATTCTTCTCGACGCGGCAGAAATCAGGGATGTTGAGCCCTAACGAATCTGCCGCCGCGTCGAACACGCAGAAGTTGTCGAAATCCTTGACCGTCCTGCCGTTGGGATCCATCGCCTCGAAGACCATCCTGTATGCGCCAACGCCAAGCTTAAGCTCCATCGTCCACGTTTCGGACTTGTCGCTGTTCGCATTGAGCGAAACGACTTCGTCACCGACTTCCCACGCCTCGTATTTCCACGGGCCCTTCCTTTCGTCGTCATAGCCATAGCGTCCCGATCCCGCGGGCTTGCGCACAGGCTTATCCGGCGCCTTGAGCCGAAACACCTTGAGCAATCCGTTTACCGGAACTTCCGTTCCTGCAAGTGAGCGAAGCGCGACTTTCGCCGCAATGCCTTTGCCGGCCTCATGCCAGTCACCCTCCGTCCAGACGCTCGCACGCCACGCAACGGTACCGATCTCAAACGATTCACTGGCGGTGCGCGTCTCACCAGTTCCGTCTGTGACGGACACGGTGATGGTGAAGTCGAACGATGGATCGCCCGAAAGGTCGGCGGTCGGCGACGCCTCCGGCGTAAAGACCACGTTGAACGCTCCATTCTCGTCGGTCTGCGATTCACCCTTCGCGACAAAGTTATCGCCATCTTCGCGTTCGCCAAAGCCAAGTCGGCTCCACCAGTCGGGATAGCGCGTCGAACGCTCGACATGCCATTCCACCTTCGCATCCTGAACGGGCAGGCCAGAGTACGTGAGCGCCTTGCCGACCACCGTGACGGGGGCACCCAGAGTTGCCTTGTCGGACACCTCCTCAATTTCCGTCGTGAATTTGGGACGTTTGTACTCCTCTATGTTGACATATTTTCGCGTCTCGCCGACATCGCCGTTCTCAAGAACGACACGTGCCCTTACGCCGTATCCGCCAGTAAGCCGATCGGACGGCGCAACGAAATCGCAAACGAACGATCCCCACTTGTTCGACTTGACGCTTCTCGTCGCAACCTCCTTGCCGTTCGGGTCTGAAAGCTCAACCTTCACTGTCTCGCCAGGGAGTGTCCTGAAGTCTCGCGCTTGCGGGTCGGCATGGTAGACGATTCCCTTAACCTTTATTTCCTGCCCGGGACGGTACAGCGACCGATCTGTAAAAAGCTCTATGTGATCAAGCGACTCCTTTTCGTCATACATGAAGCCCGAAGCCTCTCTGCCTAGCGAAAGCACCTCTTCGCCATCCTTAACTACACGCACATGGCAGTTCAGGACACCGTTGACGCCTTTGGTCACGTCCGCCGCGAAGTACCCGTAGATGTCCGTCACATACGACTCCAGCAACTTTTCGAATCTTCCGCCTGTCTTGGGATATCCCCACAGCTCAACTTGGGCACCGGCCACAGGCTCTCCCGACTCTGCGCGGTAGACGGTTCCGCCAAAAGCTCCGTTACCGTTTTCGAGCGCGAGTGCAAGCGACGTGACGGTAACGTATTGTGCGAAGAGAGGTGCGACATTCTCGTCGAAACTGCCGCTAGGGGCGGCATAGAGAACGTAGTGCCCGGAAGGTATGTCTTGCGGCACCTGAAACTCAAACGTCTGCTCAGAATAATCCGGCTCGAGCGGAAGCGTTCGGCTCCATTCCCTCGCACCCTCACGATTCAGGTATTTGGATCGCATGGCATAGCGTCCATCCGAGCTGCAATAGAAGCCTTCGCCCATGGTTCTGTCGGCGACAAGATCTTCAAACGAGACCGGCACGAGCCTGAAATGCACCTTGGCCAGATTGCGAAGCCTTACTTTCATGTCAGGCCATGGTACGCACCAGTTGCGCTCGACATCGACGGCAAGCTCCTTGGACTCGATCTCCGACACGATGTTCCCGCAAAGCTTTCCGCCAATGGACTTCGGCGACTTCGCAGCATATTCTGCGGCAAGGTCATGCGCCGCGACAAGGTCTTTTCTGCCGCGCAGGATGTCAGCCTTCTTGGCGACGGCGAACAGGGCGACCTCGGACTTTCCGTCATATCGCTTTATGAACTCGTCAATGAAACTCTCGAACACGGCATCGCGATCCCTTTGCGGCTTTGCATCGAAATCGCGAACGTATTCGGCGGCGGCAAGCTCGGCAGAGGCAAGCGCATCGACGTTGCCGTCATTTTTGTGAAAGTCGATGAGCCGCCCATATAGAGCAAGGCCCTTCTCCAACGTCTTGTCGGGTATTGTCTCGCCGTAGAACGCAATCGCGTCGCGAACGGCAAAGTCATAGAGGGTGGGACAATACGACTCCGGCAAGGTGCCCTTGTCAAAGAGCTCCTCCCAATCCGTGAGGCGCATGCCCTTAAGCTCATTTTCAAAGGCAAACACTTTCGCAAACTGCGACTTGAGGGTGTCGGCGATCCGCTCGGGCGACCAAGGCGGCATGTTCTCCGCAGCAGCCTCGTCATCCAACTTCGTCGGAGCCGATCCGAACAAGCGCATGCGGCGCGAGTTTTCCAGATAGGTGTGGGCCAGGTGAAGCTGCAGTACGGCTTGGAGCGGAGCAGGTTTCGAGTCGACAGACGCTGCAAGCGCAGGCAGCCAACCGGACGCATCTTCGTCCCTTAACACGCCCATCGCCTGTTCACGCAACAGGAACGCTCGCGCGGCGTCGGGCCATCGTGCGACGGCGATCGCCTCCCGCTCGATCTCGTCAACCTTATTCGTAACTGTGCGCGGCAGTTCCTTGCGCTGCGCAATCTCGACGTCTTTCCACGCACTTGCAAAGTCATATTCCGCCATAGCAACTCCATTAAGAACCACCGCCACGGCGAACGCCGCGGCAACTTTCATCGTAGCTTCAAGTTTCATGAAGTTATTATATCAAAGCTTGGGAGAAAATATGCGACGTATGTTAGCCAGGCCCTCGGCGAGATCTTCGCGCGGTACGGAAGAAGATGGCTCCACGACCACATGGGCTACGTTTTCTGCAAGAAGCCTGAGCGCCGCGAAATCGACATTGCCCTTGCCTGGCGGCAGATGATCGTCGAAATAGTCCCTTACGTCGTTGAGATGCATCCCCGCAAAGGCGTTCTCGCGGCTGTCGAGGCAGGACGGCTTCTCAATCCATCCGTGCATGTACCTTACTCGGTCGTGACCGGTATCGAACCAGGCCTTTACCGGTGCATCCTTGAACTCATCCAGCAGCTCGCACATCTCCCCTTCGTCCGGAAAGCCCTCGTAGTAAGGCAGGTTCTCGAACGCCAGGGTTACGCGTTTTTCCTGAAGTATGGGCACCAACAGCGAAATCTCTTTCTTGAAATGCTCAAGCAGCTTTGCCCCGCGCGCCTTGCGAACGGTCTTCGCTCTAGCGAGCATGCTACGGTACGCCGAGGCGTTTACGTCGTTGCCGCATTTGTTGAGGGTCGTGCGCAGCGTTCCGGAATCGTTCACGCGAAACAGGCCCGAGAATGCCACGCGTCCAGCATGCAACACTACCGTATCGGCGCCAATGTCGGCGGCAAACCGCACATTGTTGGCGATGTGGGCGCGCGCAAGCGCCCTGGCCTCGGAGTCGAAGCTTGCGAGAGTGAAAAGCTCCGGATGTCCCGACGGCGCAGAAATCGGAACCGGACAGAATGCATGGATGCTGCCGACCGGCATTTCGTCCAGCCGAGCCTTGAAACCATCGACCTGTTCGCGAGTGGTGCGGAAGCCAAGCTCCAACGCGTCGAAACCAAGCGAAAGCGCTTCGTCTACAACAGCCTCACCGCTTTTAAGGCGTGTATTGCACCAGTTTGTGGAAAGAGCTATTTTCACGGCCAAGTTATCCTGTCTGCCATGGCGCAAAGCACGGCTTCATCGCCCATGTAACGTTCGGTGCGACGGCTCGCCTCCTCTACCGCTTCTATATTGCGGAACGCCAAATGCCGCGGAAGCGCACCCGCCACCATCCAATCCCGAACAAAGCGCATGATCGTCCTGTAGAAAGCCTTGCGAACAACCGGAACATCCTCGTCCTCTGCCGCGTCCTTAAGCTCGCCAAGTATCTCCGCCAGACGACGACCTGCAAGAGCCTTTTTGAAAACACCGTCTATCCCTTTGGCGACGAACACCTCGGCGACTGCATCATATGCTTCACCCTCAAGCACTCCGGACGGCATGGGCAGGTCTATCCGCTGAGTGCGGGAGACTATCGTAGGCAATATCGAGTCCGGCCTGTCGGTCAGCAGCAGAAAGAGCGTATTGGGCGTCGGTTCCTCAAGCAGCTTAAGGAATGAATTCGCGGCAGCTGTCTCCAGACGGTCCGCTCCGACAATAACACCGACTTTCCATCCGCCCGAAAATGCGGTCGTGGCCATCGGCGCTATCATGCGCTCGCGCATCGAATCAGTATGGATCGTCCGACTCTTGCCCTCAGGCTCAAGGTACACGATGTCGGGATGGCAGCGGTTCGCCACCTGTGTAGAGCTTTCCGGAAACAGCTTGCGAAGAACCAGCTCCGCAAACTCCATGCATCCGCCCTTCAGATCGCCGCATACAAGGTAGCCGTGCGCAGCGTGTCCGCCCTCTATCGCACGGGACACCATTTCGAACGCGTCGTGTACGGCCTGATCCATTTTTACGCCCACGCCTTGTTTACGGTCTCCAGCACACTTCTCCACACATCGTCCGGTGAACCGTTCGCGTCCAACACCTTTATGCGTCCAGGATCCGCCGCCGCAAGCTCCATGAAACCAGCGCGAAGCCGCTGATGGAAGGCGTCGCCCGCCTGCTCAATGCGATCCGACACTGTGTTGGTTGCGGCCTCGCGGCGCCGCATGCGTTCGCAGGCGACATCTGGACGCACATCCAAAAGGAGCGTAAGATCAGGAGCAAGACCATCGCACGCAAAGTCATTCATGCGCCGAAGGTCGTCCAACCGAAGGCCCCTTCCGTAGCCCTGGTATGCAAATGTGGAGTCGCTGAAGCGGTCGCAGACGACCCATTTGCCGGCGGAAAGCGCGGGCCTTATGACGTTGCGCACAAGCTGGGCTCTCGCGGCAAGGAAAAGAAGAAGCTCGCTCCTGTCGCATGGAGGGTCCTCGCGCTCATCCTTGAGAAGCGCGCGTATCAGCTCCGCGAGGCGCGTCCCGCCAGGCTCGCGCGTCACCACAACTTCTATACCGGATGCCCGAAGATGGTCCACAAGCCGTTTCACCTGGGTGGACTTTCCGCATCCTTCTCCGCCTTCGAAAGTTATGAACCGACCTTTCATTGCGCTACACGTCAATCTTAATGATCTTCCTTATCATGAGCCATCCGACCGTTATGAGGACGAGCACAACGACTATAGCAATAACGCCCGGCAGACTGCAGAAGAACGGTATCATCAATTGGGGCTTGCTTATTGTGATGATTACGCCAAGCACGAACGGCATGAGCGAAACGATTACGCCCTGCATCCTTCCCTGCGCCGTCAAAGTCTTCACCTTGCGCTCGATCTTCATGCGCCCGCGTATGGTGTCGGATATCTTGTCGAATATCTCGGTGACGTTGCCACCAGTCTTGCGGCTGATGAGTATTGCAGTGGTCACAAGGGTTAGGTCGTCCGACCCTACCCGCTGCGAAAGCGATTCGAGTGCGTCTTCGAAGCCCATGCCAATGCGAATCTGCTGCTGAAGTATGCGAAACTCTTCACTCACCGGAGCCTCGTCAAGATCCACAACCGCATCGAACGCCTGCGATATCGAGAACCCTGCACGAAGAGCATTGGACATGGTCGCAAGCGCTTCAGGAAGCTGCAAATTGAACTTCGCCCGCCTGCGTTCGTCCAGCCATCGCGCAAGAGGAGACTCTCCGTTCTGCCAGCCCGCCTTTATCTTCACGCCGGAGGCAAAATACCAAGCAAGGCCTCCAAGGGATATTGCGAAAAGCGTTACTATGAGCCAGACCATCATGCCTCAAACCTCATCAGGTGCGCACTATGTTCACGTCTACGGACGCATCGGGGTTGAACATCCTCGGATCGACCGACAGCCCACGTCCGGCAAGTCTGTCGAAGAACGTCGGCATCGCGCCTGTTGGCTTGAACTCGCCGATTATCTTGCCGTGATTGCCCACGCCGATCTGCTTGAACGCAAAGAGGTCCTGCATGACAATCTGGTTGCCCTCAAGTCCAGTCACCTCAGAAATCGCAACGACCTTGCGGGAGCCGTCCGACAAGCGTGACTCGTGGATGATTATGTCAACGGCGCTGGAGATCTGTTCGCGTATGGCGCGCGATGGCAGCTCCATCCCACTCATTAGAACCATCGTCTCAAGGCGCGATATGACATCACGCGGTGAGTTTGCATGGACTGTCGTAAGTGAACCGTCATGACCTGTGTTCATCGCCTGCAGCATGTCAAGCGCTTCACCGCCACGGCATTCACCGACGATTATGCGGTCTGGCCGCATTCTGAGGCAGTTCTTTACAAGATCACGAATCGTCACGGCACCCTTGCCCTCAATGTTCGGCGGCCGCGCCTCCAGACGTATTACATGCGGCTGCTGAAGCCTGAGTTCGGCGGCATCCTCGACGGACACTATGCGCTCAGTTGCCGGGATGTATCCCGAAAGCAGGTTCAACAGCGTAGTCTTGCCCGATCCCGTTCCCCCTGAGACGACAATATTCTTACGCAAAAGTACGCAAAGCTTCATGAACTCGGCCATGTTGTGCGACCATGTGCCGAAGCGAATGAAATCATCCGGCGAAAGGGCCTTCTTGGCGAATTTCCTTATCGTGATCGTCGGGCCAGAAAGCGACAGCGGCGCAATGATGGCGTTTACGCGCGAACCATCAGAAAGGCGCGCATCGACGTATGGCTGAGACTCGTCGATCCGTCGGCCGAGCGGCGATACAATGCGCTCTATGACGGCAAGCACGCTCGCGTCATCCGTAAACTGGCAGTCTGAAAGCTCAAGCCGTCCATTACGCTCAACATACACCTTGGACGGCCCGTTCACCATGATTTCGCTCACAGTGTCGTCGTCCAGAAGCTCCTCCAACGGGCCAAGCCTCATGGCTTCGTTGAAAACGTCGTACTCCAACCGGACAGGATCGATCCCGGCAGGAAGAAGCCCATTCGCCACGACCTCATCGATGATCTGGCGTATCTTCTCCTGCGCACGCTCCTCAAGGCCCTCTCGGTCGACGCCCTGCACCGTCAACCGTTTCATGTCCATGCGCTTCAGCAATTCGCGCTGTATCTGCTCCTGCACGCTACGCCTAAGTTCTCGCATGGGATCCGGCGCTGGTCCAGACTCATCGGCATTATCCGCGCTTGAAGAAGCAACGCCCTGCCCGTCAAAGGCTGATGGTTCCTCTTCATTCTGGGCAGGCTGGGCCACCGACATGTCGGCTGCCGCGCCAGCATCTTCGCTTACGCGCAGCATGCAAGAGCCGATCTGGACTATCATGCCGCCAGTAAGCCTTACCATGCCGTCTATTGGTTCGCCATTGACGAAAGTGCCGTTGGACGAATGAAGATCCTCTATCGCGGCCTCTCCGTCGCGCACTGTGAGCATGGCATGCCGTTCGGAAACATCCTGGAACGGAAAGCATATGCGGCATGAACTGCCGCGCCCTATCATGTAGCTGCCGTCGGCAAGCTCTCGCGTCTCGCGCCGTCCCTCGACGAGAGTCGTAAGCGTCATGGACTAGCGCCCCCCGATCCTGCGCTGGCGCTCTACGTTCAAGGCCTCCAGCTCCGCCTTGACCTTTTCGAAATCAACTTTGGGAAGCTCGCGCTCGTACCAGGTATCGTTGCGCGAACGCAACGTAAGTACGAGCCGTCCCTTCATCTGTTCGGCAAAGACCAGTATCTCCGCCTCACGCGGCGAAACCTCAAGGGTCACCGTCGCGTAGCCGCGCTCTAAATCGCCCTGACCCTGCTGAGTCTTGGCGGTGGTCTGTCCAACCGCGAGCACAAGCACGTTCTGAAGGATCGTCCGGGTCTCTATGTCGCCGTTCCTTATCTTGCCGTCGGCGCCAGGGAACGCAAACGTGCCGATCACGTCAACGTGGTCGTTTGGCCGGACCATGCCCGAAACCGATGCGGCGCCGCTGCAGTTGATCGACACGGCGCGCATCTTGGGCTTTATGTCTGCGGCAAGGCCCTTGACCGTCGGGTCTCCGCCCTCGATGTCGCTCCAGAAGACGACATCTCCGGCTGCATGGCCGAGAAGCGTACGCTTGCCAACGACATCCTGGATGCTTTCGCGCGTGAGCGCCTGACCACGAAGGCCAAGCGCAGGTGCACGACGGACCGCCAGGTCTTCTGCCGCAAGCACCGTGCCGCCCGGGATCTCCTTGGCGAACACAAGTACGTCAATCGTTCCATAGCGCTTGCCGAGTGCGTCTTTCTGGGCCTGCACCTCGGCTTCCTTGGCGGATATGTAGAATCTCGTAAGGACCGCCGCAACAAGTCCGACGGCAAGGCTTATCACCAGAACGATCTTGCGCTTCATCTCAGAACAGACCCTTCACTTTTCCGGTTTCGACGTCTACGCTGATCCGCCGGTAGGCAGGCGAAGCGGAGGTGCCAGGCATGAGCTTGATTTCTCCGGCGACGGGTACGATAAGTCCGGCGCCCTGATATATCAGAACATCCTTCACCGGCATGCGCCATCCCTTCGGACGACCAAGAAGCTTGGGATCGTGCGAGAGCGAGTATTGCGTCTTCGCGACGCATATCGGCAGCCTGGCCGTTTCGGGATTAGACTGGAAAAGCTCAAGCTTCTTCAGCGCCTCGGGTTCGAAGTCCACGCCGTCGCCGCCGTAGACCTCCTTGACCTGCTTTTCGATGCGGTCCTTGAGAGGCTCGGCGAGGTCGCAGAGGAATTCGAAGTTATTGGGTTCGTCGCAGGCGGCAAGAACGGCTTCAGCAAGTTCAAGCGCGCCATCGCCGCCCTTTAGCCAGTGGTCGCTGACGGCAAACCTGGCCCCGGCGCTCTCGGCTATGGACCTTACAAGGTCGCGCTCCGCCTGAGTATCGGTATAGAATGCGTTTAGGCAGACTACCGGCTGAATACCCGAACGGCGAATGATGTCTATGTGGGCAAGCAGATTGTCGCAGCCCTTCTTCAGAAGCTCGAGGTTCTCCGTCGTGTACACAGGGTCCAGAGGCAGCCCGGCCTTTACGGCAGGCGCGCCGCCGTGGGCCTTCAACGCACGAACGGTTGCAACCAGCACCACAGCGTCGGGCTTCAGGCCAGAGCAACGGCACTTGATGTTCCAGAACTTCTCATAGCCCATGTCGCTGGCAAAGCCGCTCTCGGTGACAACATAATCCCCAAGCGCACAGGCCAATCGGTCGGCCACCACAGAGTTCTGCCCTATAGCTATGTTGGCAAAAGGCCCGGCATGAACGAATACGGGCTGCCCCTCGATGGACTGCATGAGTGTAGGCTTGATGGCATTGACCAGAAGCGCACACATTGCACCGTCCACCTCGAGATCGGCCGTCATTACAGGCGCACCACTCTTGTCATATGCGACTATGATCTTGGAAAGTCGATTCTTGAGGTCAGCCAGGTCAGAGCTCATGGCAAGAATCGCCATAACCTCCGAGGCGACAGTAATATAGAAACCGCTCGCGCAGTTGAAGCCGTCCAGCTTGCCGCCGCGTCCAATCTCGATGCTTCTCAAACCCTGTGCGCAGAAATCCATCGCCCAGCGGAACTGGATGCGGTCTGGATCGATGTCGAGACGCTTTAGGCCGCGCTCGGCGAGCCACGCATCGTCATGGTTGCGCTCATGCTGCATGCGGGCGTTAAGAGCGACCATCGCAAGGTTGTTCGCGTTGGTGATGGCGTCAATATCGCCCGTCAACCCCAGGGAAAGGGACGTCAGCGGAACGACCTGGGCAAGACCGCCGCCGGCGGCGCTGCCCTTTATGTTGAACGTAGGACCTCCCGAAGGCTGGCGCACGCATCCAACAACCTTCTTGCCGAGCTTGCCAAGCCCCTCGACAAGTCCAAGCGTCGTGGTGGTCTTGCCCTCGCCAAGCGCGGTCGGGGTTATGGCTGTAACGTCTATGTACTTGCCCTTGCGTCCTGCGCCTACACGCCGCAGCACTTTCGTCACATCGACCTTCGCGAGCACCCGTCCGTAGGGCTCCCACTCGTCGTCCTTCAGGCCAAGTTCCGCTACAAGCTCCTTGGCAGGTCTGAGGTTCTCTTCGGCAGCTTCCGCAATCTGCCAGTCCTTCATTTTGGTGGGATCAAGTTTCATGATTGTATTATATCAAATCTCCGGTGCAGTCGCACCTTCGGCAGGGGAACCTTCAACGGCGACTTCACCCAAGGTCTTGGTGCCCGAAAGCAAGGCCACAACCTGCGACTGCACCTCGGCCAGGTTCTCAAGACGTATGCGCGGATCAAGTATGACGAAAGTGTCGCCGCTTTTGCGATCCTCGTATACCCTTCGTATCGTGCCGTCTGGCTGCGGCTTTGCGTCCCTTTCGATGAGTATCTTGGAGCGCTCCAGCATCACGGCAAGCACATATACGACATTTTTCATCGCCGGGTCGTCTAGCGTGATGAGCTTCCTTATTAGCTCGCCGGCATCCTCTTTCTTGAGAGGATCCTTCTTTTCCTCCTTTACCGGCGCAAGATATACGCCATCCCACTGCGAGAACGGTTCCCAATCGCGCTCTGCCGTTTTCCAGCACTCTGGGTGGCAGTCGTAGCGCTCGTATCCGCCGTTCGTTTCCCTAAGTGCGCTTACGACAGGAGTCTTGTCCAATAGGGGCTTTTCGCATATCGTGCAGACATGGCCCCTAGACCTTATGTTCCATTCTTGTGACATGGCGGGAATTATGCCTTAAGGCTCATTTCGTCCAGGATGGCTCGTGCGGCGGCGGCGGGGTCGGGGGCGGCAAGGATCGGACGGCCGACGACGAGGTGTGTAGAACCGTCGCGCACGGCATCCGCCGGTGTCGCGACACGCTTCTGGTCTCCAACTGCCTCGCCTGCGGGACGCACTCCTGGGGTGATAAAAAGCGTGCCTGGCGCCAACGTCTTAGAAAGGGCACCCACTTCCATAGGCGAACACACAAGCCCGTGAGCACCGCAACCGGTAGCAAAGTGCGCCATCGCCAAGACCTGATCTGCTGGTGTGCGACCGATTATTCCGACATCCTCCAGGTCGCTCCTGTCAAGGGACGTAAGCACCGTCACGGCGAGAATCTTCGGCCCCGCCTCGCCAAACTCGGCGGCGGCGTCTGCCGCAGCGCGGATCATCGCCTTGCCTCCGACCGAGTGTATCGTCATCAAATCGACACCAAGCTTCCCGCCCGATCGCACTGCGCGCTCCACCGTTCTAGGTATGTCGTGGAACTTGAGGTCGAGAAACACCTTCTTTCCCAGATCCTTCACGGCCTTGACGACGTCAGGACCCTCCGCCGTGAACAGCTCTAGCCCGATCTTGTAGAACCCGACCGGGTCCCCGATGAGCTTCACCTTCTCAACGGCCTCTTCGCGCGTCTGCACATCCAGAGCGACAATCAACTCTGCCATTTCATTTCCTCCGTTCTGTTTTAACTTGTTTTAAGACTTTTACGCACATATGCGATGCCATCCTCGCGGCATGCGAAGACGCCATCAAGCTGTGCCTCATAGCAATCTTTCAAAATCCGCCCGAACTCCACACCCGGCCTCAAGCCCAGCGCGATGAGGTCGCGCCCCATTACCATTGGAGCCGGAGCCGAATCCGCAATCTTCATCCTCTCCGCTTCCGCCGCAAGCCACTCAAGCGCCGTCGGGTCGCTCGGGAAAGGCGGACGCCCCTCGTCGTCCGCAGCGGCGACCCTTATGAGCCTGTCGATCCTGACGACTTCGGCGGCAAGACGACGAATCGCACTCTCCCCAGCGTGCGACTTCCACATCGCAAACGGACGCATGTGGCACCTTACAAGAGGAACCACTTCCTTCAATATCCGCTCTTCGTTTGTAAGCCGCCTCAGGAACGACCTGGTTGGCTCCACGCCTGCCTCATCGTGACCCAATGAGCGAATGCGCTTCTTCCGCGGGTCGTAGCGCGTAGTGGACGGCTTGCCGAAGTCATGGCAGAGGACGGCCAGACCGACGATGATGTCGTCCGACTCTCCCTTTCTGCGCCGCGCAAAAGCGTCCAGACAGCAAAGTGTGTGGTTCCACACGTCCCCTTCCGGATGCCATTCGGGCGCCTGCTTGCATCCTATGAGCGCGTCAAGCTCGGGGTAGTACCTCACCCATCCAACGTCCTTCAGGAAATTCAGTCCGGCGGAAATCTCGATGCCTCGCGTCAGCAGTTTCGCCCATTCTTCAAAAAGCCTTTCGCTAGGGAGTCCCTCAGGCGTCATTTCGCGGCAGATGGCTATTGTCTCCGCAGCCGGTTTGAGTCCGAAGCGAGCTACGAACTGCATGCCCCTTAACACCCTGAGAGGATCTTCGCGGAAGTGTTCCGACACATGTCTAAGGACCTTAGCCGTGAGGTCTGCACGTCCGTTCCACGGATCCACTATTTCGTCTGTAAGGGGATCACGGTAGATGGCATTCACAGTGAAGTCGCGCCGTGCAGCGGCATCCTTTACGGAGAGCGCAGGGTCGTAGTCCATGCCAAACGCCTTGTGTCCAAGGCCCAACTTTGTCTCGCGCCGCGGAATCGCAACATCGATGTCATGGCCATGAAGCTTCACGACACCGAAAGATGCGCCCACGAGGTCAAGGTGGAACGTTTTGGCTAGAATGGCTTGTAGCTCGTCCGGGGCAATGCCAAAGACTTCGATGTCGAAATCCTTGGACTTTATCCCAAGCAGTTCGTCGCGAACGCATCCGCCGACAAGGAGTGCGCGTCCGCAATGCGCTTTCGCGATGCGCGCAACTTCGCGCACCGCCTCAATGTCGTCCATCCCAGTCATGTGCGCTTCTTGAGAACCGCAAGGGTCTCGAAGCGTGCGGTGCGCGGGAACATGTCGACCCAGCGGACAGACTCAAGGTCATATCCACGGCAGATTATGCGCAGATCCCTCACTAGCGTTGCGGGATCGCAACTGACGTACATTACGCGCGGCGCGTGCGACGCGGCAATCCATTCAGGAACGCGCTGCTCCAATCCGCCGCGCGGCGGATCCAGAATGACCGTCGAATGTGAGCCAACCTTGATGCGCTTCAGGTTTCGCCCGACTTCCTCGGCGAAGAAGAGTCCGGCGACACCCTGAGCGGCAGCGTTCTTCTTGGCAAAGTCGATTGCCTGGCGTCCCGACTCCACACCGACGAGTCGGGGAGCGGACGCCGCCGCGGCACCTGCGCAGCAGAGACCGAACACTCCGACTCCGCAGTAGAGGTCCAGGATGTTCGGCGCATAGCCGACGCCTTTCATGTATTCATCCACAACTGCCTTCGCAAGCGCCTCGCCTGCTACCGGGTTCACCTGATAGAAGCCGTCGGACGGCACCTCGAACACCTTGCCGCATGTGGTTTCTTTGAGTACAAGCCCTCGGGGAGCGTCGCCTATCCACCACTGCACGCCACTTCTCGGCGTCCATCGTATGGTGACGTTGCCCTTCCGCTCAGTATCACGACGAACGGACGGTGCCCCCTGGGTAAGAAGCGTCATCACGTGGCGACGTATCTCTGGAATCTTCGCGTTTATCTCCGGTCGGGCAAGGGGATCTTCCATCACATCGACTATCTCGTGGCTCGGCTCGATGCGGTAGCCGAGCGCCCAGCCAGTCCCCCGTTTCGCAAAGTGGTATACGACCTTGTTGCGGTAATTTGCAGGCTGCTGCTCGCACGGGATGCGCCCGAAGCTGCGCGGAGAAAGCCGGGCGCGCTCGAGCGCTTCGGCAAGCTGCGCCTCCTTTGCGTCAAGCTCCGCAGAATAGGAGAGGTTCGAGTACACCATGCCTGGAATCGGTGCGGGGCCTGTCCCTATGCGGTCCGGACTGGGCTCGACCACCTCGACGAGACGCGCTTTCACGAACTTGCGCTTCTCCTCATAGATCTCGGCCTTAACGTTTTCGCCCGCGAATGCGCCCGGCACGAACACGACGCGTCCGTCACCGAGCCTGCCGAGCCCGTCGCCGCCGTATACGCTTTTCGCTATGTAGACGGTGGAGGTCATGGGCCGATACCTTTACTGCGCCCAGATCTTCTCGAGCGCGTAGTATGCGCGAGCCTCGGGCGAAAACACGTGGACTACGACATCCACATAGTCTACAACAATCCACCCGCTCTCCGGATCGCCGCTCGTGCGGTAGCTCGCGACGCCAGCCGCCTTCATGACGGACTGAGACTCGGCGACAAGCGCCTTCAAGTGCGGCGCGGCGGTTCCTGTGGCAACGACAAAAAAGTCGGCGAGCGAGGACTTGCCCCTCACGTCGTAAACCTTTACATCTTCGCCCTTACGGTCCTTCAGGGCTTGTGCGATTGTTTCTGCTTGCTGTTCGACAGTCATGCTGTTATTATACCAAAACTATCATGCCTGCGCACCGTCCTGGCTTACGCCGACTATGCCCGTGGAGAAGCCTGTGCGCACAAAAGCATAGTTGCGCATTCCGTCTGGTGCGACAATGATCGCTCCTGCGTCGAGAAACCGCGGCCATGTATCGCGTGACCGAACTTCATATGCTCCGCGCGTGGAAAGAAAAGCGGCGATGTACAGATCATGGGTCGCCACAATCATCAGACGGGCCCTGAAGCGCTCTAACAACCATTTCTCCATAGAGTCGGACGACTCGTGGATTTCGTTAAAGCCGCGCATGCTGCCTTTATCCATGTACTCTATGCTCGCCGGGAAAAAGTTCTCCGGCGGGGTAAACACGTGCAGCACCTCGAGAGCGTCGCGATAATAGAAGCTTTCATTGCCGAGCAGCCCGTCAACCGGTATTTCAGGCGAAGCCACACCCATCCCTTCGGCTATCAGCGCCGCCGTCATACGCGTTCTTCGCAGCGGACTTGCAATGAACTGAACAGATCCGGCAAACGGCGCAAGCGCCTCTCCGAAAAGACGCGCCGTGCGCTCGCCCTCGGCAGTAAGCGGCAACGAGTCGCCAAAGGTAGGATCGGTGGGATCCATCTTCGGCCGCTCCGCATGGCGCACCAGCAAAATGACGCGCGAGCCTTCCCGAAGGGCGCTCGCGACATCATCCAACGTCATTTCTGCGTTACCGGTCACTGCGGTTTGCGCACGATTATCGTGCGGTTTGGCCGTGCGCTGCCTAGGCGGCTCCATTCCTTCAGCAGGCCAAAATAGTCACGCGCGAACACCGTCTGGATGCGCGGTGCGCAAGTACGGGCTACATCCACCACCAACCGTCCTTCGGCGTCGACGGAAGTGCTTATGCCGTACGAGAACCATACATCGTAGAAGTTGAGCGGATTCCTGAAGTCATATCCGCGCGGCAGATGGTCGGGCACCGTGTATCCCTCCGGGAACGTAATGGTATAACGCACCCTGCTGCCCTCCACGGCATCTACGCACAGCGGCCCCTCACGATCGACGCCAGTGAGCGGGAAGAGCGGCGTGTAGAAGTCCGGCAGGACAATCGACATCAAATCGCCCTTGACGGCCGCGAAGTGAGGAACGTTGCACGAGAACGACATCTTCGCCGGATACGACTCGGTGTCCGTCACAAGCTCGCCCGTTGCGCTCGCCCCCTGCGCTATCGTAGCGACGAGCTCCTGTATGTGGCGTCTCCTGTCCTCCGAAAGCATTTCCGCGTACTTCTTCCGGAATGTCCCCACGCCGCCGCCCCAACGGGTGCGGACTATGTCGAAGTCGGCCGAGCCATCCTCGTGCACCGAAACCGTTACTTCGGCTGTGTAGTAGGGGTTGAACTCGACCGGCTGTTCCACAAACTCGAACGTCTCGGTCACCGGATCGAAATAGTGCGAACCGGCATATGGCGAAAGACCTATGGGCGTGTACTCGTTCTCGGTACCCACGAACGTGTTCTTTACTTTGCGGCCGAAAGGCAGAAGGCCCCAAAGCCACCCGCCCTCGTACTCGCGAACACGGCAGAGCGGTATCGCAAACTGGCGAACGTCGGGGAACCTCGTCATGGCGACTTCCTTAAGCTGAGGGTCCATGCCGCCGTCGGAGGACGAGAATACGACATCCGCCTCATACCCGGCGCCGCGCAGAAGCGCGCACATGGTACGGATGAAATCGAGCCGTGTAGCATAGTGCTCCTTGAGAACAACTTCTGGATCGGTAAGCTGGGCCTCGATCGGAACTTCGTACAGGGAAGGTCCGACAACGCTTATGTTCCTGGACATCCAGTCGCGTATCTCCTTGATCTGCCTGCGCTCGCCAGCAACGGGCTTCACGTCCGCCGCCTTTCTAAGCTTCTCCGCTACATTGTGGAACGAATTCGAGCTAACGTGCCATATGTCGCGCCAGAAGTCGCCGGGCGACTCCATGGGCTCCGCCTTCAGCAACCTCGGATTGATGACGGTGCGAACATCGCCGTTGATCCTTACTGTCAGCTCGTCCGTCGGTTCGAACACGTCAAACGCCCACCATCCGCAAAATGGCGCAGGAGCGTCCTTGACGGTATTCTTGATGACGTACTTGATCGTGCTTCCGATCTCGACAGAAGGCAGGTTCACCACCATCTGCTTCGATGCCGGATACCGCGGCGCGGACGACGCCCACGCGCAGTCCATTACGTTGACCTCATGCTCGCTGAGGTGGGCGACCTTGCCGTCGGGGCTGGTGACGAACGCCTCAAGCACCTCAACAGTCTCCCACGTCGGATTGAACGTGAAAGTCAGCTCGGAAGAGTTCTTCTTGCCGTCGTAGGTAAGGATCTCCTTGACGACAGTGTTGGTCACAGTCCAGCTGCTGTCGCCATCCAGGTCGATCTCGGACCTGTTCACCCAATAGCGGACGTTCGCATTCGACAGGGTGTCCTTCGCGAACGATGGCCTTTCACGCTCCGAGGAATCGACGTCTTTCATAGCCACCCTGATGTTTGCGTACTCTTCCGGCGAGAACTCCACATCGTTCACGGCAACACGGCGGAACACAACCAGCTCATCTCCTTCAATCCTAAAGGTGCGATCGTACTGGTATTTGCCGCCTATGTGCTTGTCGGGGGGCAGGGTCAACGCCCTGCCGATGGAGTCGCCGAGCTTGAGGCGCAGATTCTCGACTGCGGAGGCGGTGTAGTCCACCACAAGCGGATACTTCCTCTTTTCAAGCGACGTCTTGCCGGAAAGGATCCAGCTTACCGCTCCAAGCGAAGGCGTAACAAGCGGGGCGTTAAGCTCATCGCTGAAGTCGCCGCGCGAAATGGAGTCCGTTATGCGCGAAACGATCTTGACGCCGAGCGGAACCGACATGTCGTGCAGATCTACAGGGGTGATGTCGCACTGGATGAGTTCGGCGCCCGGGAAGCGGTTGCGGAGTATCGTCTCGAACATCTTGCGGCGGGCCTCTGGCCTGCGCCTGAGAAGCACCTGGCGGAAGATGTTGTCGTTCATGCCGTTGAAGACGAGATTCTGCGTAAGCATGATCGCACCGTCGCTGGTGAGGGACCCGAACGCATCGACCACCAGAGCGTTGTCGGGCTCTGCTGGCGGTATGGGCGACGTCCTAAGCGTTTCTCCATCGGGGCGCGCAACGAGGTACGACCGGTTGGAGAGGTATGCCGGCATTATATCGCGGCTCGACTCGTCCGTCGGGTCCATAAGCACGTACTTGCCGTCATGCTGGTCGTCAAGACCTGAAGATGGGTCGTAATCGGGGTTCGCCGCAGCGACGATCGCATGGTTGAAGAACGGCGAAGGAACCTCCGGATCCTTCTTGGTGCCATTGTGTATGAGAACCGGAAATGCCTCTATGCCGGCGATCCTGAGCATCGCGACGAGAAGCGCGGCCTTGTCGCGGCACACGCCGTAGCGGTTGCCGAAGGTTATGTCGACGTCGTGCGGCGCATAACCCGGAGACGTATCTTCCATGGTGAGGCCCATGTAGCGCACCTCCTGGGCGACCCACTTGTAGAGGCTCTTCACCTTGGCATCAAAGGTATCGGCACCCTGTATGACGCTGAAGACCTTGTTCGAGATTGCCTCGTTCGTCTTTAACAGGTGGGGCAGGCTGAGGTCCCAGTACCACTGGGAAAGGTCCTCCCACCTTTCGGCCGTCGACACCTGAATGTTCTCTACGAGCGAGTAGAAAGGCGGCGTATCGGGTTCGGAGAACGACTGCGGCGAGTTTGTGGCGCGCCACGTATGAACAACGCGGCCATCGGCGTTCGTCACATGGCTCTCCTCGACGTTGCCAAGCGGATTGCGCACAGCCATCTTCCTGAGAGGCAGATCCTTGGGCGCGGTGACGCAGTATACCGATTCCAGGATCGGACATTCCCACTCGACGATGGTCATGTCTGCGAACTGCCCGTCAACGCGCGACTTGAAAGTCGACCGCTCTATGACGGTGTGGATCGTTTCGCCAACCATCAAGCCCGGCACGCGGCAGGCTACCTTACGGTGCATGGGATCGTATATGTTCTCCGCCATGGACGAGTTGTCGGTCGTCTCCTTCATCGTGGCGGCTATGTCCACCGCACGCTCCACGCCGTTGGTGCCTATTATGCCAACAGACACAATCTTTGCCAAACCATAGCGCGACGAATAGGCGACGGAGAGTTCGCTTTCCTCGCGGCGCCCCTTTTCGGTCAGTATCTTAACCCAATTCTCATCTTTGTTGAAGTACGTACCGTCGGTAGCGTACTCTATGTTCCGCAAGCTCTTGACAAGCACGGCATTCGCATCAGGATACTTTTCAAGGGTGATGTCATCGTCGGCGAAAACGCATGCCGAAAAAACCAATGCCGTCCAAAGAAGCACCGCTTCCTTTCTTGTCGCAGATGTCATGTTACGTTCCTTGCTCAGTGATTGTTGGTACTGGATTCCCCAAAAGAGAAAAAGATTTGTAATTGTATTATACCAAATTTTGGCCGCGCTCGCCGAACACTATCTCGACAAAAAAAGAAATGCGCCCCCCGAGGACGGGGGACGCATTGCGTCTTTATCTACCCGCCGCCTTATTGGGCGAGCGCGGCGGACACGTCGGCAAGAACCTGACGCAGCGCCTTGGGGACGCGGTGGGCCGTCTTGGAGGCAACCTTGGAGTCCTTGGACGGCTTGGCGTCGTACTCGTCGTACGAGGCGCCGACCGTTGCGATCTCCTTCTTCCAGCCCTCGACGTCAACCTTGAGGATCTCCTCGAGGTCGGCCTTGACGACATGGAACTTCGCGGTCTCGTCGTTGTTCGAGAGATCGATGTCCTGCGCGAACGGGATGTTGCCGATCGGGGTCTCGTTGGCCTTCACCTGACCCTCTATGCGCTGGCAGATCCACTTGAGGACGCGGCTGTTGTCGCCGAAGCCAGGCCACATGAAGCGGCCATCCTCGCCCTTGCGGAACCAGTTCACGAAGTATATCTTGGGCAGCTTCGTCGCATCGGCGGAGGTGCGCTCCATCTCCAGCCAGTGCTGGAAGTAGTCGCACACATTGTAGCCGAAGAACGGGAGCATCGCCATCGGGTCGCGGCGGACCTGGCCGATCTGGTCGGAGATGACGGCGGCGGTGACCTCTGAACCGGCGGCGGAACCCATGAACACGCCGTGGGTCCAGCTCTTTGCCTCGTTCACCAGAGGAATCGTCGAAGGACGGCGTCCACCGAAGAGGACCGCGTCGATCGGCACGCCCGTGGGCTTCTTGTTGTAGAGGCCGTTGAAGCCGGCCTTGTCCAGCACGGGGCAGTTCTCGGCGGGGGCGGTGAAGCGGCTGTTCTTGTGGGCCGCCACATAGCCGAGCTCCTTGATCTCCTTCTTGGTCATGCCGGGCTTCGGACCCATGCGATATGGATCGTCCGCGCAGACGTAGCAGGGATTGCCCTTCCAGTCGACGCCTTCCTTAGGAGCCTTGACGCCCATGTCCTCCCACCAGATGTCGCCGTCGGGCGTAAGAACGACGTTCGTGAAGATCGTGCCCTTCTTGCAGCTCTTGAGCGCGTTGGGGTTGGAATCCATGGAAGTTCCCGGCGCAACGCCGAAGAAGCCGTTCTCGGGGTTGATTGCGTAAAGACGGCCGTCGTCGCCGGGCTTGAGCCAAGCGATATCGTCGCCGATCGTCTGGAGCTTCCAGCCATCGAGCTTGGGCTGCATCATGGCGAGGTTCGTCTTGCCGCAGGCGGACGGGAACGCCGCCGTAACGTGATACTGCTTCTTCTCGGGAGAAGTGAGCGTAAGGATGAGCATGTGCTCGGCCATCCAACCCTGATCCTTGGCGAGCTTGGACGCGATGCGGAGCGCGAAGCACTTCTTGCCGAGGAGGGCGTTGCCGCCGTAGCCGGAACCGAACGACCAGATCTCGCGGTCCTCAGGGAACTGCGTGATGTACTTGTCTTCGATCTTCTTGGCGCAGGGCCAGGAGACGTCCTTCTCGCCCTTCTTGAGAGGAGCGCCGACGGAGTGGATGCAGGGGATGAAGTCGCCATCCGTGCCGAGATGCTTGATCACGGCGTCGCCGGTGCGCGTCATGATGTTCATGTTGACGACGACGTAAGGCGAGTCGGTGATCTCGATGCCGTACTGGGTGATCGGGTTGCCGATCGGTCCCATCGCGAACGGGATGACGTACATCGTGCGGCCCTTCATGCAGCCGGTATACGCCTTCGTCATCTTCTTCTTCATCTCGACGGGATCCATCCAGTGGTTCGTCGGGCCCGCGTCGATCTCGCGCTTGGAGCAGATGAACGTACGACCCTCGACGCGCGCAACGTCGCTCTCGTGCGAGCGGGCGAGGTAGCAATCGGGACGCTTCTTGGCGTTCAGTTTTATGAACTGCCCGTTCTTGACCATCATCTCGCAAATGGCGAGATGCTCGGCCTTCGTGCCCTTCACGACCACGATCTTATCGGGCGTGCAGACCTTGTTCCACTTGTCAACCCATGCGAACACCTTGGCATTCGCGAACTTCGGCGTCTTGGCCATGTTTTTTACTCCTTAAGGTTGCCCCTTTTAGGGCGTGATTAAAGCATTGTGTTGATTATATCATAATACTACGCATCCGCGCAACCGCAAAACGGTTCTATTCCGGAAAGAGGCGGGTGCTTCTTGTCCTTTTCGCTGAGCGTCAACGGCACACCTATCTCCGGCCACTTTATTCCGAGCGCAGGGTCGTCGAAACGCATGCCCCTGTCGGCCTCAGGATTGTAGAGGTTGTCGCATTTGTAGCTGAATAGCGTATTGTCCTCAAGCACTATGAAGCCGTGGGCGAACCCCCGAGGAATGTAGAACTGCTTCATGTTCTCGCCCGATAGCGTAACCGCCACATGCCTGCCGTATGTCGGCGAACCCTTGCGTATGTCAACTGCGACATCCCAAACGGCACCGCGTATCACACGCACCAGTTTGGCCTGCGTATGCGGCGCAGCCTGCCAGTGAAGTCCGCGCACAACGCCCTTCATGGAGAAGGATTCGTTGTCCTGAACAAAATCGGACATTATGCCGGCCGCCTTGTAGCGTGCCGCATTGTACGTTTCGCAGAAGTACCCGCGAGCATCCCTGAACACATTCGGCGTAACGATCTTTACGCCTTCGATTTCGGTTTCAACTACTTCCATGGCAAAAAATTGTACCATATCAGGCCGCTCAATGCAATACGAGTTTTATAAAATGCGCGTCTGCGCATTGCCGCGCGACATCTTAGAGCCCGCTTGGCATGACTGGATTGTGAAGCGCGAGGACCAACTCGACGCCTTTCGCCGCTACATTCGCGAAAACCCCGCCCGCGCCAGCCGACGCGACCGTCCTAAGCGTCCTACTAGCCGCCCACAACCCAACCACGACTCTCCCGCGACTCTTGGACAAAAGTGCGTGCACTTTCTGGACAACACCGAAAAAGCGGGGACAGTCCCCGCACTCACCCAAACCTTTGCGACCTTCGCGAACTTCGCGTGAGTCCACACCCGCCCCAAAAAGCGGGGACAGTCCCTTGATTCGCGCGGCACACTTATTGCAATAAGTGTTCCAAGACTTCATTGTTCTGCCCGCTATTCTGCGGGTACGGATGCCAACTGAAGCCGAAAAGATGAATTTCTATGCAATAAACCTGCCAGATACCTTCGTATCATCCAGTCCGACCTTTGTATCATCCAGTACCGACTCTGTATCATCCAGTAGGGACCTTTGTATCTTTGTGATACACAAACAGAGAAACAAAACAGATAACAAAACAGATTTTAACAGAGAACCAATTGCCCTGGATAAAGTTGTTGAATCCATGTAGAGACTGTCCCCCCCCCCCCAAAAAAAAAAGCGGGGACAGTCCCCGCACTCACCCAAAACCTTTGCGACCTTCGCGAAGTTCGCGTGAGCTCCCACCCCCGCAAAAAGCGGGGACAGGCACCGCAAGTTCTGTGATGTCCAGAAGCTAATGCAAGATTCTCTTGCGTTTAGTTCTGAACACGACACGATCAAGCGCGGGGAGCCCCGCCTTATAATGCCTAGCCGGTGCGGAGATGCACAGTGGTTTTGAAAACAAAACTACTCGCCGAACTTGACCTTGAAGAACTGCGAGGGTGCCGCCTCGGGAGCGGCGACCTCGAGAGTCATCTTGACCGCGCTCTTCTTCTCTTTGACAGTCACGCCGCCTGCCATCGGCGCAGCATCTTCAAGCTCGGACAGGGATCCGGCGCGGTAAACCTTGACGACATCCTCATCGACCGCCACGCCGGAAGCGTCGTTCTCGATTTCCGCAAAGATTGTGATCGTGCACTTGTCGTTCTCGACCTGCGCGAACTTAACTACTTCCGACGCGCCGCCTGTTCCGAATGCCGGCTCGGCCACCGCGCCCGTCACCGCGACACCGTTGATTGTCACGCGAATCCCCCCTGGGATGGACACCGCATGTGAGGTCGCGCCCTCGATGACATCGCCATCCGCTGCCGTCCAATCGGACTCAAGAAGCGAAAGGTCAGCAATCTTGCTGAATGTCGCAGTGTAAGTCGTGTTGCTCACAGCCGGTTCAATCGCAGGCGTCCAGCCAGTAAACACCCAGCGGTAAGGTGCGTCAGCCCCACCTTTCGTCGCTGCAGCGTGTGCAGGCACCGCATTGCTGGGAACGATTGTCGTCTCGATCTCCGTACCGTCTTCGTTGAGCCATGTGATATCGAACTTGTATTCCGGCTCAAAAATAAGCGTTTTCCCATCCTCGCTTTCGTACCGTATCACATTTTCGGAAATGTTTTGAGCAGCACCAACATAGACAGTAGTTTTACCGTGAATTTCGACCCTACTTATCGTTGACTCGACCGTCAGAGTGCCGCACCAGATTGTGCCAGGATTATATAAACTAGTACCGCTAGCGACGACGGTAACCTCACCACCCTTGAACGTGACAGAAGTCGTGTAAATAGCGAAATACGAAGATGTCTCGATCTCAACAACACCACCTTCAAATACGATGCTGCTTTCAACAGAGGAATCTCTTCGACCAATTACACCGTTGTTTACAAGTCTGCCGGTGCTCCCCTTTATCGTCAGAGTCGGTGCTGTTCCATTTACGCGAATGGCATAGTATGTAACATTTGACACTACATTCACCGTTTCGTCGGCAAGAATTATGGTGGCACTGCCGCTGCAGTCGATTGCGGGGGCATCACCTCCTTCGGGAATCGAAATCGTCGCATCCGACAAGGTTATGGTCGCACCATCAGGAATTATAATACCGTATGACGTGGAGCCTGTCAGCACATCGCCGTTATGGACCGTGTATGTTCCGGTCAGTTCCGACAAATCGACCGTTGTGCCGGTCGTGCCCGGATCGTCGCCTGGATCATCGCCCGGGTCTTCACCAGGATCTTCCGCCATCTTCGCCTGAGTGATGGTGACGGTTTTCCCGGCTATGTATATTGTAGCCTGGCGGGCGTCGCCAGTGTTCGCCGCGACAGTGAAGTTAACGCTTCCAGGGCCGCTTCCGCTGTTAGCCGAGAAGGTTATCCAATTGCAGGACATATAATTCTCCACAGCGTAGGTGCTTCCCCACGAAACGCCGGAATCGACCGAAACGGTCAGCGTGCCGCTTCCGCCAGATGCTTCGAATGATGTCTTGCTGCATGATACTATTGCACTTTTGCCGGATTGTGTAATATCGCAGGCTGCGTTCCAGACGGACGTGGAACCTTGGAGCCTGAAATACACATGCAAAAGTCGCTCATTTACAGAGGTGCTTTTCGATACTGTCACCGTCACCGAATCGCCTATACTGATGTATTGCTTGTTGACAGAAACGCTCGAATCGGATGTAAACACATAAAGTTCAGTTGATGATGGCCATTCACCCGTGCTGGTGTATTCGCTGGTTATGGAAAAGGTGCCGCCGTTGGCCGAGACGGTTCTTGTCTTTGGCGATATTGTCCAGCCAGCAAACGATTGCAGAGCGGAGAAGACCGCCAACGAAAGACAGGCAAGTGTTGCCAGAGTCTTGTTCTTCATGTCTGTTACCCTTATACGCTTGTTCCGTTCGGCTGTTTGCCGCAGGGGTTGAACGGAAGAAGTCCCCGCGACACGTTCTGCTGAGACGGCTGGCATGACCACATCCAGACAACCAGTCGCCATACTTACATACGCATGGCGCAGGGAAAAATTATGCGGCGAGGGGAAAAAACTATTCGCCGTAAGCCGACTCGACGGCGGCGATCATGCGATCGATGCGGTGCTTTATCTGGCGAAGCGCGTTGATCTTGAGATCATGTGCGGCGGCGACCTCTTCCGCAGGGCGGCAGTCGAGTGCGTAGGCGCGATATGCCGCGACAGTGCGCGGGTCCAGCATCGTCCGCGAAAGCACATGCTCAACCGCCGCCGCATGACGCGCCGCGCGAAGGCGTACATCGACAATGGTGGCAGCGTCCATCACACCGGACTCGACCTCCAGCCCATCAATCGGCACCGTGCGCCCTTCTCCTCGCGCGGCGGCGCGTCTGTGCATATCTACGAGAAGCCGCCGCACCATCGAGTAAAGATAGCTCCTGAAGCGACCCTTCTTGCGTTTGTAGCCGCCGCCACGCAACACGTCCACAAGCCGGATCATTACTTCCTGCACCACATCGTCGGCGTTGCTCCCATTGACGCCGCCCAGCTCATCTGCGTATCGCCTTATCACCGGCGTGTACAGCTCTGCAAAGCGCTCCCATTCCGCAGAGTCGTCGCCGTCGGCAAACTCGGATATCTTCCGCAAAAGCGTCTGAGGAGTGTCTGGCGTCATTGTCTCTCCATGGCGAGGTCCGGCCCGATGCAGATCCGGAACAATGCATGTATCCCTTCAGGCTTGCATATCCAGCGCGCATCGTGCGCCTGACGGATAAGGCATTTGGTTCCGCCGCGCAGCGGATCGATCTCTTCTGCGGCGTACGCAAGGTCGTCGGACGAATTCACGCGGTCGAGCACGACCTGCTCGCTGTCGGTCCAGCCACATGAAATGCCCCACCCGTTGAACGCCTTGTGCGGAAGCAGGCGGATGTCGTCGCGATAAGCGACACCAGACACGTTCGTCGCTGCCTCTGCAAGGTTCCTTGTCGCACCCGCGTCCCAATACACGTCTTCGAACGCAAGCGGCCATTTGCCGCCTTCAAGAAGCGCATATTCAAGTTCCGCCTCGGTCGGAAGGCGAAAGACGTAGCCCTCGGGAAGAATGTGGCCGTAGGTGCGGTTCAGGCACCGGCAGAATTCCTCGCCTTCTGGATACCACAACCTGTATACGACATCATATTCCGGGAAGGCGGCTTCGAATGCGGCTGACGCCATGTCGCGCTTCCGGTTGGCCTTGATTGTGCGGCACTGCCGCGCGGCAACCGGCATCGCGCCAATCCAGAACGGGCGCGTTATCGTCACCTTGTGGTCAGGCTTGTTGTTCGGCCATTGCCCGCTGGACATCATGAACGATCCTGCCGGGCACGCGCAGAAGACCATTTCGCCGCCGCCATCCAAGGCGAGCGACTTTACGCGCGGCGTATGGAACGTTGGCGGAAGAGCCCATTCGCCTTCAGTATCGAATCGAGACAGCGACTCTGACCCGTTCGCCGGCGGATCATTTAATCGGAACATCACCAGACCCGCAACAACAGCAAACGCTGCAGATACCGTCAAAGCCGCCGCGATGCGCCGTCCGCGGGATGGTCGATGACCGGCCACTCCCAAGAGCTGAGGTATCGACCGACGCCAGAAATCGCCAAACGGGGCAAGCATTCCACCTACATCCACCCCCGGTTCGTACCACATGCCGGTAAGCAGCCTGAAAAACATGACGCCTAGCGCATACCTGTCGGATTCAGGCGTCGCGGGCGCGCCGGCGCGGACCGCCGGAGAAAGGTAGAAGTATGTTCCCATCACGGGGCGCGTTCCCGTAGATTCGCCCTCAACGAACGTTGTGGTAACTTCGAGTGCGTCCTTAAGCTCTTCGCCGAAGATGCGCGAGACGCCAAAGTCGGAAAGGTGCGCATGACCGTCGGCGTCTATGAGAACATTCTCCAGCTTGACGTCGCGATGCACCACACCGCGCCGCGCAAGGTAGGCAAGGACGCCGGAAATTTCCGCAAACCAGCGGCGGGCGTCCGCATCCGATACGGCGCCCCGCTTGCGCAAATCCTCAAGCGTAGTGGCCTCGCCATCGCGGCCAAGCACGAGATCCATCGTGAAGAACGGCTCCCCGCCGGACTCGTCCTCTCCGGCGTCGTATACTCCAACGAGGTGCGGATGGGCCAGGTGCGACAGCAACCGTGCTTCTGCACAAAAACGCTTCTTCAGAAAATCCCCGTTCTTCTTCGTCACCGAAAAGAGCTTAAGAGCAAAGCGTCGACCATTCTGGGACTCGACCTCGTATACGCGCCCCATTCCGCCTCGTCCAATGAAGCGGACGATGCGATACCTTCCTATATGACCGTCCACGATTGACAGGTATTATAGCATATCAAGCGGGAACGAACAACGGAGGAGCGGCAGAAATGGTAAGATTTCATGCAGCCGCTTTATGTATGCTTCAGTCAAGGCGGACGTGGCGGTCATGATTATCTTATCGACTGCGCGGAAATGGTTCGCCGTCTCGACAATATCGTCAACAGGCACGTCCGCGCCAAACTCACCTATCGTCTTCGTCTCGAAGATCCATCGTGTCTGTTCGTGCGTAAGGCGACTTCCCTCGATGTGGTTCGAGTTGTAGGTGATGTCAATTTGAAGGCGATGGTAAAGTCCGCCTGAGATGCGTGAACTTCGCTCCGCCTCCAGAACGCCGAGAACGGTTGTGGGGAATGTCCGGCGGCGCTTGCGCTCAGGCTTGGCGGCATTAGCCGGTATTCGCCATTCTCCTTGATCTAATATAGCCCCTGCTATGCGGTTGTCGGCGCAATACGAGCGTACCTGACGGGGTGTTATTCCCCATTTTGCGGCAATCTCTTCTATAGTCATAAAATCCATCAAAAAGCCTCCTTCGTGTTTTGCGGAAGTTTATCCCCCTCAAAAGGAAGTATATCAAAGAGCAAATTGTGGGCTGATTTGCCAAGATAAACTTCCGCAGCACTCATGTATTTCATAGTTCACCTCCATGCGAAACTTTTTCCACCTGAAGCGAAATATATCCCGCGATTTTTAGGTGCTGACCCCATGGAAGTGCATGTCGGGGTGATGGCATCCACCCTGTCACCGTTGAATCGCCGCAACCACGCTTTGATGCCGTCATACTGGGCGCGGCAGAACTTCTTGGAAACGCTCATCGCGCAACGCCCCCTCGCCGGAACCGGCATCATGCTGCGGTTCTCCACACGCTTCAGCCCCGACATGATCAAGACGGCGTATGCTCCGGTGCAGGTAAAGGCGTTGACGATCATTTGATGTAACCTTTGCGCTTGTCCGCCACAACCTCCCAATGTCCACCTTTGTCAGGGCCGACGCGGCGGATGAGGTTGGCGTCTTTCAGCTTGCGGATGTTCCATCTCACGCCGTCAACTGAAAGCCCAGTAGCGTTCGCCAGCTCTGCCAAAGTGACATCCGGCATCGACTTCATGACCGACATTATTTTCTCGGTAGTTTTCTTGTCAGTCTTTGCGGCGGCAATCTCGTATGCCTTGCCCTTGGCCTTGAGCGTCCGCAGAATCTTGTCGAGCATGAAATCGATGAACGGCCCGCACTCGCCGGCGGCGGTTGAGGCGCGGATTGCCTGGTAGTATTCCTGCTGGTGCGCCCAGACGATGTTCTCGACGGGCGCACCGTAGAACTCGTTGCGCCAGGAGCCGAGAAGCGCGGTCTGCCAGAGCCGCCCGGTGCGTCCGTTGCCGTCCGGGAACGGATGGATGAACTCGAACTCGTAGTGGAACACGCAGCTCTTGATCAGCACGGGGTCTTCGCTGTCCGCAAGCCATGCGAAGAGGTCTTTCACGAGCGAGGGAACGTTAATCAAGCGCGGGGACCCAAAATTGAGAGCGCGAAAAGCGGGGACAGGCCCCATGTGCGTTGCGCGTGAGCCCACACCCGCCCCCAAAAGCGGGGACAAGTCCCCTGATTCGCGCAGCACACTTATTGCAATAAGTGTTCCAAGACTTCATTGTTCTGCCCGCTATTCTGCGGGTACGGATGCCAACTGAAGCCGAAAAGATGAATTTCTATGCAATAAACCTGCCAGATACCTTCGTATCATCCAGTCCGACCTTTGTATCATCCAGTACCGACTCTGTATCATCCAGTAGGGACCTTTGTATCTTTGTGATACACAAACAGAGAAACAAAACAGATAACAAAACAGATTTTAACAGAGAACCAATTGCCCTGGATAAAGTTGTTGAATCCATGTAGAGACTGTCCCCCCCCCCCCAAAAAAAAAGCGGGGACAGTCCCCGCACTCACCCAAAACCATTGCGACCTTCGCGAACTTCGCGTGAGCCCACACCCGCCGCAAAAGCGGGGACAGGCACCGCAAGTTCTCACCAACCCAGCCAACCCTTTCTTTAGGTTCGGGTTGGATTTACTTTCTATTCTCTTTTGTGTCTCACTGTGAGACGGTGGGGGGCTCACTGTGAGACGGTCTCCCCCTCACGAGAAGCAGGCTGCGGCCTCGCGAGGTGCACCCTAGGGGGTAGCACGGTGCGGGTCCCTAACCTGCACGCTCTCCGTCTAGGGGGTTTTTCGACTGCGACCCCCTAGGGTCAGCTCGTCAGCGAGACGCCCGCTCTCCCAGCTGAGACGCTCTCCCAGGCTGGCGGGCGCTGCGCAAAAAAGACCCTAGGGCAAATGAAAAAGACCCTAGGGCGACAGCAAAACTTCCCTACGGGAAAACGAAAAGTCCCCTAGGGCTAAATCAAATCAACAGCACGGGAAAAACAACATGGCAAAGCCAAAATTCACAAAATAGCCTCCGGGGGTCCGTCACAACCCGCAGATTCGCCGCATATTATCCATGAAAACATGTTTGGCGAAGCTGGAAGCATTAGCGCGACAGGCATCAACCGACCATGGGCGAGACTCGAATTCCTCTATTGCGCCGCAAAGCGATTCGACGGATTCTTCGCCGAAGAAAAGCCCGGTTTCGCCATCGCGAACGGTCTCGAGCGCACCGCCTTTGCCGAGCGCGATAACGGGCGTGCCAGCCGCCTGCGCCTCGACCGGGACAATGCCAAAATCCTCGACACCCGGAAAGAGAAGCGCCCTCGCCCCCGCATAAATAGACCGAAGTTCGATGTTTGTGACGTTTCCGCCACCGGCAACCACAAGACGCCTGCCCATCCTGCGACATGCATCTTCAGCCAAATCCAGCCGTTTGTACGATACATTTGCGCCGACAAAGAGGTAGTAGCCTTGGTCGGACCTTTCGACATTCCGGAAGAAATCAACATCTACCGGCGGATGCACGACAACCGAATCGCGGCCGTATATCCTCTTTATGCGATCCGCCACAAACGCGGAATTTGCGACAAACTCGTCAACACTCTCGGCGCTCTTCAGATCCTCCTTGCGGAGATATCCGGTGAAGAGCGCCATGGCAAGTTTGCCGCCGACTCCTGCGTTCCGGTAATATTCGTCATGCATGTCCCACAAATAGCGCATTGGAGTGTGGCAATAGCATATGTGCCGCGCACCCTTCGGCTTTCGGATGCCCTTTACAGGTCCGGATTCGCTGGAGACAATCAGGTCGTACCCGTCCAAGTCAAGCAATCTGGACGCGATAGGCATGAGCGGGAGATACGCCTGTGGATGCCTGCGGCCAAGAGGAAGTCGCGATATCAAACTTTCCGTAACACGCCGTCCCTCGAACAGTCCCTCCATGTTCTTAGGCAGATACGCATGAGTGAAAATATCTGCCTCGGGTAGCAACTCGCCAAGCGCGGCAAGCACCTTCTCTCCGCCACGCACGTTCGTAAGCCAGTAGTGAAGAAGAGCTGTCTTCATGTCGAATCCCTCAAAAGGCCTGCAAGTGCGTCCGAATCCTCAACAGCGAAGAGTTTTGCCGCCGCATAGCCCTTCAGCACATCGCGATTGCCCGGACAGTCCGATGCCATAACCCTTCGCCCTCGTGCAACAGCCTCGAGCAGCAAGTAAGGCATGCCTTCCCATCTGCTCGGCGCGACAAGCGTCCTGCCGCACACCATGTACACCCCGGCGTCTGGAATCTCGCCGGCGAACTCAACAATGTCAAGAATGCCTCTCTTCGCGGCAAACTCCTTGTCCGCCGCCAAAGTCTCCCCGCCGCCTATCATTAGAACACGCTTGCCGTCCCTGCGCAAATCTTCCTGAACAGCCGCAATCGCACGCAAAAGGATGTCCTGTCCTTTCTGCAGATTGAACCGCGCTATGCATACGAACGCGAATTCATCCTTGCCGTAGCGCAAGCCCGTCGCAGGCATTGTGAACTCAGAAAGCTCCACCGTATTGGGCTCCACCGACACAGGAAGAGATGGACCATACAGTCGCTGGATATCAGCCGCGTCAGTTTCCGTAAGCGCTATCAGACCGTCGCATCTGCGGTAGAGCCAGCGTTCCAGCCAAAGGCGAAAAGTCCGCTTAAGCCGATTGGCGGCCACCTTCGGCAGAAAGTCGTATTTGCGCAGATGTATGCCGTGCACAGTGAAAACGACCTTGCCCTTGGGCCGCGAAAATGGATTACCCAAAAGCTGCACCAACGCCTTCAGGTGGTTGACGTGTATGATTTCCGCGGCCCACTCGTCCATCTTCGCGGCGGTGCATTCGCCTCGATCCGAGAAGAACACCCGCGTCTCGTCGCCAGGATGCGCAGCGATCTGGCGACGGATATACTCCATCCCACCACCAACCGAATCGCGGTCTATGAGATAGGCGATCTTCATTTGCGAAACCTCATGGCAACGAATCCTACAACATGCTTTACAAACGAACGGACCCCGCGACGGCGAATGCTAGCAAGCACTCTGGCAAGAATTCCACTTTTGTTTGCCAAGCGAACATCCTTGGACAGAATATTGAAAGCCTCCCTGAACCTGTCGAGCTTCCCCGCGGCAGACAGACGGCGTTGAGCTTCCTCCAGTGCGTCGCGCCAGGCGTTCGGAGTTTCGTTTTTCGTCGCCTGGAGCCCACCCCCTCCATGTATCCTATATTTATAAAAGACACGGTCGAGAACTGAAATCCTTGATGCGCGGCAAAGGGCCTCGACTGTAAAGGCCAAATCATTAGATCGCGGTATCTCCTGAAACCGAATATTCTGATCGACAATGAAAGACCTTCTAAACAGCTTGTTCCAAGGACATGTTGCGTATGCCTTCAGGAACCCATCGCTTTGCGGCAAAACCGAAATATCTAGCGGCATCGGCGTCACCATTCCAGTGGCGTCGTCAAACTCATCTGCATTGAACACGACGATGTCGGCACCATCTCGTTCCGCAAAATCGACAATCGACTTCTCGGCATCTTCCAGAACCACATCATCGGCATCGACAAAATGAAGCCAATTGCCCGTCGCGGCAGAAAGCCCAACATTGCGGGCGGCACCTGCCCCGCGACCGCTTTCGCAACGCATTACTTTGACGCGGGAGTCTGCGGCGGCATAATCTTCCAGGATGGACAAAGACTCATCGGCAGAACCATTGTCCACGCAAATCACCTCGACGTCTCGCAGCGACTGCGAAAGCACCGAGTCCAGACACTCGCGGAGGTGCCGCGCGGCGTTTCGAACCGGGATTATGACGGACACCTGCGGCATAAGACCCCGAATGCATGTTTGACCATGTAGACGAACCCACGACAGCGAAATCGAATGTACAGTCTGTACATGCGTTCCTTCAACGAAGGCACGGTCCCTTCCAACCTATGTATCTGCAAAAGATAGACAGCGCGACGCTCCTTTAGGGCAAGCATCAATCGCCGATTCAACCCGCCGCGCTCCAACAACCCGCAGACTTCATCGTAACACATACGATAGCCGTCGAGATGACGGGGCGACGATATGGACGCCATCGAACTTCCCTCGTGGACCTTGCGGCGGTACAATCGCCATGGCCTGTGGCTGGTGCGTGCGGCGGCAATCATCACCCGCGTCATGAAAATGTCATCTTCGTGGAATATTCTGCAATTGGGGAATCGGATGCCGCACTTTGACAAGAATTCCCGACGAAAAAGAGCTATCCATAGGCACACGCAATACTCATTGCGCTTCAAAAAACGGGCAAACAATTCCGATCCATCATAGATGCCCGAATAATAATTCCCTTCGCGAACATAATCCTTTGGATTAACCGATGCTTTACCGGCATCAAATCCAGCATCTACCGTGGTTTCCGCGTCGAAAAAGAGAGCATCCAACTGCCCGCGATCAGCCTCGCAAACCAGGCGTTCCAACGCATCGGCGGAGGCCAATTCGTCGTCCGCGTCCATGAAGTAGACATATTTACCGACGGCTCTTTCTAGTCCATAATTGCGAGCCATCCCCTGTCCGGAATTCTTCTGGGCAAGCAGTACTACGCGGTTGTCCTTTGCGACATACTCCGCCAGAACCGCCGCGCTACCGTCCGTAGAGCCGTCGTCAACGCAAATGACTTCAATGTCGCGAAGCGTCTGGCCGAGAACTGAGTCAAGGCATTGTCGAAGATAGCATCCAGCGTTGTAAACTGGAATGACTATGGATACCCTATGCGTCAATACTGCCTCCCAAAGAACACCCTGCGCAATGTGTACGCCAGACCGTTCTCATTATAGCATTGCACTGCTCGCATGACCACGCCCGGACAGCACGACAAAATCCACTTTGGCATGTTGCCGAATTTGCAACCCACCAAATCGAGACGGAAGACGTCAGCCATACGACATATCTTCTTGAAGTCTTTCTTTCTGGACCTTTCAAGGGCTTGATCCGCGTGTCTCAACCTCTCTGCCTCGTTGACAAACGAAAGCGCATGCTGGCGCACCCATTTTCTAGTTTCGCTCTGCTCCGGGAAGGTGGAAGCGATGTCAGAAAGCCGCTCTATCAGCGTTTTGACGACATCTAGCCGCGTTTCATTGTCAGAATGTTTCGTCATTGTCGAGTCGTCCCTTACGAGACGGAGGAAGAGTTCGTCAACGAAACACGCCACGCGCTTCGCTGCGAGCATCACCCTGACAGTGTACAGGCAGTCTTCCCACATCGGCATGTCTTCGGGAAACAATTCGTCCATAGACATTAGAAGGTCTCGACTGGCAAACTGAAGACACGGCGAGACGATCAAGTCGCGCCGCACTCGCAACTTCGCATAAAGGTCTTGGCCGTTGTAAACCTTTGGGTAGAAGTTCTTTCTGTGGTAGCGGTTTGCGAACTCGGGGAAGCGCCTTTCGAGATCGGGCGTCTCATATATAGTGTCACCCTCGAAAAGAACAAGGTCCAGGTCGTTCTTCTCCGCCCTGGAGTACAGAAACTCGAGCGCGTGAGGCTCCAGAATGTCGTCGCCGTCCATGAAATAGACGTATCTGCCGCGCGCCAGACGGACGCCTTGATTCCTTTCGTAGCCCTGCCGCCTGTTTTCGTTGGCGACCACCCGCATGCTTCCATGGGTTTCAGCCAACCGTTTCAGAATGGCAAGCGTTCTATCTGTAGAACCATCGTCCAAGCATATGATTTCGATGTTCCTCAGTGTCTGGACGAATATGGAATCCAGCGTGCGTTCGATGTACTTCTCCAGATTGTAGCATGGAATGACAACCGAAACGGCAAACGGTTCCTCTGGTTCCGGCACTGGTTCGCCGTCATATTCGCGCCACAGTGCTACCCCCGCGTTGTCCGGCGACTTCCACGGCTTGTCCTTGCTGGAGAAATGCACAATGGCGGCATCGGCAAACACATCGCGCTTTGTCTCGTAATCCACGCCATATAGACGCGATATGTCCGACACCGACCATTTGTCTCCAGCACGATCGAGGCTCGACAGGCTGAAGTTCCAACGTATTGGCAGATGAATGACCTTCCCCTCGAACACTTCGTTGAATGCGTTCTGGTCCATCAAGCTGGAATCCGTGGATTCTTCCTTAGCCTTTATGAGCACCTGCGACACGTTCTCGCGGCGAAGCCGTTCGAGATTAAGCAGCATGACTCCGCTGTTGAAATACCGATTATACCGCATCATGTACTGGGCGTGCCAGTATATGGCGCCGGACTCGGCCACGACAGCTGCATACACGCCAGAAATGTCGGTATCGTAAAGTTGAGCGACATCGTCCCTTGCAATCAGATCCCCGTCAAGATACAGAACCTTATCCCAGTCGGAAAGCATTTCGGGAAGGCGGAACTTAAGCAACGCGGCGTCAGTCGCAACGCAAATGGCGCCATCCTGATACTTGTGGAGGTTTGCAAGATTTCCCAGCGCCACCTTGACGACTGAGACGGATACACGGCCCTGTCCCGCCGACACCAACTTCCGCTCATCTTCCGCAGAATCGCCAGTGTAAACGACCCGCACCTCCACCATGCGCCGTCCATTGACCGTCGCGGCAATCGACCGTATGGCGACAGATGTCGGAATCACATACCCTCCGTCGCATATAAAAGCGATTCTTACAGGCGATCCGTCGTCTGAGCATGCAATCCCTGTGGTGCTCGACGCCTGATTCGCGACCGAGCCCAAGCACGGCTGAAGACGCGCTTCAGCATTGTTGACAGGCATTACGACAGACGCTTTTTGCATGTTACATATTATACCAAAAATGCTGCCGCAAAGCGGCATCACTTCCGTCTGGAAAGGGGAAAGTGTAATATCTAATGGAACACTTTCCATTTTGCAATTCTCATCCCTTCTAGTATTGATTAGGACATGGTGCATTTGCTATACTTTGAACTCAATGCATCCATTCTCCCTATTGATAAAGGCCGTCGGAAGCGACTGCAACCTCAACTGCCACTATTGCTTCTATCGCAACCACACCGCTGGTGCGATGGACACCACAACGTTGCGACGCACACTAGACGCCTACTGCAACCTACCGTTCAGCGAGAAATCGGTGACCTTTCAAGGCGGGGAGCCGCTTATGCCCAAAGGTGCCGCACTGCTCAAGATTGCGGACGAATACCCTGTGGCAAAATCGCTGCAGACAAACGCAACCCTGATGACAGACTCTATAGCGGAAAGCCTCGCAAGCGGCGGATGGCTTGTTGGCGCATCACTGGACGGTCCGCGCGATCTGAACCGCCTACGCGGAGAATCTTTCGATGCAGCCGTACGCGGCATACGTCTACTTGAAAAACACGGGGTCGACTACAACCTACTCGTCGTAGTCTCGAAGGCCAACGTGGCTTATCCTGGTGAAGTATACCGCTTTCTGCGCGACAATTTTTCCACGCGCCACCACCAGTACATTGAATGCACGGGCCCAAGGGATATTATAAATGGAGAAGAATGGGGCGGATTCCTTGTAGGACTTTTCGACGAGTGGATAAAATCCGATGCACGCACCGTCTCCATTCGCCTCTTCGACTCGATAGTTTCGCAACTCGTTTGCGGCTACCCGACGCTGTGCTCTTTCACAAATTCATGTCGACACCATCTGGTGGTAGAACACGATGGCTCCATATATCCATGCGATTTCCATGTAAGCCCAGATCTGCGCCTCGGGAACATCATTACTGAGTCGTTCGCAGAAATGATGGAGAAGCCCGTATATAAATCCTTCACTGCCGCCAAAATGGCGTTTTTGCCGGGCAAATGCCGAATGTGTCCATATCTTGCATTTTGCAAAGGGGATTGTCCTAGAAACAAGCAAGCCCTTTGCATTGGCTGGGAGAGGTTTTTCAGGCACTCTCTCGGCAAGCTGCAAGAATTGGCGAATGGTCTAATGCTTGGCTTTTAGCCTATAAGATCAGCAAGCCTCGCGCGCGAACTTTCTGCAACCTCTGCAAAAAGGCTCTTCCCGTTGGCGTCCATGGCAACGACACCGCGGAAATCCTTCACGTCAAAGTGCCACACTGCTTCAGCCGCGCCAAACTCTTCAAGCATCGAGACCCCTGCAACGGCCGCAACGCTTGCAGCGCTCAACGCCGCAGCACCACCAACCGCCTGAATGTAAACGCAACCATACTTCTTCATCGCGGCAAGAGTTTTGGCGTCCATGCCGCCTTTGCCAATTATCAAACGCACACCAGTATCGGCAATGAAATCAGGTTCGTACGGGTTTTCGCGAACGCTTGTAGTCGGACCCGCCGCCATGACTCTATAACCAACATCCGTCTTTACCACAACCGGGCCACAGTGATAGAGTGCGCCATCGCGGAAATCTACCGGCAGTTTTCCTCCATCCGCAAAGTACTTGTGCAGCTTGTCGCGCCCCGTGTATATGCGGCCCGTAATCGATACGGCATCCCCAGCTTTCAGTCCCCGCACAACCTTCTCGTGAAATGGATACCTAAGTTCTTTCATAACTTTAGACTCCTCCTCCTCACAGCCCAACACATGTAGGCGACAGTGACGAAGAACGACGCAGGAACCCTCGGCCTGGCAGATATCTTCACTCCAAGAAGAGTCGTCTTTCCGCCAAGGCCCATAGGGCCGATACCAAGCGAGTTCGCGTCCAAAAGGATTTCGCGCTCAAGAGCACGCAGTTTCGGGTCAACATTCTTGTCGCCAAGCGACCTCAAAAGCTGCATCTTCGCCGTCTCGTATCCTGTCGCCCTGTCCCCGCCGATGCATACGCCCAAAACTCCGGGCGCACACCCATAACCCTGCGCCTTGTAGACTGCATCAAGAACGCACTTCCTTACGCCATCGATGTCGCGCCCCGCTCCTAGATCTGAGTCGGGAAGCGAATACTGCCTACTCATATTCTCGCTGCCGCCACCCTTCATAATGAGCGTCACCGTCCCGCGTTCAAAGCTTTCTGATACTTCAACATAATGTATCACTGGTGCCGACGCGGCGCAATTGTCGTCGTATGACTTGCCTGTTACAGAATCAATCGTGTTCTTTCTGAGCCAACCATGCTTCGTCGCCAACGCCACAGCCTCCTTTATGTGTTCGGGCATCACCTTGCCGCGCAGATCGGAACTGACGAAGAACGTAAGCGTGCCTGTATCCTGGCAAAGCGGCGTCGATGACTTTCTGGCGAGTTTGACGTTATCAAGAATCGTATTGAGCACAACTGCCGCAGAGGAGCCTTTATCCTCTTTGCGAAGAGCCGCCTTTATGGCACGCTCAACGTCAGAAGGCAAGGATGAGCTCGTTTGCCTTACTAGTTCGGCAAGCTTCTCCACAATCTCTGAATTTTGAGCCGTTGTTTCCATTGACGTCGAAACCGATTAGGATGTTTACTTAAAAACCGAAAGGCCGCGTCGTCAAGACGCGGCCTTCGAACGCCTCTGCCGGACCGTGTTGGAAGACTGATGTCTGGTGGAGGTTCGGTCGATGTAGTCTCGCCTGACGGCGAGTTTCACCATTTCCTCCGTCGCCCTTCGGGCTATGGAGGATGTCTCCTTAGAAAGGAGGTGATCCAACCGCTGGTTCCCCAACGGTTACCTTGTTACGACTTCATCCCAATCACCACCCACACCTTAGGCCGACGAATGCCGGACTTCGGGTGCAGACGGCTTTCATGATGTGACGGGCGGTGTGTACAAGGCCCGGGAACGCATTCACGGCGCCGTAGCTGATGCGCCGTTACTAGCAAATCCGACTTCATGGGGTCGGGTTGCAGACCCCAATCCGAACTGGGGCCGGCTCTCTGGGGTTGGCTCCGCCTCGCGGCATCGCTTCCCTCTGTACCGGCCATTGTAGCACGTGTGCAGCCCTGGGCGTAAGGGCCATACTGACTTGACGTCATCCCCACCTTCCTCTGGCGTGAACCAGCAGTGGCCCGCGAGTCCCCGGCATTACCCGTTGGCAACACGGACTAGGGGTTGCGTTCGTTGGTGGACTTAACCAAACACCTCACGGCACGAACTGACGACAGCCATGCAGCACCTGTACAGCACCCTCGAAGGCGGGATACTTTCATACGCCTTGCAGCTGTATGTCAAGCCCAGGTAAGGTTCTTCGCGTTGCATCGAATTAAGCCACATGCTCCTCTGCTTGTGCGGGCCCCCGTCAATTTCTTTGAGTTTTAGCCTTGCGGCCGTACTCCCCAGGCGGCACACTTAACGCGTTAGCTGAGGGACGGGGCCGGTGAAATGGCCCCACCCCGAGTGTGCACCGTTTAAGGTCGGGACTACCAGGGTATCTAATCCTGTTTGCTCCCCCGACTTTCGCGCCTCAGCGTCAGTAACGTACCAGGAATCCGCCTTCGCCTCCGGTGTTCTATAGGATATCAACGCATTTCACCGCTACACCCTATATTCCCCTTCCCTCTCCCGTACTCGAGCAAGGTAGTTTCGAGCGCACTTTCCGGGTTGGGCCCGGAGATTTCACACTCGA
>CAMZEN010000008.1 GCA_947305775.1 uncultured Verrucomicrobiota bacterium
TCCTTTCTTTGTATTGCTGTTGATTGTTTCAGATGGCCTCAAGCGCACGGTCGAGCTCGGCGATGATGTCGTCGATGTGCTCAAGGCCGATCGAGAGGCGGATCAGCTCGGGAAGGACGCCGCCTTTGCGGAGGTCGTCGTCGGAGAGCTGCGAGTGTGTCGTCGAGGCGGGGTGGATGACGAGCGACTTCGCGTCCCCGACATTGGCGAGAAGCGAGAATATTTCGCCGTTGAGCGCGTCCACAAAACACCGCGCCTCTTGCGACCCGCCCTTGACGCCGAAGACGACCATCCCGCCCGCGCCGTTCGGAAGATACTTCTTTGCGAGCTCCGGCTGCGCGAGGGAAGGGTACTTCACCCACGCGACCTTCGGGTGCTTCTCAAGGTGCTTCGCGACCGCGAGCGCGTTTTCGCTGTGCCGCGCAATGCGGAGAGGCAGCGACTCCACGCCCTGGAGGAATATCCACGCGGCGTCCGGCGCTAGCGTCGGCCCCTGGTTGCGGATGCCGACCGTCAAAAGGCGTATCGAGAACGCTATCGGCTTGAGCGCCTCCGGCAGATCGTGCGCGAAGCGAAGCCCGTGGTAGCCTTTATCTGGCTCGTTGTAGAGCGCGAACTTGGGATCGCTCCAGTCGAAGCCGCCCTTCTCTACGACAACGCCTCCGATGCCTGTGCCGTGTCCGCTGATCCACTTGGAGAGAGAATGTATGACGAAATCCGCTCCGTGGTCGAACGCCCGAAGTAGTGGTGGAGGCGTGAAGGTTGCATCGACCACGAGCGGAAGATGATGACGATGGGCGATCTCGGCGTACTTCGCGATGTCCGCGATATCGAGCGCGGGATTGCCGACAGCCTCGATGAATACGAGTCTGGTCTTATCGTTTATCGCCGCCTCGACCGCTGAGAAGTTGTTGACCGGCGTGAAGTTAACCTTTATGCCGATGTTCGGCAGGATCGCATCGAACTGCGAGAACGTTCCGCCGTAAAGGTTGCTCGCCGCAACAATCTCGTCCCCCGCGCGGGCGATGTTCGTTATGGTGAAGTAGATCGCCGCCGTGCCGCTCGAAAGCGTCTGCGCCGCCGCACCGCCTTCAAGCGCCGCGATGCGCTTGGCGAGCACATCGTTCGTCGGGTTCATGAGACGGGCGTATATGTTGCCCAGCTCGCGCAAGGCGAAGAGATCCGCGCCATGCTTCGAATCACGGAAGTTGTATGCCGTCGTGCGGTAGACGGGAACCGCCCTGGACTTTGTCGCCGGGTCGCCGAATGCGTCCTGTCCTGCGTGGACGGCCAATGTCTCGATGTGGTACTGTTTTGTGCTCATGTGTGTCGCTCCTTTCTTTCTCGCGTCAACGAGGCACAGTATACCACGCCGGATGGCCCATCGGCCAATCGGAAGATTTTTGCGTTATGTATAGGATTAGCCTATCGCTTGGCGGTGCGCTTGCGAATCTCCTCGACGAACGCCTTGCCTGCGTCGGAGAGCGGAATGCCGTCGCGCAGGACGAGCCCGACGCGGATGAAATCGTCCATCTTGAGAGGCACCGCCACGATGTCGGGTCCGTTGAGTTCGCGCGAAAGTGCGCCAGATGCGATGGTGTAGCCGTCAAGGCCGAGGATAAGGTTAGTCATCGTGGCGCGGTCGCGCACGCGGATGTTCTTCTTGCGGTCGATCGAGGGCATGACCTCCTCGGCGAAGTAGAGCGCGTTCTCCACGCCCTGCTCGAAGGAGATGAACGGATATGCGTCCAGCTCCTTGGGCGAGATGCCGCTCTTCTTCTTCGCAAGCGGATGGTGCTTGCCGAGGAACACGTGCGGACGCGACACGAACAGCTCCTCGAACCGAAGCTCCTCCTTCTTGAGAATCTTCATTATTGCGCGCTCGTTGCGGCGTGAGAGGTAGAGGACACCGATTTCGCTGCGGTGACGCGCCACGTCGTCGATTATCTCGCTCGTCACCGTCTCGCGCAAGGTGAAGTCGTAACTGTCCGCACCGTTGGCCTTTACGACCTCCATGAACGCCTCAACCGCGAACGCGTAATGCTGGCACGAGACGGCGAATTGCGGACGCCTCACCGCCTTTCCGGTGTACTTCGACTGAATACGTGCCGCATCATCAAGGATCTGGCGGGCGGAGGCAAGGAACTCTTCGCCCTCGCGGGTGACGGATACGCCACGGCTTGAGCGCGTGAAGATGGCAATGCGAAGCTCCTCTTCAAGCGAGCGGATCGCCTCGGTCAAGGTGGGCTGCGTCGCGAACACGCGGCGAGCGGCCTCGCTCACCGATCCGCACGACGCCACCGCATCGACATACTTAAGCTGCTGTAGGGTCACTCATATCCTCCTTGCGCGTTAATATGGATATTATATCATATTACTCGGCACCCGACCCCACTAAACACAGGTAGATTCTATCAGTTCAGTAACCTCATTTTGGCATGGCCTGCGCATCTATTGCCAAGCCCCTGCCCACCTATTGGGAAATCTACCGCGGTAGACTGGCAAGTCTACCGCGCCTAACTGGAAAGTCTACCGCGCCAGACTGACGAATCTACCGCGGTAGACTTCATAATCTACCGCGCTAGACTTCCCAGTCTACCGCGCTTAATTTCCCAGTCTACCGTGGTAGACTTCCCAAGTCGTGCTGGGATGATTCTCAAAACGCCAGGCACAACGTCTTACCGCCTGCGGTACGTCACCATATACCATAGGGTCCGAGCGCTTAATCCCTCTAGGCCAATGCATTTCGCCCTAGGGTCTTTTTCGTTTGCCCTACTGGACAAGTCACAACCAGCCCGCTACTACACCACTCTATACGCCCCCAATAGGGTCAGGTTTTTGAAGTGTTCGGTGAATTGGCATGTTTTCGTTCGGTGAATTGGCGCCACACCTAGACCATCCTCCCTGCTCTACGGACGAGACGAGATCGTCTGTCCCTCGCAAAATCTCCAATTGGCTAAAATTATCTGTGGCTGAGGTGGGTGCGCGGACACTATGCATAAAGGCGCCACAACTGCAAAGCTTCACATCCACCCGCAACCACAGACAAAGTGGGCGAGGAAGGTTGCGTACTCCTCCCTCGCCCGGACGGCAGCGCGGTGTGTGCGTGACGCCGCCGCCAAATTATTTGGCCTTAGTAGACCGAGAAGATCGTGCCAGGAATCACCTCGACACTGTAGGTTGTAGTGCCATCAGATATCGAAGAAACGACCCTCGAGCGCGAAACAGTCGTCGTCGGCAGGGGCGAGAGCGTCACATCCGTGACGGAAATGGACGATTCTGCCGCCGTCAACGAGATTGTCCCTGCCGCAAGTGTCTTAGCCGAATCGGCAGAAATTGACACCGCGCAGCCAGCAATCGTCATTGATGCGCATGCCGCATTCGCGTCGAGCGTAACGGTTGAAGCACTCGAGAAAGACACCGTATCGCCAGACTGTGGATAACGGGTGGCCGTCGTGCCGCTTCCAAACGACCAGTTGCCCGCACTGGACCAACGATGATCCTCGACCGTCGACTCTGCAGTCTGCGGATCGGGCGCGAAATAGGCATCCGTCCACGTATAGGCCGTGGGCGCATTCGCCAGGGCGTAGGTGACAATGCCCTCTGCGTCAGGCGCGCCTGGAGTCGATGTAAACTCGGCGCTACTCGTGGCGACCGTGACGGTCACGCCGGCGACCTGTTTGATCTTCATGCCATCAAGAATCTGCGTGACAGCGGCATTTTCAAAGAATATCACGTAGTCATAGCCTGTCCCAAACCCCATCGCGGCCATATAAGCCGCTTGATTAGCCGCTTGCATCGCCAATTCGATGGTCGTGTAATAGGTAAGCGTTCCAGCTGTGCAAACCGCCGCAGGCTTCTTCTTCAGCGTGCCGTTGTCGATGTAGTATTCATCCGGGCACGTCGCGTTCTCGTCAAGGATGGTGACGTCTTCGTACGTATGGCTGTCCGCCACCGCCGCGTCGATCGCTTCCTGGATCGTTTCGTACTTCGTTTCACCATATTGCGCCACGTATGTCGCGGGGGGCGAATAGACGCCGCCTTCCTTGTACACGACTTGCATTCCGGAGTCGCTGCCGTTCACGTACACGGCGTTGACCGTCACCGTTCCTGTGCCGTTGGTGGCGAGGAGCAGGGTGTCCGCCGCCGGAGCGGAGGCGAGCGAAATGCGCCCTACCGTCAATGCGGTCGTCGTGCTGTTGTTCAGCGTGCCGGTGTAGTCCGCAATCTCCGTTATCGCCAGCGAGGACGGCGCGGTGGTTGAAGTGAACGAGAGGTTGCCCGTGCCGGTGATCTTCGCGAACGAATAATGCCAGATTGACGACATCCCCGAAATCGTCACGGCGCCGTCGAGCCGCAGCGCCGGCGCGACATCCGAACGATGCGCCGTAGTATCAGTCTCTCCTAGCCAGCCACTCGTTATGCCGGTAAGGGCGACGGTCGAAGCGTCATTGCCGGCGAAAGTCAACTTCGCGCCGTCCGCCGCGAACTGCGGGAGCCTCACCGTGCCCGTCCAGTTGTCGAACGTCATCTGCGCCGTCGGGACGGATGCGAGGTTCACCGTCCCCGCGCCCGCGAGTGCCGTCGCCGCCGCGATTGTCGCGCCGTTGGAAAGCGTCAGCGTGATCCCGCTTGCCACCTGCACCTTGCCCGCGCCCGAAATCGTCCCGCCGTACACTTCGGGAGACGCTCCGTTCCACGAATTGTCGAAGTTGAGCGTCGTACCGGAAGCTACAGTTACAGTTGCATTCTTCAGCGCATAGCCAAGCGAATCGGTCTTTGAAATATCAATTGTTCCGCTGCAATCGAACTGAATGATCGCCCCGTCGCTTATCGGACCGAAATAGCGATGTGTCGTATTCGGGATGATTACCGTATCTCCCGCGAAATACTTGGTTGCGTTCTGACCTTCGGCATCTGTAGTGAACACCGCAGGGCTATCCCCGCTTTGATATGTAGAATTCCAGTAAGTTCCGCTCTGCCAGTATATGCTTCCCGTTTCGCGATTGGGCGTGAATGTCAGATAGTAGTTGCCTCCAGCATCGGCTTCTGCCGCGAGATTCCAGTAGCCGCTTGTCGTTGGCGTGACGGCTATCGATGACTCAGTTCCAAGCGTTGCAACGCCTGTAAGTTGGATGGACGCAATGCTAGCGACATTCGCCCAGTTCGCGTCAACGAGGCTCGACACATCGAAGGTCAGCGTCTTGCCCGCAGCAACTTCCACTGCACCTTCGGTGAGGTTTATTGCATTATATGCGACGGTGGTATCTGTCTCGAACGATGTTGAAGCCGGGACTATTTTGCCCGTATAGCCAGACTTCAGCGCGACAGATATCGCAGCATCGCCCGCGAACGTCACGCTCTCGTATTCCGTATTGGCGTCGAGATTGACGGCGACTACCGCATCGGCCTCGGCGCTGTTCGTCAATGTAACGACGCTGTTTGCGAGCGGCGTATCGGCCTCGGCGTTGTTCACAGTCCACTTGCCCGTTTCCGTCCAATCGGCGGCGGTTTCGCCGGAGGCGAGCGTTCTTGCTGAATCTCCATTCGGCGAGAAATACGGCCACTCGGTCTTTAACACCGCCATTTCTGCATCGGAGATGATGCGATCGTAAATGCGCGTCATGGCGATGATTGTCGTGTCGGTTGTCGCATTCTTGTCGATTGCATTCAAGCCCGACGGAACACCCGCAAAGCCGGAAGCTACCTGAAAGCCAGCGGTCAAGGTGAATGTGATGTCGTTATTGACGTACGCAAGCGCAAGCTTGCCGTCAAGGTAGATGTTGACCTGATGGTCGCTTATCTTCTCGAACACGTAGAGGTGCGGCGTTGTGCGGCAACTTGTCGCAGCCATGGTAGCAAGAGGTGTCAAACCGCTTGAATTGTAGTAGTAGAGTTTCGCCTCGTTCGCGCTCGAGCCAGATGCAAGAAGCAACGCGCCTGCCGAGCCACACCCGCCACAGTCGAGAAGTATCGTATTGTCGGCAGTGGGCATCGTGCCGTAGAGCGCTACGGTGAACTGCGTCGTAGAGCCGAGGTTGATGTCTGTGTATGGACGGCAGTAGGCATAAAGTCCAGAGTACGTGTTGTTCGCCGCATCCGTCAGCGTACCGTACGCGGGTCCTGCATCCTTGCCAAGCGTCACCGTTCCGGCAGACGAGCCGCTTGCCGTCGTAATCGTGTTGGTGAACGTGAAGTCATACCAGCAAGCCGCGCCGGAAACGACAACGCTCTCGACCAGCGTGGAGGTTGAGTCGGTGCGGGTCAGGGTGGCGGTGGTGCCGTCGGCCTTGTTGACCGTGATAGACGCGATGCTGGAGTCGATGTTATCGACTGTGGTCGTGCCAGTGGCGTATTCCACCTGCGTCTGGTCAATCGCGATGGACGAGCCGGATTCGAGCGTCAGGCCGCTGAAATCGCGAAGAGTTCCGAGGTCCCAGGTGCGCGAGCCGCCGAGCTCAAACGCGCCCGCCTCGATGACCGGCAGGACGTAATTATCGCCCGTATATGTGTAGAGGAGCGTGCCTTCGCCCTGCTTCTTGACCTGAAAGTCGCCGAAAATACGGCCTGAGACAGTGAGCGTCTTGCCGGAATCAACGACAATCTTGCCGTTCGCGCCGGCGTTGGAACGAATCGGACAGGCTATCGTCGCATTGCCATAGGCGTAAACCGTGGTGCCGTTGGCGATGTTCATGTCGATCGTGGCGGAATACGAAGTGTCACCCGTGCCGGTTATGCTCGCACCTTCGTAGAGGTTGATGTAGTTGTTGGACCCGCACGTCCAGCGCGTCGCGCCCATCGCGAGAGTCCCGTAAACATTGACAGTCCCGGTGGCATTAAAGCCCAACGCATCGCTTCCAGTGCTGGTGAGCGTGACGCCTGCCGGGATGTTCAGCGTCCCAAGCATTCCTTGGCTGGCAAACTTGATGCTCGAATTCTGGGTCACGTTCAGCGTCGCGGAAGCCGGCACTATAATCTGATGACCGCCGGACGCAATATCGAACTTGCCCGTGAAACCGTCGAAGCTATTAAAGGTGAACTTCGAGGTGACGGCGCCTTGGTCGTAGAACGTTCCCGTTCCTGCTAGCCCGCCGAATGATACTGTATTGCTGGAATATCCGTTGTCGCAGCGCCAGGCGTATTCCTCGGAGCCGGTCCCGTCTTCAAGAACAAGCGTATAGTTGCATGTTACGTCGGAACTAGGCGCATATGCCTTGACATTCGTAAACTTCACCTTGGAGCCAGTGTTGCCCCAGCTGGCCATGTCTGCGGTCAAGTTCGAGTTAACCTTGTCACCGCTGAGCACGCCGAAATCCTTCAGCCACATCGTGCCCGTCCAGTCCGCATTGGAGAACGATATGCCGCTTGTAATCGTTGGCAGGACTCCGGAGTACTGCACGACGCCCGAGCCCTTCGCAGTGCCGACGAGCGCACCCGCCGACGAAACCTTCACAACGCCAGGCTGGGGGAAGTAAATCGTCGAAGCCGTGATAGCCAAGCCGGAAATCGTGAGCGTTGAGGTCGCAGGAACGTAGAATGTTATGGTAGAAAGCGTCGCCGCCGCAGTCACATTCAGCGTCGCGTCGATTCCTGCAGAAACATTGACGACGGCATCGTCGCTGCTCGTCCACGTCGTAGGCAATTCCACTGTCTCGGCGGACGTTATGTTAAGAACCGTTGGCTCAACGACGGAAATGGAGCCATCGGCGTTTGCCTTGTAGCCGGTGTTGTGGTCGATGTCGCCGCTAATAGATGTTGCGACGAAGTACGGGAATGTCGCTCCTGTCGGGAACGTGAAGGTCGTATCTTCGTCAACCGTCAATGCGCCCTGGATGTATGCGGATGTTGTCGAAGCGCTCGCCGTCGGCTGGTCGGAGAAATCGAGCTTCGCGCTTGAGGCGTTCAGCGTCGCGGCTAGCTTTCCGCTGCCATGCAGCTTCAGCGTGCCGCCGGCGGTGCCGGAAAGAATGTTGGATTTCGCAGTGGTAGCAGTTTTCGTCGTCGTCCCCGCGATGGTGAATGTCTTGCCGGAGGCGATATCGAGGTTCACCGTGCCGGTCAAATGGCAGCCGCCGGAACGGCCAAACGTGAAATCCTCGTTGAACTCGAACCAGGTCTCTGTCGCGCCCGTCGGATCGCCGAGGACGGAATAGCGGGACGCGGACGCAAACGCATACCCGGTCGCGCCCTCTTCTACGATTATGCCGCCGTATGTCACGGGCGAATAGTCTGCCGCAAGCGATTTCTTGTAGTCGCCTGAAACGAAACGAAGCACAGAACCGGGCGCGACATATTCGGAGCCGGCGTTCGACGAATAGCAGAAATAGTGCCAGTTGGCGCCTGTTGTGCTATTGGCTGCTCCACCAGTGTATGTTGTTGAAGTATTGCTCCCACTTGTGAGGTCAAATACAGTATAAGATGCTGCTGGCGCCGGTATGCAATTGTCAATGGCGTATGAAGGTGTCGTCCAAGTCACAATCCGCGACGTGTCTGCATACGACCACTTCTGGTATTTCTCCGCCGACGGCCAAACGTAGTCGGCAAGGTCGGTGTTGGAGTATGCGTTGCCGGGGAAGATGGCGACTTTCTCGATTATCATTCCTTCCCATGCATTCCATGGGCAGCCGCTTGCTTTGCCCGTCTGACCGCCCAGACCAACATAATTCATCTTGGACGATCCCCATGCGTATGCAATTGTTCTTCCGGCCAAAGTGCCAATGCTTGTTCCGGCATACACTTTGAGGGTGGCGCAGTCATACGACAACATCAAGTACCCGCCTGATGCCGTCATGACAGGATCTTGCGCATTGTCGTTATCAAAACTCTTGTTTGAAGAGCTAACATACCAACACGGATGATTTTTGTAGCTCCCTCCACGATACGTAACTATGCCGACATCAGGGATGCTGCCGCTTGTACGATAGCAATAAATAGATGCAGGCACGACAGACGCTGAAGGTGACGGCGCCGATTTATATTTTATAAGCACGGTCATGGACGAAGCATTGGCGGCCGATGTGTTTACAATCGCTCCTTTCGAGGCTCCGGAGGCAATGACAATGTTCCCATTGGTTACCGAGTTGTCGTTAAGCTCTATCGTGTACGAATTGTCATCGGTGCCGGTTTTGGTGGCGGTGCCGAAATCGCTTTCCCAGACGACGGTTGCCTTTGGTGCTGTCGCCCAAGCCCCGCCTGTTGCGCAGAGAGCCAATGCGAACGCGAATGTTCGCACTATCGTTCTAGTCAATTTACCTATCATACCTCACACCTCAGCCCCTCGTTTTAGATCGGGCTTGGTGCGGGACTTTTGACACCTCCCCCGAAGCATCGAGTGAGGTGCGTAGGAAGAACCTATAGAAGATACAACGGAGAAGGCGAAACTGCACAAAGGCAGTATCCTTTTCTGCTGCGTCTTCTCGAGTGACAGGTTCCTACGCTTCCACTCAACGCAATCCCAATCGCAATTCAGGCAACACGTTATCGCCCTTCTCGCGCGGGAAATCTAGTCTACCAATTTGCGAACCATTGTCCGCCTATCAGCAGATGTTAGAGAGTATACCAAAAATGATTGATGCGTGCAAGGGGTGGAATTGAAAAATCCCGAATTGGATTTGCGTTAGTCTGCTATCAGGATCTTCTTCAGATTTCCTTAACCTTTATCTTCTTAAGGACATTGCGCTTGAAATTGCGCGGTCCTCCGAAGAAACGCATCTCAGACAATGTCATAGGCAGCCCGTTTAGAAGCCGCAATTCTATCAGGTGCAATGTGCAGACCAAGTCAGCAAGTTGAAAAAGCCTGTATCGCTCGGGCCGCACACCTTGCGCAAACTCAACAGAAAGGCCAAGCCGTTCCTCGAATGTCTTGTGCAGAAGGTTCGTGACTGGCGATTGTCCACAATCGTAGTATATCTTCACGCGACAGACGGCAGAGATCGAATCCCTGTGCGAATCAATGAAGCGTTCCAGCTCTATGCGCAACCGCTCGACTATCTGATCCACGGATGTGATGAACTTCTTGTCGACGCTCAGGCAATGGTATTTGAAATCCACATTACTGGCAAACGCCATCATACGGGAAAAGATGCGCCCTCTGAACTTTCGGCTGAGTATTTCATAGCCCTTTTCCTTGCGGATGAGAGGCCCCGCATGGAAGCAATGCCCCTCTAGTCCAAGCATGTCCTCCATGCGCGTCAACTCTTCAACCAACTCGTCAATGCTGTTTTCCTGATTGTGGAACACCATGCCCAATATGTAGAAACGAGAATCGGAGTCTGGATATTGAAACCTGCCAGACTCGTCAACAAAGATGCTAAGCGTCGTATCACTCACAGCAACAGACTCCTAAAGAGAAGGCGACGGAAATCGCTTCCCGCCACCCACGCGAAGACTTTCCTCCGCATCCAGATGATCCCCTCCCTTAGGTTGAGATCGTTTGTATTATAGCATATTCCCATTTACCCTCGCAAGTGGGTGAACAGTATAACCCTCCGCACTCGGTTGGTATATACCTCTCAAATCAAGCGCGGCGAAAGAGGGACTCATCCACTGCCCTTCTCCCAACGTGTCCGCGCCACTTCAGCATGGACAGCAGCACCGCAAGTGCTAGAAGAGGCTGGTAGTATAGGCTCTTTGCGAGCGAAAGCGAATCGACCTGGATGTCCAGCCCCTTGGCTACGCCCATCGCAATCAAAATCTGCGCACCATACGGCAAAAGCCCCTGCACGACGCAGGACGCCGTGTCAAGCACAGATGCCACGCGCACCGGGTCTACCTTGAACTTCTCCGCGCATGCTTTCGCGATCGGCCCCGCGATGACGATTGCGACGGTATTGTTCGCGGTGAAGCAGTTCACAGCGGAAACGAGGAAGAAAACGCCAAGTTCGCAGGAGCGAGGTCCCCTTATCACCTTCGCGATGCGGTCCGTGAGCCATGCGATGCCGCCGTTCTCGCGCACGGACCTGAACAGCCCGCCCGCGAGCAGCGCCACGATGAGGGTCTCACCCATTCCAAGCGCACCCTTGCCCAGCAGGTCCATCGCGTCGAAGAACGCGAACCGCCCAAGTGCGCCGCCGATGACTGCCGAGAGGAGCGTCCCGAAGAACAGGAGCGCCATCACGTTAAAACCGACCAACGCGAGCGCCAGTACGAACACATAGGGAGCCACGAGGATGAAATGCTGTCCCGACACGGGCGCGGTTTCGACGACCCCTGCGGCGGAAGAGCCGGACATCGCATAGAGGAAAAGCGCGACCAAAGCTGCCGGCGAGGCGATGAAGCCGTTCGCAAGGAACTTGTCCTTCATCCGCACGCCTTGCGTCCGTGTTGCGGCAATCGTCGTGTCGGAGATCATCGACATGTTGTCGCCGAACATCGCCCCGCCTATCGTCGCACCCATCAGGAGCGCCGGGCTCAGGTGAAGCGGTTCCGCGAAGCCGAGCGCAATCGGCGTCACGGCGGCGATTGTCCCGCAGGACGTTCCGATCGCCAGCGAAATAAGGCACGACACAAGGAACACACCCGTCACCATGAACTGCGCCGGAACAAAGCGTTCCGCAATGGCGACCGCCGCATCAACAGCCCCCGCCCCCTTCGCTATCGTGGCGAATGCGCCCGCGAGAATGAAGACAAGGCACATGACCATGATGTTAGGGTCGCCCATCCCGCGCGCGTACGTCTCGACCTTCTCATCCAGGGAATGGCGTCCAAAGAGGAGCGACGCCGCGGATGCCACCATGAACGCGACAGGCATCGACACTTTGTACCACGGCATATCGAACCCGAGGTGCGCGGCGAAAAGCGACAACCCTACGTAAAACGCTGCGAACACGACGAACGGGAGCAACGCGGCGCCGTTCGGCCTTATAGTGCCGCCGCTCATTCCGGAATCCCCTCATGCATCGACTTCTTGTGATTCAAATCACACCTCTTTCCCTTTTCGGCGGATATTATACCAAATATCCCGTGTTCACAAAGATGGATTGCCTCTATGTTGCCCTGTGGTGTTGGGATATGGTATAATTCGATGTATGATGGAGGGCAAACGAAAGTTTCATGCTGTTGCAATCTGGTGACAAACGAATCACCGGAATATGGTTTAATATGCGCCGTTGCCCCGCAACAGGGGCTGTCATAAAGAAAGGAACAAGAAAATGAAGAAGTCCATGATAACGCTGTTCGGTGTGGCGCTAGCCGCCGTAGCCTTTGCACAGGGTCCAGTCTGCGACGGAAGGAAGTGCGGTCCAAGGCCGCAGTGCCCGCGCGATGGAAGGGGTTGCGGTCCGCAGCCTGTGGTGCTGTTCGTGACCGAGCAGACCGATGATGCGGCGGTCGAAGCCTACAAGCAGGCCGTTCTCGCCCAGATCGACGAAGCAGTCGCCAAGGGCCGCGCCCCCATGCCGGAAGTAACGAAGTGCGCATGCGAAAAGTGCGAGTGCGAGCAGTGTGCATGCGAAAAGAAGCCCTGCCGCCGTCCTCCGCTCAAGCTGGAGTTCTCGGTCGGCTGCAAGCCTCCGTGCTTCAAGGGCGGGCGTCCGCGCTTCGGCAAGGGAGAGCGCCCCGACTTCGGAAACTGCGAGCGTCCGCGTTGCGAGCGCGGCCAGGGCGAAGGATGCGCAATGCCGCCTCCGCCGCCTGCCGCTCCAGAAGCCCAGGAAGCCGCACCTGAAGTCCAGCAGTGAAATCGCTCAAGATATACATATTGACCGTAGGCGTCCCCGCGCTGCTTCTGGCATGCGCGGGCGTTCGCCTTGTCCAGCTTGAGGCGCGCCACGCCGGACGCCCCCAAATAGAGTGCCGTCAGTTCAACGATTGCTGTCCGCCTGACATGCGCCGACTTCCGCCGCCAGTGCGGCGGCACATGCCTCGCGTGTTCCGTGAGGATGAATTCGGCGATTCTGTCGCGCGTGAGCGGAAGCTTTGGATCGGTGGATGCGTCGTAGGACTGCTGTTCCTCTCGCTCGTTTCTGGTGCGTGGCTGCTTGTGAAAAGCGAGCGCAAGGCGCATGAGGACGCGATGCGCAAGACGGACTTTCTCTCCAACGTGTCGCACGAGTTCAAGACGCCGCTAACGACGATCTGCCTCTGTGCAGAGCTTGCGCAGGACGACGGCATGGACCCCGCCCGCCGCAATAAGGCGCTGCAGTCGATCGTTTTCGAGGCGAACAGGCTCAAGGGGCTGGTACTTCAGGCGCTAGACTTCAGCAGGCTCGAAAAGAAGGCGCGGCGCTTCAATATCACGAGGTGCGACATCGCCGAAATCGTGCGCGAATCTTCCGAACCGTTCAGGGAGCGCTTCCCTGAAGGCGGACTTGTCGTCTCTGCCGACGCCCAGGCACCCGCAATGGCCGATGCAGACGCGGTCCGGCAGATTGTCGCTGTGCTGCTGGACAATGCTGCGAAGTATGCCGCGGCCGGCGGACCTGTCGAGGTCTCGTCCGGCGTTTCCGGCGATGGACGGGCCTTCCTCTCCGTGGCCGATAGAGGCGCGGGGCTCACGAGTGAAGCTCTCCGCCACGTGTTCGACAGGTTCTGGCGCGGTGACGACGCAACAACCGCCGAAACAGGCGGCTCAGGACTTGGCCTCGCAATCGCCCGTGAGCTTGCTCTTGGCATGAAAGGCGACCTTTCAGTGGCGCGGCGCAACGGTGGCGGACTCGTCTTCAAGCTCACTCTTCCGTGCGCAGGGGCGGAAAGCCTATGACCGACATACTTTTTGCAGAGGACGACGCTGGAATTCGCGAATGGACAGCTCTGGCCATTGAAGGGCCGACCTGCCGCGTCAGGGCGGTGGCGGACGGCGCCGCCGCCATCAAAGCTTATGAGGAGAAGGCCCCTGATCTCGTCATACTGGACGTAATGATGCCGAAGATGTCGGGCTGGGATGTGCTCGCCGAGATAAGGAAGAAGGACAAGGCGGTTCCAATAATGATGCTGACCGCCAAGTCCGCCGAAGCCGACAAGGTGATGGGACTCGACCTTGGCGCCGACGACTATCTGGCGAAGCCTTTTGGCGTTGCGGAGCTTCGCGCCCGCGTCGCCGCGCTTCTTAGGCGGGCGGCAATCTCGTCGGTGCCGGTCGCGGCGAAATCTTCCAGCTTTACCGTCGGCTCGCACACCGTAGATCCAAAGCGGTCGGCCTTGTTGGACGAGGATGGCGGCGAAACGGAACTTACTTCGCTTGAGCTTGGGATATTGCAGCATCTTCACGCGCATCGCGGCGAAATAGTTTCGCGCGACAGCCTGCTTGCCGGAATATGGGGCAACGCCTATCAGGGCACTAACAGGACCATCGATACGCGCCTTGCCCGGCTGCGCCAGAAGCTTGGCGACGATGCTGCGCTTGTCGAAACCGTATATGGCGCAGGCTACCGCATGCGGTAGCCTGAACCATTGCTGCTGTGCAGGGTAGGGTTACTTCTTTATTACATCCTTTATGACATCCTTGGCCTTGACGGTGCAGAAACGGATGTCTTTTTCGCCGGAGCCTTCGAAAACGACCCCCACATCGGCCGGTTCGCCCTTTGTTTTCGCCGGCATCAGGCAAATGTCGCTGTATGATGCGCGCCCGGGCTCAATCGTCAGGCCATCATTCCATGTTTGCCCGTCGTCCCAGCTTGTGCGGAGCGTCAGGTTGCTCCTGCCGCCTGCGTTGCAGTTCGAGAAGATGAGGATTTCATCGGGGTACTTCTGGTCGCCAACCTTCTTGCCCGCGTACTTCTTGCCCAAAGGATACGACATTATCTGCGCATTGCACGCGCCGTCGTTAAGCTTTGTGTCGGACCAGTGGTCCCAAGTTTCGCCCTTGTCGTTGCTCTTGAATATCTCGCGCGCCCCAGCCTTCTTGCGCGAATTTATCATAAGCCCGCCGTCCGAAAGTTCGACAACCTTGCATTCGTCGCCTGGTTCCTTCGTAGGCTTGCCGTAGGCCTTCCACGTCTCGCCGCCGTCTTCGCTGCCGAACAGCGCCACCTGCTTGCCGACCCACACGATCGTATGGAGCAACGTGCCATCCTTCGTCTGCGTGCCGGAGCCGGAGGTGATGAACACAAAGCCGTTCTTCGGCCAGCCCGCCGGCCTTATGCCGGCCGTGATTTCTTTCGGTTCGCCCCAGGTCTTGCCGTTGTCGGTCGATACCTGCACATACTGTTTGTATATGCCGGCTTCCTTGACATACTCCGCCACGTTGTAGAAGAGGAATATCTTCTTGTTCTTCTGGTCAACGATGAAGCTGGGGTCGCTGCCGGCCCACTTTTCCTCGTCGTTCCACGTCCACTCGTGCGAATACACAGACGGCGTCCACTTTTTGCCGCCATCGGAGCTGGTGCGTACCGCTATGTTGATTCTCTGATAGTCGCTCTTTGGACCGCCCTTGCGGTTTAGGTCGTATATGTGGTCCTCTCGCGCATCGCACGCCGCAACAAGCGTCTTGCCGTCCGGCGCCATGCAAAGCGCAGGAATGCGGTAAGTGTTGATTCCCGCGTCGCCAGCCTGCCACAATACTACTTGCTTGGACGCGGCAGATTTCGGCTGCTTGCCGCCGCCATCCTTTTTCGGCGCACCATGAACAACCATCGCCGCCGCCACCGCCGCCAAAAGAATGATTTTCGTTTTCATGCCGCATATTATATCAAATCCTCCGCCGCGGGCGTAATGCAAAATCAATGGCATTTCTGATTGAGCACGGCGAAAGAATATGGTAAAATTATGACACTTGCGTTACAAGACTCTTGTGTCAACGTGAAGCAAAGAGAATTTGCGATCGAAAGGGTGATGGATGGAACAGCATATTGATAGCGGGGTTAAACTTGGGCGATATCTGTCGCCTTTGTCCGTGTGGGCTTTGTCGTTTGGCTGTGCGGTGGGCTGGGGCGCGTTCATCATGCCCGGCACGGCCTTTCTGCCTGTGGCGGGCCCGCTCGGTACGCTGATAGGCCTGAGCGTCGGCGCGGCGGTGATGTTCCTGATAGGGCGCAACTACCATTATCTCATACAGCACTTCCCCGACTCCGGCGGCGCATACTGCTACGTCAAGCGCGTCTGCGGCAACGACCACGGCTACATCTGCGGCTGGTTCCTCATACTCACCTACGTCGCGATCGCCTGGGCGAACGCCACGGCCCTCGCCCTCGTCGGGCGAAACCTGATTGGGGGGGTGTTCAGCTTCGGCTTCCACTACAAAGTAGCCGGCTTCGACGTCTACGCCGGCGAAATCATTCTGTCGGCCCTGGTCGTCGCCGCGATATGGGCCGTGTTCATGTGCGGCAGGCGCCTGGCGGCGCGTTTGCAGACGGTTTTCGCGATTGTGCTTCTGGCCGGCGTCGCCATCTGCTTCGCGGCGGCCCTCGCCGGGCACGACGGCGGCCTCGCGACGCTGACCCCGGCCTTTTCCGCCAAGGGGAACCCGGTGCTGCAGGTGTTCGGCATCATCGCCCTCGCTCCGTGGGCGTTCATCGGTTTCGAGTCCATCTCGCACTCGGTCGAAGAATACGACTTTCCGCGCTGGAAGACGGTCGGCATAATCGTCTCGGCGCTCGCGTCCTCGGCGTTCGCCTACATCGCGCTTGCCTTCGTGGCGGCCTCGGCGCAGCCGGAAGGGTTCGCCGGCTGGCGCGACTATCTGGCGAACCTGGGCTCGATGGACGGAATCGAGGCCGTGCCCGTGTTCTATGCCGTCAAGGCGGCGCTCGGCTCCGCCGGGCTGGCGATACTGGGCCTTGCCACGTTCGCCGCAGCCGTCACGGGCCTGATAGGCACCACCGTCGCGTCGAGCCGCCTGCTCTACTCGATGGCCCACGACGGTCTTCTGCCGGAATTCTTCTCGAAGCTCGACAAGGACCACGCCCCCGGGAACGCGATCGTCGTCATTCTCGCTTCCGCATGCCTGGTGCCGTTCGTGGGGCGCACCGCGGTCAGCTGGATCGTGGACATAACGGCCGTCGGCGCCAGCGTCGTATACGGCTACGTTTCGTTCTGCACGTTCAGGGTGGCGAAAGACGAAGGCCGCCGCTACGTGATGGCGAGCGGCGTCGCCGGGCTTGTAGTGGCGTCGCTCTTCATGGTCTACTACCTGATGCCGAACTTCTGGGTGGTCGATGCGCTCGCGACGGAATCGTACTTCATCCTTGCGATCTGGAGCATCCTGGGGGTGCTGGTGTTCCGCAACGTATTCCGCCGCGACCACTCGGGCCGCATCGGGGCGTCGACGGCGGCATGGATCGTGCTCGTGTTCTTCGTGTTCTTCTCGGGCCACATGTGGGACCGCCAGATGACGCGCGACCTCACGAACATCACCGTGACCGAGATACACGAGCACATTGAAGAGATGAAGAACCCCGATCACGACGACGAAGGGTGCGACTTCCTCGAAAAGCAGAAGGAAAGAATCGACGACACCCTTACCCACTACAACCTCATACAGGTGCTGCTGGTGGTGATCGCGCTCGGGATAATGTACAACATCTACACCATCATCTCGAAGCGCGAACACCAGGCGGCGAAGGCCAAGGCCTACTTCTTCTCGACGATAAGCCACGACGTGCGGACGCCGCTGAACGCCATAGTCGGCTTCTCCCAGATGCTCAAGCTCGGTTTCAAGACGAAGAAGGAGAGCGACGCCGCCGTCGATTCGATATTGGTGAGCAGCAAGGCCCTGCTGGGGCTGATAAACGACATACTCGATCTGTCGCGCTGCGAAGTCGGCTCGGCGGAAGTCTCGGTCGCCCCAACCGAATGCCGCCTGCTGATGCACGAGATCGTAGAGTCGTTCCGCGTGGCTTCGGCCGACAAGAAGGTCGAGATAAGGGACTCCATCGAAGAGATGCCGCCGCTGCTCGTCGACCACATGCGCTTCAGGCACGTCGTGTTCAACCTGATGTCCAACGCGGTGAAGTTCACAGAAAAGGGCTTCATCGAGCTTCGCGCCAAGTTCGATCCGGGCGAGGAGGTCGGAACCGGCACCCTGCGCGTGGAGCTGCAGGATACAGGCGTGGGGATAAGCGCCGAGGACCAGAAGCACATCGACTCGCCCTACGAGCAGACCGACAACAAGCTCGCCCGCCACAGCGGAACAGGCTTCGGCCTCGCCGTGGGCCGCCAGTTCGTCGAGGCCATGGGCGGCAAGCTGACGGTGAAGTCAGCGGTCGGCAAGGGCACAACGTTCTACATCGACATACCTCAGGTGAAGATCGCGCAGCAGATCGAGCCCGTGCACACAATCGTTGAAGTGCTGCACGAGCTAAAGCCGAGCGAGGCGGCAAAGCCGAGGATCATGCTTGTGGACGACTCGAAGATGAACCTTACCGTTCTTAAGTCGCTCATGAAGCGGCTCGGCGACTTCGACATCGAAACCGCGATGGACGGCAAGGAGGCTCTCGAAAGGATAATGCGTACGGACCTGCCGAAGTTCGATGTCATACTCACCGACATGTGGATGCCGGAGTTGGACGGCGAAGGCCTGGCCAAGGCGATACGCGCGGACGAGCGTTTCTCGAATCTTCCGGTCTACGTCATCACCGCGGACGTGGAGCTCAAGGAGACTTACGCGGAGAAGCAGTTCGACGACATACTTCTCAAGCCCGTGACCATAGACGGTCTTCGTTCGCTTCTGCCCGCGTACGTACTCGGGGGGGGGGGAGTGACCTGTGAGACCGCCCCGTAATCTCTCGGCCCTCGCTGCTTGGGGCCTTTCGTTCGGCTATGCCGTCGGTTGGGGTGCGTTCGTCATGCCGGGCGCGAAGTTCCTGCCCGATGCCGGCCCGCTCGGCACCATCCTCGGCGTAGTCGCGGGCGCCATCGCGATGGTGGTGATAGGTTGGAACTACTATCGCATGGTTTCGTCGTCGCCCGGGCCGGGCGGCGCCTACACATACGCGACAAAGGCTTTCGGCTACGACTACGGCTTCCTTACCGCGTGGTCGCTGTCGCTCGCATACATGGCGATACTCTGGGCCAACGCGACCGCGCTGGTGCTGCTTGTGCGCTACGTGTTCGGCGACGCCTTCCAGTTCGGCTGGCACAGCAAAGTCGCCGGCTTCGACGTCTACTTCGGCGAGGCGCTTCTGTCGATGTGCATGATGGTGTTCGCGGGCGTATGCTGCCTGTTCCACCGCCGGTTCTCCGGACGCATCCAGGCGACATGCACCGTGTTCATGATCGTTTCTATAGCGGTATGCTTCGGCGTCGCGGCCTTCAAGCATCAGGGCGGCATGGCGGCGATGGCCCCCGCGTTCTCGGCGACCGGCGGGGCCGACAAGCTGGTGCAGACGCTGCGCATACTCGCGATGATGCCCTGGGCGTTCGTCGGCTTCGAGGCCGTGACCCACTCATCGCTTGAGTTCAAGTTCCCGATGAAGCGGCTATGGCCTGTCATGCTGTTTGCGATACTGGCCTCTGCCGCCGCCTACATAATGCTCACGCTGATGCCCGTCCTCGCGCACCCTGACGGGTATGTGACGTGGAGTGAATACATACGCGACTGCTCGAACCTCGACGGCCTGAGCACGATGCCGACCTTCGCCGCCGTCCAGAAGACGATGGGAGGCTTCGGCGTAGCCCTGCTCGCGGCCACGATGGTCGCCGCAATACATACGGGCATCGTCGGCACCATCGTCGCAATGAGCCGGCTTCTGTACACGCTTTCGTCCGAGGGGCTGCTGACCAAGGCCCGCTGGCTGGGGCAGCTCGACGGCAACGGCTCTCCGCGAAACGCGATAATATTCGTGGTGGGCATCTCGCTCTTCATTCCGTTCTTCGGGCGGACGGTGATAGGCTGGCCGGTGGATGTGTCGAGCATCGGCGCGGCGGTTGCGTTCTGCTGCACGTCGGCGGCCGCATGGAAGTTCGCGCGGAGCAACGGCGACAGGGTAACGATGGTCACCGGCCTGGTCGGCGTAGTAATGTCGGTGCTGTTCTGCCTGCTGCTGCTCGTGCCGAACTACCTTTCGACAAGCGTCCTTTCGGCCGAGGCGTATCTCGTGCTCTCGTTCTGGTGCATAATCGGCTTCATGCTGTACCGCCAGGTGTTCACGAAGGATGCCCACCAGCGCTTTGGGCGTTCGCCAATAGTGTGGACGGGCATCGTCATCATGATCTTCTTCGCGTCGCTCATGTGGGTGCGCCTCTCTTCGCAGTCCGCGACGGCAAAGGCGGTCGATTCGATAGTGGCGTTCTCGGAGGACCACTGCAGGCGGATGCATGGAGTTGTCAATCACGAAGAGCTGCACCACGAGCAGGAGTTCGTATCCGAGAAGATGGATGCGCTCAACAGCGATCAGCTTGTGAACGACATCGTGCAGATGGGGTTGCTTTCGTTTTCGCTAGTCATAATGTTCAACCTCTACTCCATACAGCGCCGCCGCGAGGAGCGCCTTGAGGTCGCCAACGCAAAGGCCGAGGCGAGGGACCGCGCCAAGAGCGCGTTCCTCTCCAGCATAAGCCACGACATCCGAACCCCGATGAACGCCATCATCGGCTACATCGAGCTAGCGAAGCGAAAAGGCACCACCGAGGCGAAGATGCGCGAATACCTTGCGAAGACGGACGTCGCAAGCCACCATCTGCTGGCGCTCTTGAACGACGTACTCGAAATGAGCCGCATAGAGTCCGGCAAGATCGAGCTGGAGCCTGTGCCGGTCGATTTGGCGGCGGTGTTCGACGAGGTTGCAGCCATCTTCTCGGCCCAGATGGCGGAGAAGCACCTCGACTTCAGGCTCGACATGTCCGGCGTAAGCCACACGTGCGTCATGTGCGACAGGGCGCGCCTGAACCGCATAATCCTCAACCTCATCAGCAACGCCTACAAGTTCACGCCGTCCGGCGGGAGCATAACCATGTCGCTGGCCGAGTTCGAGAGCGGACGCGAGAACGCCGCCAACTACGAACTTTGCGTAAGGGATACCGGCATCGGCATGAGCGAGACGTTCATGAAGCATGTGTTCGACGCGTTCGAGCGCGAGCGCAGCACCACCGTGAACGGCATAGAGGGCACAGGCCTCGGAATGCCGATCACGAAAGCCATCGTGGAGCTGATGAAAGGCACGATAACGGTGGACTCCGAGGTCGGCAAGGGAACCGTGTTCACGATCCACCTGTCCCTGCCGTTCGCGCATGGCGTGCCTCAGAAGGTATCGCCCGTCGCCGCCGCAGCCGTGCCGCCGCTTCAGCCGATGGACCACTCGAAGATGCGCCTGCTGCTCGTGGAGGACAACGAGGTGAACCGCGAAATCGCCTCCACGCTGCTGGAGCAGGCCGGCTTCAATGTCGATGTCGCGGAGAACGGCAAGATCGCCGTCGACAAGTTCGCCAACGCCGGGGAAGGCTATTACAACGCGATATTGATGGATGTCCGCATGCCGGTGATGGACGGCTACAAGGCTACGCGCACCATACGGTCCATGGAGCGCGGCGGCAAGCTGCGCGTGCCGATCATAGCGCTGTCGGCGAACGCCTTCGAGTCAGACGTTAAGGACGCGCTCTCGGTCGGCATGGACGCGCACATCGCGAAGCCGATAAAGCTGCCGCTGCTCATGAAGGTGCTCGAAGACCTGTTGAGGCGCACCGCCGCCACCGCAGACTCCGGGCTGAAGGGCGACGTGCTGAATTGCCTGGCGAAGATGGGCTGCGACATCGAGACCGCGCTGAAGGAGACGTATATCGGCAACGTGGCGTTCTACTTGAAGATGCTGGCCAAGCTGCCGCAGAACACGGCCATAGCGCAGATGCGCAAGTCGTTCGATACCTTCGACGCGGTCGGGCTTTTCGAGGCGTCACACAGCCTGAAGGGCATGTATGCTTCGCTCGGCCTGACGCCGCTTCATGCGATCTGCAGCGAAATCGTAGAGATATCCCGCAATGGAGGTCTTGACGGTGTGAGCCCGCTCCTCACGAAGCTCGAGAAGATGCACGCTGAGGTTGTAGGGCTTGCTAAGATGCAATCTTGATTTACTTTATTTAACGGTTGGCGTAAAAGCACGAAAGGACGGGTCCACAAATGAAAGAGTTCGAAGGCTACCGCATTATTTTGGCGGAAGACGAGGAGATCGACCGCGAGGTCGTGGCAAACCTTGTCGAAGACCTTGGCGCGACGTGCATCACCGTAAAGGACGGTGACGAACTGCTGGAAAGGCTGAACGGCCCGGACGGGGGCTCGATAGACCTCGTTCTGACCGACATAAACATGCCGCACACAGACGGAATCGAGGCCTGCTCAGAGTTCCGGTCGTCGATGAATCCCAAGGCGAAGACCATGCCGATAATAGGGATCTCGGCTGACACGAACCAGGGCATATTCGACAGGGCGATCTCGGCCGGAATGAACAGCATGACGCTGAAGCCGCTGACGAGGGAGACCCTTCGCGCGCATTTCCACATAATGCTGAAGGACAACATGGCGAACGCCGTCTTCAGCGAGCGCGTTCAGCAGGCTTTGGCGAAAAGCCTGTTCTTCTCGACCGTCAGCCACGATCTCAGGACTCCGCTGAACGCGATAATCGGATTCTCCGAGATGCTCAAGCAGGGTTTCGAATCTCCGTCGGAGCGGGAATTCGCCATCGACTCGATTATCATGAGCAGCCGCGAGATGCTTCAGCTCGTCAACGACATACTCGACCTCTCGAAGCTGGAGCAGGGGCGCCTCACCATAGAGCCCGAGCCGACCGACGTCGCCATGCTTCTGAGGGAGATCGTGGCCTCCTTCGGCATAACCCAGCAGAAGCCGGGCCTTGAGATGCTATGCCATGCCGATGGTTTGCCGTCGCTTGTCATCGACCCGCACCGCATGAGGCAGATAGCCTTCAACCTCGTAAGCAACGCCGTAAAGTTCACGAATAAGGGCTATGTCGACATCAGGGCTTCGTTCACGCCGGACGCCGACGGCGCAAAGGGCGTCTTCCGCATGGAGGTCAAGGATACCGGCTGCGGCATAAGCGCCGAAGACCAGAGGAAGCTGGCCCGGCCGTTCGTGCAGGTCGGCGACAAGGTCGCGAAGCGCGGCGGAACCGGCCTCGGGCTTCACATATGCCGCTGGATCGCGAAGACCATGGGCGGCAGCATGACGATATCTTCGGTGCTTGGCGAAGGCACGACAATCGCAATCGTAGTGCCCGGCGTAAGGGTCGCGGCGACCGGTTGGTCGGCGGGTGGCGACGCCGCCTCTAAAGAACCGCTCAAGACGGACAAGAGCATACTCATCGTGGACGACGCCAAGCTGAACCAGATCGTCCTGAAGAACATGTTCGGCAGGCTTGGCGCGACCAACCTGACGATCGTATCGAACGGACGCGAGGCGCTGGACGTTCTGAAGGCGCGCGGCGCAGGGGCGTTCGACCTTGTGCTGACCGACGCCTACATGCCTGAGATGGGCGGACTTGAGCTAATCGAGGTGATCAGGGCCGACCCTGCGCTGGCGAAGATGACAGTGTATCTTTTCACCGCCGAGGTCGAAATGAACGAGACCTACGCGGAAAATGGCTTCGACGGCATAGTACTGAAGCCTGCCACACTTGAATCGCTAAAGGAGTTGCTGAAATGAAGATCAATGCATTAGCCGTGGCCGCGTCGCTCGCCGCCGTGGCGTTTACTCCGACATATGGTGCGGAAGAGGAGGAGCAGACCGACGCAAAGTGGCTGTCGTTCCACGCCTTTGCCGACGTCGAGAGCGCCTACATCTGCCGCGGATACGTGTGGGACGTGCGCCCGTACTCGGCGCAGTTCGCCGACGCCGCCGTGGACCTCGGTGCGTTTGGCCGCATTGACGCGTCCGTCTGGACGATGTCCGCCATGTCCAGCAGCGGACATTCCGACGCGATGAGCCGCTACGCATACGCCGAGATAGACTACATGCTGCGGTATTCCTACGACATCGAGATCACGGAAGGCTGGCGTCTGTCGAGCGGCATCGCCCGCCAGTGGGTGACGAATCCCGGCTACAAGGGCGGTCGCACAGTTTGCGATTTCCAGTTCATGCAGTCGTTGCAGAACCCGTATGTGACGCCCTACTGGAAGGTGCGTGCGATACACAGGCCTTTCGACGAGACGTATTTCATCGTCGGCGCGAAGAAGGGGTTTGCGCTCACGGACGACCTTACTCTTACCGTGGATTTCTTCGGCGACCTTGGCGACCGCCGCCACTTCGAGAACCTTTACGGACCGAAGCCGGGCTCGCCGACGTCGAACTATCGCGGCGGACTTCAGGCGCTAAACCTTGTGTTCAGGCTTGACTACGCCCTTGCCGACCACATTGGCCTTTTTGCGTTCATCGGGCAGTTCGGGGTCGTCCACGAGGACGCCCGCAGGGCTGTTAAGGCCACGAAGACCCCGGAGGCGCGGCGCGACCTTACTTACGGCGGCGTTGGCGTGTCGATCGACTTCTGACGCTTGCGGCATGGCGCGGAAGATATGATATAATACCGCACCAATGGCAACCGACGTAAAAGAGCTGATGGCGAAGGTGGGGAAGATACGAATCCTCACCAATCGCCTTATTGACGACCAGCTTAGCGGCGACTACCACTCGACGTTCAAGGGCCAGGGCGTTGAGTTCGACGAAGTGCGCCCGTACATAGCCGGCGACGACGTAAGGACGATCGACTGGAACGTGACCGCGAGGATGGGGACGCCTTTCATAAAGCGGTTCTCGGAGGAGCGCGAACTTACCGTGCTTTTCATGGTGGACGTCTCGGGCTCGCAGGGGTACGGCTCGCGCAACCGCTCCAAGATGGAGCTTTCCGCCGAAGTGACCGCGCTTCTGGCGCTTACGGCCATACGCAACCAGGACAAGATCGGGCTGATCCTCTTTTCCGACAGCATAGTGAAGTACATCCCTCCGCGAAAGGGGCGCGACAGCGTGATGCGCCTCGTTCGCGAAGTGCTTGCCGCCGAAGACGGCGCCGAGGGCGGCACCGACATACCCGGTGCGCTACGCTTCCTGAACGGCGTCCAGAAGCGCCGCGCCGTCGTCTTTCTGGTCTCGGACTTCCTTACCAGGCAGGAGGGGCTTGAGAAGCTGCTGCGTGCGACGGCGCGCCGTCATGACATGGTGTGCGTGCCGGTGGGCGATCCCGCCGAGAGCGAGCTGCCCGATGTGGGCCTTGTCGAGCTTGAGGACCCAGAGACAGGCGAGCTTGTGCTGGTCGATACTTCAAGCGCAAGGGTGCGGCGCGCCTTCGCCGAGAGGGCGGCCGAGGACGGCGAGTCGCTAAGGCGGTTCTTCGTAAAGACCGGCATAGACACAATGACGCTTTCAACGGACCGTCCGTACATAGACGAAGTGCGCGCACTGTTCAAGCGCCGCGCCAGAAAGAGATGACGATATGTTTTGCTGTTTGATGCTGGCGGCGTCGCTTCTGGTGATGGAGAAAAACGGGGTCGAGATCAAGATCGACGGCGGGCCGGAGACCATCGACCCCGGCAGGAGTGTGTTCCTTGCCGTCACGATAACGCATTCTCGCGAAGTGAAGGTGGTGCATCCGGACTTCCGCGATCGCGTTCGCGGCTTTTCGCTCGCCGAAGATTTCGCGGAGGAGCCTAGCACGACCAAGGATGGCCGCGTGGTCGAGACCGTCAACTGGAAGCTGATACCCGAGCCTTGCGCCGAAGAGTACAAGTTGGCGCCGTTTCTCGTAAAGGCGTCGCCGCGTCTGCTTTCATCGCTGGCGGACGACGGAAGCCTTTCGTTCGTCGCAGGACCTGTGCGTTTCGCGAATCCGCCGCCGCGCGAACCGGTTACAGGCGGCATGGAGGTCGATCCGAAGAAGGATATGCCTCCGCTAAGCTGGAAGCTTGTTGGCAGGATCGCCGCGGCGTTGGCGGCGGTCTGCTTGCTGGTCTGGGCGGTCTGGAAGGGCGTTTGCTATGCTGCGCGGCGGATCAAGGAGCATCGCATGAGCCCGATAGAGCGCGCATGGGCGGAGCTTGACCGCCTTCTCAAGAAGGGGCTGCCGGGGCGCGGCAGATACAAGGACTTCTATGTGGAGTTGACGATGGTCGTTCGCAGGTATGTGCAGCGCAAGTACGGAATTCGCGCCCCGCACCTGACGACCGAGGAGTTCTTGCGCGAATGCGGCGCTTCGGAAGGCCGCATATGCGATACCGCCGCGCTCAGGAAGTTCCTTGAGAGCGCCGACATGGTGAAGTTCGCCGGTGTGGAGGCGACGCCGGAAATGGCGGACGATGCGACGGACTCTGCGCGCGGATACCTGAAGGGCGATTCGAAGGAGGTCGCAAGGTGAAGTTCGCGAGCCCCATGATGCTTCTTATGGCGCTGCCGCTTGCGTTTGCCGCGTGGCGACTTCTGAGGTGCGCGAAAAGATCGGGGCTGAGGTTCCCTGCGATATCGCGCCTTCCGTCCAGGGCGGCCGGGTGGAGGGCGAAGGTCGCCGCCGCTACGCCTTTCATCATGCTTGCGGGGCTTGCGATGCTGATTGTGGCGGCGGCGCGTCCGCGCACGCCCCTCGCGCACGAGAGGAAGTCCGTGGACGCGATAGCGATTGCGATGACGGTGGATGTCTCGGGCTCGATGGACGCGCTCGACCTTACGCCGAAGGGCGTGCAGTATTCGCGTGAGACGACGCGCCTTGCGGTGGTGAAGAAGCTTTTCGCCGAATTCGTCGAGAAGCGTCCGGACGATCTCATCGGCCTTGTCACGTTTGGCGGCTATGCCGCCACGCGTTCGCCGCTGACCGCAGACCACGATGCGCTTCTCAACGTGCTCAAGGGCGTCGAAATACCTTCCGTCGCCTTGGATTCCAACGGACGCGCAATAGCGCAGGACGAGCAGATGACGGCGATAGGGGATGGCCTCGCAACCGCCCTAGCCCGGCTGAAGGACGCGAAACCGAAGTCGAAGATAGTCATTCTTCTTTCGGACGGCGTCAGCAACACTGGCGCGGTAGAGCCTGACGAAGCGGCAAAGGCGGCGGCGAAGATGGGCGTGAAGGTGTATGCGATCGGCGTCGGCACAAAATCGCGCAACACGCCTGTATTCGGGCGCGACTTCTTCGGGCGCACAATCATTCAGCGTGCCGACATGACCTTTGACGAACGGCAGCTTAAGTCGATAGCGTCCGTTACCGGCGGCACATACTTCCCGGTCAACGACCGCGACTCGCTCGAAAAGGCTCTTGAGGAAATCGACCAGCTTGAGACCACTGCGCTCGATGCAGATACCTATGACCGTTGGGAGGAACACTTTGTGGCGTTCCTTGTTTTGGGAGCGCTTCTGGTGTTTGCCGCGGTCTCCCTTTCCATGGCGGCATCGCGTCGTATGGCATGATACGACGCCAACCATAAACCCCTCGTTCCGTTGCTTAAAAGGAAAAGTTACAAAGTACTAGTACTTTTGGCCAAATGTACTAGTACTTTTGCGCAAATGTACTAGTACTTTTGATCAAAAGTACTAGTACTTTGTAACTCATGGTGCGCACCAGAGCTTCGAGGGGTGCGGGGTAGAGCTTCAAGGGGTGCGGGGTAGCGGCAAAATAGGTGCCTTTGGGCATGGGGGATATTCCTATTATGATGGTCGCTTGCCGCCGATGCGGGCAATATGTTATAATATGCGACCAATTTTTAGGAGCAAGAAAGACAATGCATCCATATCGTACCCATACATGCAACGAGCTCCGCGCCTCTGACGCGGGCAAGACCGTTCGTCTCTCCGGCTGGATGTTCCGCCTTCGCGACCATGGCGGAATCCTTTTCGTGGACCTTCGCGACCACTACGGCCTTACGCAGATAGTCGTCCATCCGAGCCGCAGCTTCTTCGGGCTTGTTGAGAAGGCGCACCTTGAGAGCGTCATCACCGTGACCGGCGAGGTGAAGCTGAGGACGCCCGATACCATCAACCCCGACCTTCCCACTGGCGAGATCGAGATCGAGGCCAACGAGCTTGTCATGGAGGCTGCGAGCGAGGTTACGCCCATCTACATCCCCGACGAGAAGGCCGACGAGAGCGAGGACGTGCGCCTCAAGCACCGTTACCTCGACCTTCGCCGCGAGAAGCTCCACAACAACATCATCCTTCGCTCGAACGTGATCAAGTTCCTGCGTGAGAAGATGTGGGAGAAGGGCTTCAACGAGTTTCAGACTCCGATTCTGACCGCATCCTCGCCCGAGGGTGCGCGCGACTACCTTGTGCCGAGCCGCATCCATCGTGGTCAGTTCTACGCCCTGCCGCAGGCGCCGCAGATGTTCAAGCAGCTCCTGATGGTCTCGGGCTTCGACAGGTATTTCCAGATTGCGCCGTGCTTCCGCGACGAGGCCGCCCGCGCCGACCGCTCGCCCGGCGAGTTCTACCAGCTCGATATCGAGATGAGCTATGTGACGCAGGACGAGATCTTCGCCGTCGTCGAGGACGTCGTTTCGGCGACCTTCCGCAAGTTCTCCACCTGGACCTGCAACGAGGCCCCGTGGCCGCGCATCAAGTATCGCGACGCGATGATGGTCTACGGCAGCGACAAGCCCGACCTCAGGAACCCGCTCAAGTGGCAGGACATGTCGGACTTCTTCCGCCGCGCGAGCTTCAAGGCGTTCGCCTCGTGCGTCGAGCAGGGCGGACTCGTCAAGGGCCTTCTCGTCAAGGGAATCGTCGGTGTCGAGACGCGCACGTGGTTCGACAAGCGCGAGCACAACGTGAAGGAGAACGGCGGCAAGGGCCTCGGCTACATCAGCTGGACCAAGGAAGGCGAGCTCAAGGGCCCGATCGCGAAGTTCCTCACGCCCGAGCAGCTTGAGGAGATGAAGCAGATCGTCGGCATGGAGCCGGGCGACGCGCTCTTCTTCATGGCCGCTCCGGTGGACGAGTGCCACAGGCTCTCCGGGCTTGTCCGCACCGACATCGCCGACCACCTCACGAACGACATCCGCGAGCACAACTGCTACAAGTTCTGCTGGATCGTCGACTTCCCGTTCTTCGAGAAGGACCCCGAGACCGGCAAGATCATCTTCTCGCACAACCCGTTCTCGATGCCCCAGGGCGGACTTGAGGCGCTCAACACGAAGGCGCCGCTGGACGTGGTCGCATACCAGTACGACGTCGTCTGCAACGGTATCGAGCTTTCGTCCGGCGCTATCCGCAACCACCGCATCGATATCATGGAGAAGGCGTTCGAGATCGCCGGTTATTCGCCTGATGTCGTCAAGCAGAAGTTCGGCTGCCTCTACAACGCGTTCCGCTTCGGCGCGCCGCCCCACGGCGGAATCGCCCCGGGCGTCGACCGCATGGTGATGCTTCTCACCGATACGCCCAACATCCGCGAGGTGATTGCGTTCCCGATGAACCAGAAGGCGCAGGACCTCATGATGAACGCGCCGAACTTCGTCACCGAGCAGCAGCTCCGCGAGCTTCACATCAAGATTCGCGGAACCGGCGCGGAGGCGGCGGCCCAGGCGTGAGCAGACTGACCGCAACATTGATGGCGTGGCCGGCGGTTTTCTTTGCCGCGGTCACGCTTTCGTTCGTCACTGGAGCGGTGGCAAAGCTGTTCGGCGTGGAGCTGCCCGATCAGGCGCAGGTCGAGTTCGTCAAGCGCTACGCCGGCTGGAACATGACATTTGCCTTTATTGTGGCACAGGTTGTGGTGATAGTGCCAGCAATCGAAGAGGTTTTGTTCCGCTTCTTGCTCTGGAAAATGCCATTGTGCATTGCACGGCGCTGGCGCGGCACTTGGCGTGCGCCGATGCTGCTTGCGATACCTGTCGCGGCGCTTTTCTCGTTCGCGCATTATATCGACTTTACGAGAGTCGCGTCGGAGCATTCGTTCGCGCTTATTGAATTGAACAATGCCTTTCTTGCGCTTTTCTTCTTTGGGTTGGCGCAATGCTGGCTCTACCGCAAGACAGACAGGCTATGGTGCACGATTCTGAACCATGGTCTATTTAATCTTACGAATCTCGTCCTTCTTTTCTTCCTGCCGGCATAGCATAACGCCGCCTTTGCCCTTGTCTGCCTTTGCTAGTTGCGGCAGGATTCGCCGCAACCGTGCTCGCCTTCAAGGGTGGTCGATTTCCGCGTCCTTGCGACCGCTCGACATACACTAGTATGTCTTCGGGTCGCAGTCCTGCGCAAATCGCCTCGTCTTCTCGCCACAGAGTCTAAATTGGAAGGGCGGCCCTACACTGGGAGAGCGGACGTCTCGTCCGCGAAGATGGAAGGTTTACATCTCCTTATGAGCGGGCGAGACGCCCGCTCTCCCAAGGTGCCAGTCGGTTGCGAGATTCACCCCCTTTGCTAAGTGCTCAGCGTACATAAGTGATAGGCGCATCAATGTGCGCAAAATATGGTATAATATCCCTTAAGCCGAAAACGGCTCAAAGCAAGGTATAAAATCATGACAAATAAGACGATCATCATGGCGGCCGCAATCGCCGCCGCATCCATGTCGGCATTCGCCGACAAGGTTACGCTCAAGTCCGGCTCGTTCCTTACGGGCACGGCAGACGTCATACGCGATGGCGTGCTGACGTTCAAGTCCGACGACATCGGCAAAGTCGAGATAAAGGTAGAGAACATCGCGTTGCTCGAAAGCGACAAGATGCACGTCGTCGAATACAATGACGGCACCAAGGAGGAGCTCGCGGTCTCCGTCGCCGACGGCGCGCTGGTAGTCAACGCCCAGCCCGTCAACATGGATGACGTCAAGCGTACCGACCCGGAGGAGGAGAAGTGGCACGGCTCCGTGAACATCGGTTACAACTCTACGCGCGGAAACACATACAACAACTCCGCCAGCGTGATCGCGAACGTCAACCGCCGTTGGGAAAAGGACCGCCTGAACGTCGATTTCGGCTACTATTACACCGAGACGGGCACGTCCAAGAAGAACAAGGACAAGACCACCGACCGTATGGAGTTCGAGGGCCAGCATGACCACTTCTGGTCGACCCGCGTGTATACCTACGAGAACGGACGCTGGGAGCGCGACGACATCGCAGGCCTCGACTTCCGTCTCCGCCTCGGCGGCGGTCTTGGCTACCAGTGGCTCGACAAGACCAATTTCGATCTGACGGGCAAGTGGAGCTTCAGCCAGGAAGCCGGCTTCGCGTGGGTCCGTACTGACTACGCCAACAAGGACGATTCGGCCGAGAAGAGCTACGCGACCTTCCGTTATGCCCACCACCTCAAGTACTATCCGAAGTGGAACGAGACCGTCGAGTTCTTCCACAACTGCGAGTGGATGCCCGACCTGGATGATTCCGACGTTTATCTCGCGAAGGCCGACGTAGGCTTCACGACGAAGGTCCTCATGGACTTCGACCTCCTCTGCAAGATCGAGTGGGACTACAACAGCACCCCGAGCGCAGGACGCAAGTCGAGCGACACCCGCTACATCGTCGGCCTCGGATACAAGTGGTAATCTGAGCAATGCGCGTCGCCATCTGCTATCCGCCTCTCAAGTCGGAGAAGGGCGTCGCGCTGCTGACGCAGAACCGCCAGTTCCAGTGGTTCTCGCGTCCAACGTACATCTTCCCCGTCGTGCCGGCCACGGCGGCGACGATGATGAAGAAGGAAGGGCATGACGTGCTCTTCCTGGATGGAATCGCAGGCGAGCTTTCGGACGACGAATTCGAAGCTCGCCTTGCATCTTTCAGGCCGGATTATGTTGTCCTTGAGACAAAAACCCCCGTCGTCAAGCGCCATTGGCGATGGATAGACTCCCACAAAGGCCAAGGTTTCAGGACGATACTCGTGGGCGACCATGTAACGGCTCTTCCCGAAGAGTCCATGAAGGCCTGCGGCGTGGACTTCATCCTTACCGGCGGCGATTGGGACTTTCTCTTGAAGAACCTTCTGGCGTCCGGCGGCGATGCCTCGAAATACGAATCGGGCATATGGTTCCGTGATGGCGACGAAATAAAGAACACGGGCCGCTTCAAGCTCGACCACGATCTGAACTCTGCGCCATGGATCGACCGCGATCTAGTGAATTGGCGCCTGTACGCGGAGAAGAACGGCAACTTTCGCCGCACTCCGGGTACGTACATAATGTCCGGCCGCGATTGCTGGCATGCGAAGTGCACTTTCTGCAGCTGGACGACCCTCTACCCGACCTACCGCACCCGCGATCCCATTGATGTGGTCGACGAGATCGAGATGCTCGTGGACAAGTACGGGGTCAAGGAGATAATGGATGATTCCGGCTCGTTGCCTGTCGGCAAGTGGCTGGACACCTTCTGCAATGAACTTATTCGCCGCGGATTGCCCAAAAGGTTGCGCATAGACTGCAACATGCGCTTCGGTCGCCTGACGTTCGACGACTACAGGCTTATGCGCAAGGCTGGTTTCAGGCTTGTGCTGTTCGGCGTCGAATCCGCCAATCAGACGACCCTCGACCGCTTCGTGAAGGCGCTCAAGGTGGAGGATGTGGAGAAGGGTTGTGAATGGGCGCACAGGGCTGGACTCGACGTGCACCTTACTTTCATGTTCGGGCATGCATGGGAAGGCCCGGCGGAAGTCGCCAACACCGTGCGCTTTGCGCGGCGGCTGCTTGCGAAAGGCTGGGCTTCGACACTGCAGTGCACGTTGACGATACCCTATCCAGGGACGCCGCTTTTCCGCGAACTCAAGGAAAACGACGGGCTTTCGACGCTTGACTGGGACGAGTATGACATGCGTCGTGCGATCACCAAGACGCCGCTTGTGAGCGAAGCCGACATAAAGTGCGCCATTCGCGAGGTCTACAAGGGCTTTCTTCAGCCGAGCGCGCTGTTTCATCGGTTGACTACGACTCGCAACCTGTTCGATTTCTCTTTCTATTACCGTGGAATCCGCTCGCTACTCGGCCATCTCGTCGACTTCCGCCAGAAATGAAATTGCGACGTGGCCCGCGGGCTTGGTCTGACAAGTGTAAATATGGTAAAATACCGGGTTGAGAAGAAAGGTTGAAATGAAGGCCAAGACATTCATAGACCAGATTGAGGTGCTCGTAAGGAGCGGCAAGGGCGGCGACGGCAAGATGTCTTTCCGTCGCGAGGCACTTGTTGAGTTCGGCGGCCCGGACGGTGGCGACGGAGGTCGTGGCGGCGATGTGGTATTCAAGGCTTCCGAGCACGTGAATTCGCTCCTTTCCTTGTACTATGATCCAAAATGCTTCGCTCAGGACGGTGGACCCGGTCAGGGCCAGAAGATGTTCGGCAAGCGCGGCAAGGACCTTGTCGTGCCGGTTCCGCTGGGCACTGAGGTCTATGATGTGGATACGGGGCTTGTCGTAGCCGACATAACCGAACCCGGCCAAAGCGTTGTCGTCGCCAAAGGCGGCGCCGGCGGCTTCGGCAACGTACATTTCAAGTCTTCCGTCAACCAGGCGCCGACCGAGCACACCCCGGGCGGCCCGAGCGAAGAGAAGCGCCTGCGACTCGAGCTGAAGACGATTGCCGATGCGGGGCTTCTGGGCTTTCCGAACGCAGGCAAAAGCTCTCTGCTGTCGGCGCTTTCTTCCGCCACGCCCAAGATCGCGAACTATCCTTTCACCACCCTCAACCCGATTGTCGGCACGATCGTATACGACGATTACGCGAAGATTCGCATGGCCGACGTGCCCGGAATCATTGAGGGTGCTGCGAAGGGCGTCGGATTGGGGTTGGATTTCCTCAAGCACCTTGAGCGCAGCCGCGTTCTGGTATATGTGATCGACATGGCCGGAACCGACAATCGCGAGCCGTGGACGGACTACAAGATCCTCCAGAAGGAGATCGATGAATTCTCGCTGGAGCTTGCATCGCGTCCGGCTCTTGTCGTCGCCAACAAGCTCGATGTTGAGGTCGCCAGGGAGAACCTTGCCCGATTCATCGAGGAGACGGGCGTTACGCCAATCGCTATAAGCTGCGAATCGCGCGAGGGCCTTGATGAATTCAAGGCCAAGCTGCGAGAGCTCGTGCGGCCGGTGTCGAAGTTCCACCACACCCACGCCGTCGCGCCGGACATCAAGGACATGCCCGACACAACAGGCGATGAGATTCCGGCAGAGGCTTTGAAGTTTGCGACGTTCCTTAAGCTCGAAAAGCCGAAGGCGAAGAGCCATCCGTCCAGAGGAAACATACATTGAGGAGGGGGTAAGTATCATGAAGAAATGGAATGTGGCGTCCGTAAGGGCGTCGAAGGGCGTTGAAAAGCTCGGCTGCTGCACGGCTTACGACGCATGTTTTGCGCGTCTTGCGGACGAGGCGGGCGTGCCGATAATTCTGGTTGGCGATTCCATGGGAATGACGATGCTTGGCTACGAGACGACTCTGCCGGTGAAGATCGAGGAGACCTTGTCGGCCACGGCGGCGGTCGCCCGCGCCGTAAAGAGCGCCATGGTGGTCGCGGACCTTCCGTTCGGCAGCTACCAGTGCGGCGACGATCTGGCCGTCATGAACGCCGTCAAGTGCATACAGGCCGGCGCCGACGCCGTCAAGCTTGAAGGCGGCGCCAGGGTGTGCGGTCTCATAAAGCGTCTTACCGAGGCGGGGATTCCCGTGCTTGCGCACGTCGGCATGACGCCACAGAGCGTCAACGAATACGGAGGCTTCAAGCGGCAGGGCAAGACGCGTGAAGCGGCCGAGCAGGTGCTTGCGGACGCAAAGGCGGTCGAGGCGGCGGGTGCGTTCGCCGTGACGCTCGAGTGCATACCAGCCGAACTCGCGGCGCAGGTTACCGCGTCCCTGAAGATCGTCACGGTCGGCATCGGGGCGGGCCCGGTCTGCGATGCGCAGTGGCTTGTGATGCACGACCTGTTGGGCCTGAACGAGAAGGTGCCGACGTTCGTCAAGCAGTATGCGCATCTCGCAAGCGAGGTTCGCGATGCGTTTTCAAGCTATGTGCGCGAAGTGCGCGAAGGTGTTTTCCCGGAATGAATGCAAGGAGCGATTGCGATATGATTAAGCGTTTCGTTATGATGTCGGCCGTTGCCGCATGTTCCGTTGCCTTTGCGTCGGCAACGCACACTTTCGAGGTTTCGATGGAGCGGGATGCGTTCCTGTTGGACGGCAAGCCGTTCCAGATTCGCTGCGGCGAGCTGCATTTCGCCCGCGTTCCGCGCGCTTACTGGCGTCACAGGATACAGATGTGCAAGGCAATGGGCCTAAACACGGTCTGCGCCTACATGTTCTGGAACTACCACGAGATGGAGCGCGGCAAATACGACTTCTCCGGTGAGAAGGACATAGCCGAATTCTGCCGCATTGCGCAGGAGGAGGGGATGTGGGTGTTGCTTCGTCCCGGTCCGTACACATGCGCCGAGTGGGAGTTCGGCGGCCTGCCATGGTGGCTTATAGACAAGGGTTCGGAGAACGTCCGCCTGCGCACGCGCGATCCGCGCTATCTTGAGCCGGCGAAGGCGTACCTCAGGCGTGTTGCGGCCGAGCTTAAGGACCTTCAGATCACGCATGGCGGTCCGATACTGATGGCGCAGGACGAGAACGAGTATGGTTTCGTCGGCGACGACAGGGAGTATATACGCGCACTGTACGATACGATGCGCGAGGCCGGCTTTGACGTGCCGATCTTCACCTGCAACCCAGTATACCATCTCACAAAGGGCGTAATACCCGAGACTCTAAAGGTTGCAAACTTCCCGGCGAATCCCGAGAACGCCTTTTCGGTCCTCAGGGAGGTCCAGCCTCGCGGACCGCTCATGTGCGGTGAATACTATTCCGCCTGGTATGACGCATGGGGGCAGCGCCACCACACCAAGCCTGTCGAGAACATGCTAAAGGATCTCGACTACATGCTTTCGGTCGGCGGATCGTTCTCGATTTACATGGCGCACGGCGGCACGTCTTTCGGCTGGTGGGCCGGATGCAACTCTCCGTTCGTGCCCCAGACTTCCAGCTACGACTATGAGGCTCCCATCAGTGAGCAGGGAAGGGCCATCCCGAAGTTCTACGCCATACGCGATCTGATGAAGAAGTACATGACCGAAGAAGAGCTGGCCGCCCTGCCCGAGCCGCCACCGCCGGTTCCGTTGCAGGCGTTCAAGAGCGATGTTCGCGGCGAGCTCGTAACCCCATCGTTCAAGATGCTTGACGGCAATATGAAACAGCCTCTTCCGATAGAGATGCTGAACGTCGGCTACGGCACTGTTCTCTACACTGCGCTCGGAGACACAATCGGAGGTGGAGTGCTAAAGGCCCGCAACATTCGCGACCAGGCGGCGGTGTTCCTCGACAAGAGGCTGCTCGGCTTCCTTGACAGGCGTTTCCCTGAGCGCGGCGTCAACGTTCCGGCCGGAGCGGGTAAGCTGCAAATACTGCTTACGCACATGAGCCGCTACAATTTCGGCGCCGTCATAAACAACTCCGAGAAGGGGCTTCTGCCGCCGGTGACGCTAAATGGCAAGGAGCTGCTTGGCTGGGCTGCGAGCCAGGTGGTGCCGCCGCTTGAAGGCAAGGAAGAGAGCCATATTGCAGATCACCCGCTAAACTTCAAGCGCTTCAACGTGAATTTTACGTCAACGGCGGATACGTTCCTTCTGGTGCGCGGCTGGAAGAAGGGGCATGTATGGGTGAATGGGCATCCTCTCGGCCGTTTCTGGGGCATAGGACCTACCCAAACGATGTACGTCCCGGGCTGCTGGCTCAGGGAAGGGGTCAATGAATTCCTGGTTTTCGACTTTGGCGGCAATGTTCCCATGGATGGCCTTGAATTTGTCGATTCGCCCATACTTGACGAAATGCACCCTGAGATTGACATAATTTCCGCCCCCAAACGCGATTCTGCACCGTTCACCCCGCCGGAGAACCCGACTCTCAAAGGAGAATTCCCCGATGCAGTGGCTTCGCAGGAGGTTATGCTGGATGCGCCCGTCAAGGCACGCCAGTTCGCTTTCGTGATTGACTCCGACTGGCCTGGCAAGGGCGTCGCCGCCGTAGCGGAGTTTGAGCTGCTTGACGTCAAGGGCGAAAGTCTGCCGCACGGCAGCTGGAAGTTCATTTCTCTTTCCAGCGAAGAGACCGTGCGGGAGGACGGCGCGGCCGAGAATGCCATTGATGGCCAGATATCCAACTTCTGGCACTCGCGGTGGAGCAAGGATCAAGCCAAACCGCCGCATTATTTCGTCATTGATGCAGGCTCGGAGGTGGAGGTTTCCGGTTTTCGCTATACTCCACGCCAGGACGGTCGCAGCGGACGTGTTCGCGGTTGGCGTCTGTTCTTGGGCGATTCTTTGACTAAATAGGCAGTTCCCCAGTCAAAAATATTGGCTCTAGACATTGGCAGGGATATTATGATATACTACCCGCTCACTTGACAAAGTGCAGTCGGGTAGACTGTAGACTGGAGCAATATCTAAATGGTGACGATAAAGAAGTCCTCGAAGGGGACTGGCAAAAAAAAGTCGTCTTCGCCTGCGAAAGCGAAGAAATCGTCTGCGGTTAATATCCGCAGTGCGTCGATTTCTGAAGATGATGTGCTTGATTCCGATGATCTTCCGCCAGATGATGCGACTATAGAGGCGGAGGTTGCTTCTCTTGACGCCGACAAGCTTGCCGCCGAGGTCGAGCAGCAGGAGGGCAAGGTTTCGGAAGAGGACGGCGAGGTTGTGCTGGATGAGGCTCCGCTTCCGGCGTTTGCCGCGGCCGACGAGGCCATTGATGATGTCGACGCAATCCTGCCTTCGATGGAAGGCATGTCCATTCTGCGCGAGACGGAGCTGAACGACGTGATAAACGACGTAAAGCGCCGCAGTGAAGTGAACGGAGGCTATGTAACCTACGAGGAGCTCAATCAGATACTCCCTCAGAACATAGTCGATGCAATCCAGTCCGACAGATACCTTAAGATTCTTGAGGCGCTTGGCGTGCACGTCATCCGCGAGGAGGACGTCAAGAAGTATATAGAGGCCAAGAACGCAAAGGCGTCGGATCCCAAGAGCCGTGCTGCGGAGATGATCGAAGATCCGATCCGCATGTACCTCCATCAGATGGGCCAGGTGCAGCTTCTTTCGCGAGACGAGGAGGTTGACATCTGCCAGACGATTGAAGACGCCGAAGTGAAGATTCGCGACATGTTCAATCGCTTTCTCTTCGCTCCGCCGATGTATGCGTCCATGCTCGACAAGCTGGAGGGCCAGAGCGAACGCTTCGACCGCATCGTTACCGATAAGTTCGAGGACAATCGCGACGCCTACATGGCGCTCATCCCCGGCTTTCGCAAGGATCTCAAGGTTATTGAGAAGCGCCTCAGGGAGGCGAGCGACAAGTATCTTTCGACCATCGCCCAGAAGAAGCCCTCGCCGGCTGCTGTGCGCGGTGCCGAGAAGACGCTTTCGAACGCCAGAAGCGCGCTCAGAACGTGTTTCGACGACATGAGCTTCAAGCAGAAGGTTCTTGAGACCCTTTGCATGGAGGCCGACGAGAGGATTTACCTCCCGTACCGTTCGTTCGTAAAGAAACAGGCCGACCTCATGCAGACCAAGGCATCCAAGAAGCGCGAACGAGACCTAGCCGTTCTGCGCGAGAAGATGGCCGGTCTGGAAGTCCTGTTCGGCATGCCGCCGCAGGAGTTCATGGCGACGTTCTCCGAGCTCAGAAAGGTGCTCAAGAACGGTCAGGTCGCCCGTACCAAGATGGTTGAGGCCAACTTGAGGCTGGTCATCTCGATCGTCAAGAAGTACATGAATCGCGGACTCAGCTTCCTGGATCTCATACAGGAGGGCAACACCGGCCTGATGAAGGCCGTCGAGAAGTTCGAGTACAAGCGAGGCTACAAGTTCTCGACATACGCGACGTGGTGGATCCGGCAGGCCGCCACGCGTGCGATTGCCGACCAGGCGCGGACCATCCGCATACCGGTTCACATGATCGAGACGATCAACAAGCTGATGCGTGTGCAGAAGAAGCTCATCCAGACGCTTGGCCGTGAGCCGAACGAGAACGAGCTCGCCGCGGAAATGAACATGCCGCTCGACCAGGTCAAGGCCGTCAGGAAGATGGCCCAGCAGCCGATTTCGCTGCAGTCCAAGGTCGGCGACAACGACGACGCGCATTACGGGGACTTCATCCCCGACCTGTCGAGCGAAAATCCCTTCGAGGTCACGGAGGGGCATCTCCTTAAGGAACGCATCAGGGAGATACTTGAAACACTGACCGACCGCGAACGGCAGGTTGTTGACTTCCGTTTCGGTCTTACCGACGGTTGCAGCCGCACTCTTGAGGAGGTTGGGCGGCTCTTCAACGTCACCCGCGAGCGAATCCGTCAGATTGAGGCGAAGGCGCTCCGCAAACTACGCCATCCGAGCCGCATGAAGTCGCTCGGAGATTACAGAAACAGTTGACCGGAATGTCCGGCGACACGAAGAGAAGAAAAGAAAGAGAAGGAAATAGGTAATGACACTAGCATGCATCAAGCAGGCGATTGCGCTTTTCGAAGCGCCCAACACCTGCGCCGCGATCGCGCTTTCGATCGCGGCGTTTGTCGTAGGCGCATTGACGGCGCTTGTGGTCTGCAAGTTTGCCTGCCCATGCGGCGGCAAGAAGGCGCAGCCCAAGAATCCTGCAAAGAAATTCGACAAGGCTGAAAAGCTGCATCATGCGCCGACCGACGGATCGATAGAGATATACGTCGGAAACCTCAGCTACGACCTGACCGAGGATCAGCTTCGCAAGGAGTTCGAGGCTTTCGGCAAGGTCAACTCAGCACGAATCATCACCAATCGCTACAACAACAAGTCCAAGGGCTTTGGGTTTGTGCACATGCCAAACCGTGCAGAGGTCGATGCCGCCATCAGCGCGCTGAACGACAAGGACCTGCTTGGGCGCAAGATAAAGTGCAACGTGGCGCGCAACACGCTTTGATTAGCTGTTGCCCTAGGAGATGCGTATGGCAAAGGTACTTGTTCCGCTGGCTAATGGATTCGAGGATATAGAGGCGGTGTCCATCATAGACGTGCTGCGCCGCGGCGGTGTAGACGTCGTGACTGCGGCAATCGGCGACTCTATTGAGGTGCGAAGCGCACATGGCATATCCATGAAATCCGATGCTTTGTTCTCCAAAGTGAGCGAGGACGAGTATGATGCGATAATTCTTCCTGGTGGCGGTGAGGGTACGGAAAACCTTCGTGCCTGCAAGCCGCTCATCGAGCGCCTGCGCCGCCAGAAGGAGGAAGACCGCCTGCTTTGCGCGATTTGCGCCGCGCCGACGGTGCTTGTGGACGCCGGTGTTGCAGACGAAGGCCTTCACATGACTTGCTATCCAAGCATGATGATGGAGCTTGACCGGCCATATACGAACGTGCCTGTCGTATCGGACGGCAACCTTGTGACCGGTCAGGCCCCTGGCTCCGCTTTGCTTTTTGCACTTGTGGTGCTGCAGACGCTTGCTGGCGAATCTGTTGCGCGCAAGGTCGCACGCGGCATGGTTTCGGATGTACTTGACTGATGAAGCGCCTTTTTGCGATTTTCGCTTTGGCGCCGATGCTGGCCTTCGCAAAGACGGAGGTCAGTTTTCTTTTTGCATACGACCCGACCCATCCGGAGTCGCCCGAGACACGGGCCATTCTTGATCTTGCAAAGAGGGATGAGACGCTCTCTCCAGTAAAATGGGGCGGACTCACTTTGCCTGGAGCGGGTGGACGCGCGACTTTCATGCTCGCCCTTGCCGGGGGAACCGCGCCGGACATATACAAGGCGTGGTTCCACATTCTTCGCCATGACGTTGAGCAAGGGTTTGTGTATCCGCTCGACGAGTGGGAAGGCATTCCGTCGTCCGACGACCTTTGGGACAGGGTACGCGTAAAGGATGGCCACGTGTGGGCGCTGCCAACTCCTGGAACGGCCTATTACGGAATTGTATACCGCAAGGATTTGGTGGCATTGGCGGGGCTGGACCCTGAGAAGCCGCCGTTCACATGGTCCGAGTTCCGCGACTGGTGCGTTGCCCTTACCAAGCCGGGCCGCCGTGCATTTGCCGTGGAGAATCGTCCTTGGGGATTCCTTCCGTGGGTGCAGTCCGCCGGCGGCGACATAATAAGGGAGAAGGAAGACGGATCATTCGAGGCCTGCTTTGATTCGCCTGCCGCGGTCAAGGCCGCTGAGTTCCTTCAGGATTTGGTGCGGCTGGATGTCGTACGTGGACTGCCGACCTTAAGTGCGGCGGACGACATAGGTCCTCTTTTCACTTCTGGCGAGATCGCGGCGGTCTTTGGCGGGGAGGATCTAGTCCGACGCCTCACTGACGCGTTATCGTTCCCTCCAGAGCTGATTGGCGTCATGCCGTTCCCGGCGGCGGACGATGGAGGTGTTCGGATTCTTCAGGCTCACAGGCACTTTTATGCGATGAGCGAATCCGTGGCAAGTCGTCCCAAGGAAGATCGAGATCTGGTGTATCAGAGCCTCAAGGCGCTTGCTTCCCCTGAAATCGCGGATGAAGAGATTCGGCGCAACGTGGCTGAAGGCCGGGTTATGTGGTGCCGCCCCGATGATCTGGTCCGTCTTGGTTTTGCGGCGGAGGCGGAATCATTGCCGTATGGGGTGAGGACCATGTACGCCGATCTCGCAGCAGGCAGGATAAAGGCGGCGACGGAACCTTGGGTCGGCTTTTGGCAAGGCGCGAGCGATTTGGTGCAGAGGCGTCTTCTTGGGCTTCTGCTGTCGGATGCAGGTCGCACGATGGACTGCAAGGCCGCGCTTGCATCCATAAATGCGGACGCCAATCGCGGATTGATGTTCGATTCGGACGATTCAAAAGTCCGTAATGCCCGTCCGTACGCACGCGTGATATTTGGGGTGATTGTTTTTTCGGTGCTGGTTTCGTGTTGGTTGATTTACAGGGGCAAGGCTCGTACGGCTGATCCGAAGTCTCGCAGCGACGATCTGTCGGAGCGCCATCCACAACGGATTGTTCCATGGCTTTTTCTTGCGCCGGCATTGCTCTCCATTTTGCTTTGGAGCTATTATCCTTTGTTGAAGGGTGCCGTCATGGCGTTTCAGGACTACCGCATAGTCGGTTCCGCCGCGTGGGTAGGCTTGGACAACTTTATACGCATTTCGACGGATTCCGGATTCTGGCTTGCTTGGCTACGGACATTGGAATATGTTTGCATAACGCTTGCTCTCGGGTTCGTTACACCTGTCGTTTTGGCGATAATGCTGTGTGAGATACCGCGCGGAAAGGTTTTCTTCCGCTTTATGTACTTTCTTCCGCACTTGACGAGTGCGCTTGTCGTCACGCTTCTCTGGAAGCTGATGTTTGATCCGACGGAGAACGGAATACTTAACCAGATATTGATGTCCGTGGGGATTGCTCGCCATTCGTGGCTGCTTGACCCTGCCTGGGCGATGGTTTGCTGCATATTGCCTGGTGTCTGGGCCGGGGCCGGCATAAGCTCTCTCATATATATAGCTGCGCTTGGATCTTTGCCGCAGGATTACTATGAAGCCGCCGCAATAGACGGAGCAGGGATTTTCGCACGCCTTAGGCACATAACCCTGCCGCAGCTCGCGCCGCTGATGGTCATAAACTTTGTCGGTGCGTTCATCGCGGCATTCCAGGGGATGGGTTCGATATTCCTGTTGACATTTGGCGGACCTGGTGACGCGACGCAAGTGCTTTCGCTTCAAATATGGAAGGAGGCGTACAACAACCTCCGTTTCTCCACCGCCACTACCATGGCGTGGTATCTTGGGACTGCCCTGATAGGCTTTACCTGCCTGCAGATACGGTTCCTTCGCCGCGTGGAATTCCGCCAGGCCGCCGCGAACTAGATGTCCGTTGCATCCAGCAGGAAGATTGTCATATGGTACCCGTGACGAATGTTGAAAGGCCAGAAGATTCACCGAACTTAACTTGAGGCTTGTGAGTTTGCGTTGATAGTTCGCTAGCATGTGCCAATCAGGGTCAAGGTGTATTATTATGACTGCGGACAATCGGTTGTTACAAAGCTGTTGCATAAGGCGTTTATTGCGGTGCTTGGTTCCAATGTGGAATTTGCGCTAAAAGTAAGACCTGGGCCTGTGAACTACAAATCAATTAAGGTGGCAGATATTGTATTTGCATTGTTGCTTATTGATTAACGGCTTTGACTTGGTTTATCGAATATAGAAATAGATATTTGGAAACACCTAGCTGTCCCATTATGGTATAATATGTGTCAAATTTCCTATTGATACAACTGGAGGACATACAATGGACTTCAAAGAATTGATTGCTGACTTCGCTGCGCGTCATAACGTGGCGGATCTCGTTGCTGACAACAATGCCGCGGCGCTTGACATTGATGGCATCATCGTCATCATAGTCGCTGATGGCGACAGGGTGACTCTTTCTGCAGAGGTCGGTGCACCGCCTGCGGAGGGTCGCGCCGATTTTGCGGACCTGATGCTTGAGGCAAGCCTGCAGACCGATGCGTTCTTTGCAAAGGCCTCGGAATCCGACACCTACATCGTAGTGCAGCGGCTTTCGCTTCGTGTGATTGATGACGCTGCGTTCGATGCCGCGCTCGAGACGTTCGTCAACCAGGCCGAGATATGGCGCCGCCTTCTGTCTGACTTCCGTCCGATGGCAAAGGCCGCGGTGGAGAGGGCAAAAGAGAACGACAAGTCTTTAGCGGCGACAGGATTCATGCAGGTGTAAGAAGGGTCTGCAGGTTGTTTGCTTTCCTCAGGATGTTATGGTATAATTCTCACCGTGAAAAAAGCATCACGTAAACTTAAATATCGCCGGATACTGCTTAAGCTGTCTGGCGAGGTTCTTGGCAACCGCGAAACGGGCGAGTGCATCGACCCGAAGAATCTTGCCTTTATGGCAGAGCGAGTCAAGAAGATTCACGCGCTAGGAGTCGAGGTTGGCATTGTGCTTGGGGGCGGCAACATATTCCGCGGCCTCACTGGTGCCGGCAAGGGCGTGAACCGCGTAACGGGCGATTCGATGGGCATGCTCGCCACGATCATAAACGGTCTGGCCATGATGAACGCGTTGGAGTCGATCGGCGTTCCGACGCGTGTCATGACGGCGATCGACCTGCCGAGTTTCGCCGAGCCGTTCATCCAGAGAAAGGCGCTTCGCCACTTTGAGAAGGGGCGCGTGCTGATCTTTGCGGGCGGCACCGGCAATCCGTTCTTCTCGACCGATTCCGCCGCGGCGTTGCGTGCGAGCGAGATCGATGCGGATGCGCTTCTCAAGGCGACCAAGGTGGACGGTGTTTACACGGCCGACCCGAAGAAGGATCCCAAGGCCAAGAAGTATGGCTCGCTGAAGTATGAGACCGCCCTCGAGAAGAGGTTGAAGGTCATGGATTCCGCGGCGTTCGCCCTCTGCATGGATAACGGAATCCCAATCGTGGTGTTCGACTTCTTTGATGGCGATGCGCTGGAGCGCGTCGTGAAGGGCGAGGCGGTCGGCACGCTCGTAAGCGCAAAGGGCTGATTCGCAGCCGATGACAATCTTAAGAAAGGCTATAAGGTAAATACATGGAAACGACAAGTGATGTTTTGAACGACGCAAACGCCAAGCTGCAGAAAAGCTTCGATGCGTTGAAGGCACAGTTCGCAGGTCTCCGCACGGGCAAGGCAAATCCGGCGATGGTCGACCAGATCAGGGTCGAGTACTATGGCTGCCCGACACCGATAAAGAACCTCGGCACGATATCGACGCCCGAACCGCGTCAGATAAAGATAACGCCGTTCGACCCGACCGTGCTTGCAGAGATGAACAAGGCGATCCTGGCCGCAAATATCGGCGTGACGCCCCAGACTGACGGCAAGGTTCTCAGAATCACCGTGCCGGAGCTCAACGAGCAGCGCCGCAAGGAAATCGTAAAGGTCGCCAAGGGCCAGGCGGAGGCCCAGAAGGTCGCCATGCGCAATGTGCGCCGCGATGCGAACGATGCGGCAAAGAAGCTTGAAAAGGACAAGAAGATCTCCGAAGACGACCTTAAGGTTCTTCTTGACAAGATCCAGAAGGCGACCGACGCCGCCATCGCAAAGATCGACGCCGAACTCAAGGCAAAGGAATCTGAGGTTATGGCGGTTTGATCAAGCCGCCACTTCGCAAGACATTTCAACAGGGTAAGAGAGGAGCGAGCCATGGCTGAAGAAACACCTACCACACCGTCACCTGCCGTTGAACCACCCAAGGCGAATCCGCTGGGCAAGCCCGTCGCACCGGGCGCGTCCCCGATTGGACAGACCATCAGAAGGCCAACGTTGTCTGGTGCGCTTAGGCCTGGCGTAAAGTTGCCTCCGAAGCCAGCGCTTGCCGGTGGCCTGAAGCTCCCGCCCAAGCCTGCGTCGCCGCTCAAGACGGTGTCCACGGCGTCGCCGCTGAAGCCTGGTCTGAAGATGCCGGCCGCTCCTGCCGCTCCGGTGCTCAAGAGCGGACTGAAGCTGCCGACGAAACCCGTGATACGCAAGCCCGGTTCGGGGCTGACGCCCGTGAAGCCGCCAGCGCCGGCTGCTGCCGCGCCCGCACCAGTCGCGCCTGCTGCACAGGCGCCTGTTGCCCCCGTCGCGCAGCCGCAGAAGCCCGTTGCCGCGCCGGTGGTAGCCAAGCCTGTTGCCGCGCCGGTGGTAGCCAAGCCTGTTGCCGCGCCAGTCGCCGCACCGGTCGCCAAGCCGGTCGCAGTCGCTGTGGCGGGTGACGCGCTTACTACGCTCAAGGCGGTTACGAAGAATCTCAAGAGCCTTACGTCTCCGATTCCGCAGCAGGCCATTCTCCATAAGACTGGCATAATCGCAGAGCCAGTGAAAGACATCTCCGATGCGCAGAAGCAGGCGGCGAAATCCAAGACTTCACGGATATCGCTCTCCACTGCGGTCGGTGCGGCTCCGGTCAAGAACGATGGTGCTCCAATGAAGACCATCCGCATCAAGCGTCCGGTGGATCTTCCTGCAGATGGTCCTGCCACAGCGAGCCAGCCCGCCAAGGTTGTGACCGCCACAGTCGTGGCGCCGCCCCAGCCGGCTGCAACCCCTGAGCCTCCTGCTGCTCCTGCGGCCGCGGCAGAGTCGGTTACCGCAACGCAGCGCAAGACGCTCAAGATATCCCGTCCGGCTGGTCTGGGAGTTCGTCCCGCTGGCAAGTTTGGCGTCAAGAAGCCAACCGCCCCAACCTCGGCCCCTGCTGCCGCTGCCGCTCCTGCGGCCTCGGCGGACGCCGCGCCTGTTGCGGATATCCCAGACATCCCCGACATGCCTGCGGTGTCGACGAACGTCCCGGCGTTTGCACCTGCCCAGTCCAAAGAGACAGTGGCTGACGTGCCTGCGTTCGTGGCGATGCTCGGCATGATTGTCCAGGTTGCGGCTTGCTTGGTGATGGGCGCCGTTGCTTGGTTCCTTTACCAGGATTCTTTGATTCCTGTTTTCTGACGCATTGGCATTGATGAGACGCGGCCGTGCCATCGTTTATGCGACGGCGCTTGAGATATTAGGGGAGCCTCTTGCATTGCTGGTTCTTCTGGCGTCGCTTGCGTTGACTACGCTTGCGCCTGCGTTCCACTACCATCAGTTCGGCGAGCCCTCGCGAATGGCGAGGGACGCCGGAATTTCAGCATTGCTTCTCGGCGGTTCGGTGATCGCATATGTGGGAACTTTGCGTACTTTCCGACGCGAATTGGAGTCGGGCACTGCGCAGTCGGCGCTGGCGCATTCGGTTTCGCGAACGGCGTTTTTCCTTTGGAAGGCCTGCGGGTGCCTGGTTGCCTACGTCGTGTTTGCCGCAACGGTGTCGCTGGTGTCGTTGACTGTCGTGCGCGGCGCTGAGATCGGCGGCGCGTTGGCGGCGACGACTGGCGATATCGCAAGACTCTGGGGTCCGTCGTTGGCGGTTGCGCTCGGTGCGTGCATCCTGCCGGTCGTTGCGGCGGCATTGTTGAACAGATTCAAACGGTTTCGTTTTGCGCTTACTTCAAACGTCCTTGCGCTTGTCGTGGCGGCGTTAGGCGTTGCATACAGGTTTGATGGAGCTCTTGCGTCACGGCTTTTGCCTGCGTTTGCGCTAGCCGCCGCGCCGTCGCTTGTCGTCATGTCGGCGTCCGCCGCGTTTGCGTTGCGCTTTTCCTCAAACACAGCCTCGACCCTGACCGCCATTGCTACGGCTTTCGTCTTGCCGGCTCTCGGCAACTACTGCCTTTCAGATGCGCTTGCCGATGGCGGTTCTGTTCCGTGGGCGTATCTTGCCGTGGCGTTTATGGCCGTCGTTCCGGCCGTGGCGCTGTTTCTTCTGATCGGTATTCACTTCATAAACGAGCGCGATGTGCAATGAACGGCGATTCAGTCATATCCATTGAAGGTGCGACCAAGACCTTCCGCGACTTTTGGCTAAGGCCGACCGTGAATGCGGTCGATGGACTTTCACTTGAGGTTCGCAAAGGCGAAGTATTCGGACTTCTTGGGCCAAATGGCAGCGGCAAGTCCACGACGATAAAGTTGATACTGGGGCTTCTTGCGCCGACGCTCGGCAGGATATCAGTATTCGGGCTTTCGCCGCGTGCCGTGGCGGCGCGAGCGAAGATCGGGTATCTGCCCGAGCTCAGCTATCTGCATCCGTTCCTTACTGCGCGCGAAACCATCATGTACTATGCGGGGCTGTGCAACCTGAGCCGTTCGGTCGCGGCTGAACGCACGCGTGAATTGCTGAAGATGGTCAAGCTCGAGGATGTGTCCAATCGCGTGGTGTCGGGTTTCTCGAAGGGAATGGCGCGTCGCGTGGCCCTCGCGTCGGCGCTGGTGGGAAAGCCTGAGCTTCTCATCCTTGACGAGCCGACTTCGGGGCTTGATCCGGTATCCACAAAGGAGGTCAAGACTCTCGTCAAGGCGCTTGCAAAGAACGGAATGACGGTGCTTATGACATCGCACCTTCTGGCGGACGCGGAGGATGTGTGCGATCGCGTAATGATACTTGATCGCGGCAAGTCGGTTGCGGAGGGGCGTGTGGCCGAGCTCGGCGAGTCGCTTGAGGAGTTTTTCCTTGCAAAGGTGGGCAACGCAGATGAATTCGTTCTGGCGGATTTTCTCGCTTGAGTTCACCGCGTTTGTGCGGTCGAAGTCGCTTGCGATGCTGCTGGCCGCGTCGGTGGCATGGATGTTTGTAGCACCGATCGTGTTTGGCGGCGACGGTACGGAAGAGGGTGCGCGGCAGTTGACGGTGCACTATTCGCTTGGCGGCGTGGCGGCGCTTCTTTCGGTGGTGCTTCTTTCCAGCGCTACGGGTTCGATTGCCGCAGAGCGTGCGTCCAGACGGCTTCAGCTCACTTTGGTGCGGCCTGTGCGCTACACATCGATTGTCATAGCCAAGACGGCCGCCCTTACTTTTGCCGGAGCGATTGTTCTTGCTGCTGCGGCCTGCGTCGAGTTGGTGCGTCAGCCGCTTTCCCGTCCTTGCAGGCATGTGCTTTCGCCTGTGCTGCCGACGCCTCAAGAGGAGGCGCGGGCAATGTACGAAGCGTTTGTAAATGATCCGTCCACCTCGGACGCGATAAAGAAGACCAAGAAGTCTGTTGTCCTTCGCTTCTTGGCGCAGAGGGCCTTCGACCGCTATGAGACGGTCGGCACGAACGAAACGGCCGTCTGGAGTTTCGCGCTGCCGCGCGACATGGCCCTCGGCGCCGGCGCAATGTCGGGCATGTGTGCAAGGCTGCGCTTCACAAACGACTACGACATGCGCCAGGATGTGCGCGGGTGGCTTGCGTTCGATGACGGCGAAAGCCTTTGGTCGGGATGCGTAAGCAACATAACCAAGGCCGTTGTCGAGGTTCCGCTGGCGGCTTCGCCTGCAGACGGCGAACGCACCCCCGGTGCGCTTTCGTTTCGCAATGAAGGAAAGTCCGGGTTGATGCTTCGCCCTCGCAGAGATGTCAATCTTCTGGTGCGGGCGGACGGCTTTGGCTGGAATCTGCTGAGGGCGTATTTCGAGCTTGTCGCGGTGTTCGCGCTTCTTGTGTCGTTCGGGATGTTCCTTGGCTCCGCGTTGGGGCGTCCTGTGGCGCTCTTTGCGGCGATCGCGGCGCTGGTCGTGAGCGAGATGAGCCCAAGTGTCATAGAGCAGTATCCCGATGAGCTGGAGAAGGACGCCATAGACGCCATAGGGCTTCACATAACCCGCGCAGTTGCGGCGATGACCCATCCCGTAAGTTCAATCGAGCCGATGGCGAAGCTTGCCGAGGACACATGCGTGGAGCGCCGTGAAGTCGTTAGGGTTCTTGTCGCGGATATGCTGCTCGCACCGCTTGTTTTTGCCTTTCTCTCCTCCCTCGTCATGCCTCGCAAGACATATGACTGACGATGCGACGGAAATATGGTAAAATATACATTTCAAAAGGAATAGCTAGAAATGAAGAACCTGACTGCGGACGAACTCCGCGACATGTACCTTAAGTTTTTCGAGTCGAAGGGGCACAAGATCATCCCCGGCGCGTCGGTCATACCCGAAAACGATCCGACCGTCCTTTTCACCACGGCTGGAATGCACCCGCTTGTGCCGTATCTCATGGGCGCGATGGAGCATCCGGCAGGGACGCGCCTTACGGACGTCCAGAAGTGCGTCAGGACCGGCGATATCGACGAGGTGGGCGACTCCGCGCACCTGACGTTCTTTGAGATGCTCGGCAACTGGTCGCTTAACGACTACTTCAAGAAGGAGGCGATCAGCTGGAGCTTTGAGTTTCTTACGCAGCACCTCGGCTTTTCGCCTGATCAGCTTTCGGTTACCGTCTTCAAAGGCGAGGGCGTCGAGGGCGAGCCCGGCTACATTCCCGCCGACGAGGAGGCCGCCGCGATATGGCGCAGCCTCGGCATTCCGGACGAGCGCATCTACCGCCTGCCGCGCGAGGACAACTGGTGGGGTCCGGCGGGCACGACGGGTCCATGCGGTCCCGACACCGAGATGTTCATCGACACCGGCAAGCCGAAGTGCGGGCCGGACTGCCGTCCCGGCTGCCACTGCGGCAAGTTCATCGAGATCTGGAACGACGTGTTCATGCAGTACAACAAGAACGCCGAGGGCAAGTTTGAGCCGCTTGGCCGCCACAATGTCGATACCGGCATGGGCGTCGAACGCACGATATGCATGATGAGCGGCGCACCGACGGTGTACGATACCGAGATCTTCGCGCCGATCATGGCGAAGATCGACGAACTTTCGACAGTGACGCCCGAGGATGCCGAGCTGGCGCTCCGCGCCCGCCGCATCATCGCCGACCACATGCGCACTGCCACTTTCATACTGTGCGATCCGAAGGGTGGGGTCAAGCCCGGCAATATCGGGGCGAACTATGTCTTGAGGCGCCTGATCCGCCGCGCGGTCCGCTACAGCCGCTTCCTCGGAATCGCCCCCGGCTTCACGGTGAAGCTGGCCGAGGTGATCTGCGAGAAGTACAAGCACGTATATCCGGAGCTCGCCGTAAACCTCGAGACTTGCAAGATCGACCTTGAAGCCGAGGAGAACCGCTTCAACCAGACGCTGGACAAGGGCGAGGCGATGTTCAACAAGGTCGCCGAGCAGCTCAAGGCCCACGGCCAGACGCAGATCAGCGGCAAGACGGCGTTCAAGCTCTACGACACGTTCGGCTTCCCGTTCGAAATGACGCTGGAGATGGCGGACAAGGCGGGTCTTACGGTCGATAAGGAGGGTTTCGAGGAGGCGAACCGCAAGCATCAGGAGCTTTCGCGCACCACGAGCGCGGGCAGCTTCAAGGCTGGTCTTCAGGATAATAGCGAGGTCGTGACGCGCATGCACACGGCGACGCACCTCTTGCACGCGGCGCTCCACAAGGTGCTGGGTCCGACGGCGAACCAGAAGGGGTCGAACATCACGGCGGAGCGTCTTCGCTTCGACTTCACGTGGCCCGAACCGATGACCGCCGAGCAGAAGGCCGAGGTAGAGAAGCTCGTCAACGAGTGGATCGCCCAGGGAATCGAGGTCACCAAGAAGATGACGACCGTCGAGGAGGCCAAGAAGGAGGGCGCGATGGCGCTCTTCGGCGCGAAGTACGGCGATCAGGTTTCGCTCTACACGATCGGCGACGTCTCGAAGGAGATTTGCTGCGGCCCGCACGTCACTAACACCAAGGAGCTCGGCAGCTTCAAGATTCAGAAGGAGCAGTCGTCCTCTGCGGGCGTCCGCCGCATAAAGGCCGTGATCGGCAACATGTAAGGAGAGAGAACATGAAATACGACAAGAACCATGCTTTGCTTGAGTGCGCGATTCCTGGCCTTCCGCAGAAGAGCGGAAAGGTGCGTGACGTCTTCGATCTCGGCGACAGCCTTTTGATGGTCGTCACCGACCGCATCAGCGCCTTTGATGTGATACTGCCTTGCGGCGTTCCGGACAAGGGCAAGGTGCTGAACCAGCTCTCGCTCTTCTGGATGGAGTTCCTCGGAATGAAGAACCACCTCATCACGGCGGACGTCAATGAGTATCCTGAAGTGCTGAAGCCCTACGCGGCGGATCTCGCGGGACGCTCCATGCTCGTCAAGAAGGTCAAGATGGTCGAGGTCGAGTGCATCGCCCGCGGCTACCTCACGGGCAGCGGATGGAAGGAATACCAGAAGTCGCAGACCGTGAACGGCGAGAAGCTGCGCGAGGGCTACCAGAACGCATCGAAGCTCGACGAAGTTCTCTTTACGCCAACGACCAAGGCGGCGATCGGCGACCACGACGAGGCCATCAACTACGAAGAGACCGCGAAGCTCGTCGGCGAGGCTACCGCCGCGAAGCTCAAGGAGGCGACGATCTCGCTCTACCAGCGTGCGGCGGACTACGCCATCCAGCACGGCATAATCATCGCCGATACGAAGTTCGAGTTCGGCATGGATGACGATGGCTCGCTCATCCTTGCGGACGAGGTGCTTACGCCCGACTCCTCGCGCTTCTGGCCCGAGGCCAGCTACGCGGTCGGCAAGAATCCGCCTTCGCTCGACAAGCAGTATGTGCGCGACTGGCTTGATTCCATCAACTTCAACCACCAGCCGCCGGGGCCGGTTCTGCCCGACGACGTGATTGCCCGCACGCGCGAGATATACGTAAAGGCTTACGAGGAACTCAGCGGCAGGAAGCTCGCATGACGAAGTAGCTTTGACAAACCCAATCATTTAAGAATAAAAGGAGGAAACCAATGGGAATTCTAGATCAGGTGAAGGACGCAATGAAGATGCGTGCCGAGTCCAAGAAAATCGAGGCGATGCTTAAGAAGATATCGGTCGATTATTCCAACGGTGGCATTACGGTCACGGCAAAGGGCGACATGACGATTGAAAAGATCGAAATGGTACCTGAGGCTTATGACGAGGTCAAGGCCGGCAAGCCTGCGAGGTTCGAGACCATGCTTCTCAACGTGGTCAACGGAGCTCTCAAGAAGGTGCGCGAGACTACCCAGCAGGAGATGATGAAGCTCATGCAGCAGGGTGGCGTCGGAGGACTCTTCGGCAAGTGAACGCCTTGCGGCCAATAGACGATCTTGAGGCGGCGCTTTCCAAGCTGCCAGGTCTTGGACGACGTTCCGCCGCGCGCGCGGCCCTTGCGCTTGTCAAAGAGCCTCAACGTCTTATGGAGCCGCTCGTTTCAGCCTTAAAGGAGGCGCGCGCTCAGATAAGGTGCTGCTCGCGATGCGGAGCGTTCACCACTCTTGACCGCGACCCGTGCGACTTCTGCACCGATGCCACGCGTGATGGGTCAGCCGTTTGTGTCGTCGAGGAGCCTGCCGACATCGTCTCTATAGAGTCCGCCGGCGCTTTTCGAGGGCGTTACCATTCGCTTGGCGGCAAGCTTTCTCCTTCACGTCATCTCGGTCCTGAGAAGCTGCGCCTTCGGGAGCTTGCAGATCGCGTTCGTAACGAAGGGATGACAGAAGTCCTGCTTGCCCTTTCGACGGACATGGAAGGCGATGCGACGGCCGGCTACATTGCTGAGCTGCTGCGCGGCAGCGGGGCGAGGGTTACGCGGCTTGCGTTTGGCCTGCCGGTTGATTCCGGGATAGCATATTCGGACCCCCTTACCCTGCGCAGGGCGATAGTCAACCGCATACAACAGTGACATGAGGCGGCTTTTCTCGATAGCGGTTTTGCTTGTCCTCGCCATAGCCGGACAGTTTGCGCTTACGGCCATGCGTCCGGTGAAGTCGCCAGCGATGGAGGAGGGCTTGTTCGCGGCGATCGGCGGTCTCAGAAGCATCATATCGGAGGTTGTCTGGTTCAGGGCCGACAGGCTTCAGGAGGAAGGTCGCTATGTGGAGCTTGCGCAATTGGCTCACGCGCTTGCATTGGCCGAACCTCACACGCCTGAAATATGGAGTTACGCGGCGTGGAACCTGGCATATAACGTATCCGTAATGATGCCGACATATGAAGATCGGTGGCGCTGGGTGCAGTCCGCCTTGACTCTTCTGCGGGACGACGGCTTAAGGTTGAATCCATCCTCTGCGGAGCTGCACCGCGAGCTTGCATGGCTTTTTGAACTCAAGATAGGGGCAGACCTCGATGCTGCGGCCCCGCTTTACCGTGTAAAATGGCGTGAAGTAGTGTCTGATGTCGAGTCGCGGGGCGCATGGGAAGAGCTAGCGATGGACCCCATGATCATGAACGAGATTGAATCGCGCTTTGGCGTCTCTGATCGCGGCGCCGCCCAATACTCTGCGATATACTGGGCATATAAGGGCCTAAAGGTTGCGAAGGGTGTCGATGAGCGTATCCTGTCCGAGATAATCCGTCAGTCCCAGATCATCTACGCAAAGACGAAGGGCTCGTAAATGGCTGAAGTGCGCTTCGAAAACGTCCGTAAGGTCTACTCGCGAGGTGATGCCCCTGCGGTCGAGGATTTCACTCTTGAGGTCAAGGATGGTGAATTCCTTGTGCTTGTGGGGCCTTCCGGGTGCGGCAAATCGACTTCGCTTCGCATGGTTGCAGGGCTGGAGACGCCGACTTCGGGACGGATATTCATTGGCGGCAGGGATGTCACGAACCTTCCGCCGAAGGACCGTGACATCGCCATGGTGTTTCAGAACTACGCCCTCTACCCGCACATGACGGTCGAAGAGAACCTGTCGTTTGCGCTGAAGCTGAGGAGATTCCCGAAGAGCGAAATCAAGAGGCGGGTTGAGTCCGCGGCAGAAACGCTTGAGCTCAAGCCGTATATGGGCAGGCTCCCGAAGGCGCTTTCCGGCGGACAGCGCCAGCGAGTCGCGCTTGGTCGTGCGATTGTGCGTGAACCTGCGGTGTTCTTGTTTGACGAGCCGCTCTCGAACCTGGATGCGAAGATGCGCGTCGAGATGAGGGCTGAGATCATAAGGCTGCATAACGCTCTCGGGGCTACGATGATCTATGTCACGCATGACCAGACAGAGGCCATGACGATGGGCAACAGGATCGTCGTAATGTCGTCCGGCAGGATTCAGCAGGTCGCTCCACCGCTCGAAGTATACGAAAGGCCGGCGAATCCGTTTGTTGCAGGCTTCATAGGGACGCCGCCGATGAACCTGTTTCCCGCAGGCACCATAGACCCGCAACATATTGTGGGCGTAAGGCCTGAGCACATTCAGCTTGGTGCAGCGACTGTGGCGCAAGGCGAGAAGGGGACGCTCACGGGCACGGTCGATTTCGTGGAGCCGCTAGGCTCGGAGACGCTTGTTCATGTGCTTCTTGCCGGCTCTCGCCATCTGGCGGTGGTGCGTGTGCCGGGTTTCGCCACTGTCCGTGCGGGCGATGCCGTAAGCCTTGTTCCGGACCTCTCGCGCTCGGTGTTGTTCTGACTTTCGCGGAACGGAACGAACAATCGACGATACAGCGTCAGCTGTAAAAATTTTAAGATACCCCATTGACACCGTCAGAGGAATATGAGATAATATGCGCCCGTAAGCACCCGTGGTGAAATTGGCATACACGCCAGATTCAGGTTCTGGTGCCGCAAGGTGTGTGGGTTCAAATCCCACCGGGTGCACCAAAAGCTGGCCCCTTCGTCTATCGGCTAGGACATCTGGTTCTCATCCAGGTAAGAGGAGTTCGACTCTCCTAGGGGCTGCCAAACGAGGCAGCATGTGCGTGTACTGAAGATATTTATGAAATGGGCAGGAAAGGCGATGAAGTGGGTCTTCATCGTCTTTTTCGTTTACTGCATATCGCTCTTCTTTAGGGCTGAGCGCATATCGGGAGCGGTGGTCGAGCGGTTTGTAGCGGGTTTCTTGCCGAGCAACATTGTCTTTCACTGCAAATCTGCCTCTTTCGGGTTTCGACACGGCCTTTACTTTCGGGCGTTGAAGATTTACGACACGTTGCGGCACGACCCGGTATCGCCTGTCTTTGCCGCAGATTCCGTTTCCATCGCTTTCTTTGAGCGCTACGTCAAGGTCGTCAAGGCTCGGATGCCGCGCCTGCACGACAGCTACTACGAACCGGGCCCTTATGCGGAGCCGCTCGGGGACCGCGAAATCGACTTCAAGCTTCCGTCGCTGCCTGAGTTCACTTTGGATCTCGATCGTCCGTCCATACTTGGCGTCGAACCCGAGCGCGTCACTGCGCAGGTTTTCTCGCGTGCCGACAGGCTGAAGCTCATGGGCATTCATATCGACTGGTCGGGCAGAGACCGCGATTTGGCTCTGAATGGCATGTGCCGCGTCGACCTGGCCAAACGCCGCGTTTTCGGCAAGGTGCATGGTTTGGCCACGCAGTCGCAGATACGCCCGCTGCTGGTCGCGCTCGACCTTCCTACGGTTCTGCAGTATATGGATGCGTTCACAGGCGTTACGGTGCCGGTTCAGGCAAGCTGCGCATGGAATGTTAATCTTGTCGACAACGACTTGCGCCTTGATCTAGACCTGCACCCGACCCTCGGCGCCTACAATGGAGTGCCGATGTCGCAGGCGGACGGCAAGATATCGGTCCACACGTCCTTCCCGCTGCGAAACGGAGTCAGGTGCATGGACTACACTGTGACCATAGGGCCCCTTGTGGCGTACGACAACAAAGATCGTTCGCTCTCTGGTCAAGTGGTCATAAACGGTACTGGCGGGTCAGGTGGCGAGGATGACGTAGTATATCTTGACTTCGATGCCACCAGCGAGCTTTTGAAGGATGATCTGCTAGGTATTGTGGATTGCCTGAACGACGGCGCGCTGGACTGCCTGAAGTGCGAAACTCCACCTGTCCTTAGGTTGCGCGGGACGCTTGCCACAGATGCGGCCCATCAGCACAACAACAACATTCTTGGCGCAGTGACACTCAAAAAGGGCTCCTTTTTGGGCGTGAATTTGGCGGATGCGACGACCGGTTTTGCGTATGTCGGCGACAAGGTGACGTTCTTCGACGCATCGGCGCAAGGACGCGACGGCGGCGTGATCGCCGGAATGGCACAACTGTCGTTTCCTGATATGGACCCTGAACGCGCGACATTTTCGGTCGATGTGGTCTATGGGGGCGGCAATATAGGAGAGCTTGCGGACATCCTGCAGATGGATGTTGGCGACCGCAACGGCGATGTAGAGTGCGAAATGCGGCTATCTGGGCCTTTGTCGACCAACTTTACCGAGAGACTTTCTGGCAATGGGCACATAAAGGTTACAAACGGACACCTCGCGCAGTTGAAACTGTTCATGGGGTTGACCGAGCTGTTGGCAAAAGAGGTGCCTGGCGTTGAGAAGGTTGTCAATCAGTCGGAGGCGTCCGCCACGTTCCTGATCGAGGACGGAGTTGTGCGTTCCCGCGACATTCTCATAGAAGGATCGCTGTTTTCCATATCGGCGAGAGGCGAGTACGACATACCTCGCGACATGCTTGACTTCACTGTTCGTGTCGAGATTATGCGCAAGGACTCCGTTTTGGGCAAGTATCTCATAAGGCCGATACTGTGGCCGTTTACGAAACTCCTGCTGGAGTTCAAGGTGATCGGTCCGCTTGACGACCCCAAGTGGACGTACATAAGCGTTCTGGACAGGATAATTTAAGGTTTACGCGAAATGAATCTGACAAGCCCCAGCCAGGTAAAAGCCTGGTGCATAGAAAATGATTTCCACCCGAACAAGACCATGGGGCAGAACTTCCTCATCGACAGGAATGCGCTTGTCGCCATAGTCGATGCGGGCCTTGAGCCGGTAGGGGGCGTTGCGTCTCCGCGGGTCCTGGAAATTGGCCCTGGCCTTGGCGTGCTCACGGAAGAGCTCCTTTCGCGGGGATGCGACGTTGTTGCCATAGAGAAGGACCCGATTCTTGCGGAGCGGCTTGCCGGCTCGCTTGGGAATCCCGAACGACTCTCTGTGGTGGCAGGCGACGCGCTTGATTTTATCAATCATAAAAGTGCGCTGCCCGGCGATCGCCCGTTCGACTGCATGGTCAGCAACCTGCCATACCAGTCCGGCACACGCATACTTCTCGAGCTGGTGTTGAGTCGTTCCATAGCCGCAATTACGGCACTTGTGCAAAGCGAGGTTGCGGATAGGCTGGTCGCTGGCGAAGGCTCGAAGACGCGTGGCCTTGCGGGAGTCTGGGCGCAGCTAGACTATGATGTCGAAATTGTGCGCAAAGTGTCGGCGAGCTGCTTTTGGCCAAGGCCCGAGATAGGTTCGAGCGTCGTTCGCCTTGTCCGGCATGAAAGAAACGCCGACTTTTCCGAAGAAGAGCGCGATGTTTTCCACAAGATAACGAAAAAGGCTTTCGAGCATAGGCGCAAGCAACTTGGCAGCATATTCCGAGATATGATACAATCTACGGCGAGGGCCGAAGAGCTCTCGAATGAAGACTGGAAGAACCTTGTGAAAGGACTGATGGGGACATGAAGACACCAGAGGAATTTCTTGCAGAGAATGGCTTGTTTGGGGTGCGCGATTTCGACCGTGCATCATTGTTGGCGATCCTTCTTTCGGAGATGGAGAATGGTCTGAAGGGTGCGCCATCGTCCCTGATGATGATCCCGACGTTTGTCGGCGTCGACGGTAAAGTACCCTCTGGCGCGAAGGCCGCCGTGCTTGACGCGGGAGGAACTAATTTCCGCTCCGGGATAGTGACAATTCCGCCGTCTGTCGAGGATCGCAAGAACCAGCCGATGCCTGGGGCGAAGTCTCCGGTCGACAACGAGACCTTTTATTCCGTGCTGGCCGATGAAGTAAAGCGCGTGGCCCCCAAGGCGACGGCAAAGAAGATCGGTTTCTGCTTTTCGTATCCGGCCGAAGCCACCCGTGACCTGGACGCAAAACTCGTTCGGTGGACAAAGGGCATACAGGCCGATGGCGTTGTGGGCCAGTATGTGGGCAAGGAGCTTCTCAAGCGAGTCGGCGGCGGCGAGATAGCAATCGTGAACGACACGGTAGCGACGTTGATGGCCGCCAAGGCGACCGAGGGCGAGAAGACGTATTCCTCGTACATTGGCTTCATTCTTGGCACTGGCACCAATTGTGCCTATGTGGAACGCAATATAGCGATTGAGAAGCTTTCCGGCCTCGATCCCAACGGGAAGATGATCATAAATGCCGAGAGTGGCAGTTTTGACAAGGCGCCGCGCAGCAGGTTTGATCTGTTGATGGATGCCAAGACGGCGACACCTGGCGCCAACCCGTTTGAGAAGATGATAGCTGGCGCGTATTTGGGGCCCTTGGGCCTCGAAGTGCTGAAAGTCGCCGCGAAGGAGGGATTCTTCTCAAGAGGTGCCGCAGAGCGCATAGCCGGGCTGGCTTCGCTGGAGACGATTGATTTCGACAACTTCATTGCGGCCTGCAAAAAGAAGGACCGAGTCAATCCGCTTGACGAGATTTTCGCCAATCAAGCGGACGCGAAGATGGCTCGACGCCTTGGTCTGCCCGTCTTCGAGCGTGCGGCGGTTCTGACAGCGGTCCATCTTGCCGCTTTTGTCATAAAGACAGGCGAAGGCGCATCGTCCGCCGCGCCGGTGGCGATAAGCGTCGATGGCTCAACATACTACAAGACGAGAGCGATCCCGTTTGACGAGACCGTCCGTCGCGAGCTTGACGATATGCTCGTCAAGAGACGCAATGTGCATTACGAGATAACGCCGCAGGTCGACGACGCGCCTATGGTTGGCGCCGGAATCGCGGCGATGCTCTAGGTTGACCCCAGTGGAAAGCGATACAGATAATGCAAGGATAGTCCGATGGACTCAGCGTCTGCTGGACCTTTCCCTGCGCAACCGACTCCTTAACGCACGCGAGTGCAGACAGATACTTCCCCTTGAATGCGAGGGGCTGGGCGCACTCGAAGATCGGCTTTCCGGCGGGGCGTCAGTCCCTGTCGAGAGCTCGAACCAGACCGCCCGCACAACGAACTCCCTGCGCACCTCGCTCGACGAAGACGAGATGCGCAGGCGTCTCAAGGAAATCTACCGGCTGGCCAAGACGGACATGGAGGAGTCGGGCGTAAACGCACTTTATCTCGCCCTCGGATTTCTCAAGTGGCGGCCCAAAGGCAGCGGCGAAAAGCTCTACCGGGCGCCGCTGCTGCTCGTGCCGGTCCAGCTTTCGAGGAAGAACGTGCGCGAGGGCTACGCGCTGGCATGCATGGACGACGACACCGTACTCAACGCAACGCTGGTCGAGTTCCTCAGAGTAGAGTTCGGAATCCAGGTTTCGGGCGTCGATCCGCTGCCAGAGGACGCCTCGGGCGTAGCTGTCGACCAGGTGATGCAGTCCTTTCGCGAGGCGGTGAAGGGGATGGACGGCTGGAGCGTCGAGAGCGACGCAGCGCTTGGGCACTTCTCGTTCGGCAAGTTCGTGATGTGGAAGGATCTTTCCTCCCGCGCGGACGCCCTTGCCGCGCATCCTCTGGTCGCGCACCTCATGAAAGGTGGTGGCGGATATGACGACGGAGTGGATGTTCCTGACGGAGATGAGCTTGCCGCCGCCATCGCCTATGACGAAACGTTCGCACCCTTAAGCGCCGACTCTTCGCAACTCGCGGCGGTGCTTCTTTCCGCAAAGGGGAAGTCGTTCGTGCTTCACGGACCTCCAGGAACGGGCAAGTCCCAGACCATCACCAATCTTATCGCCCACAACCTTGCGCTCGGTAGAAGGGTGTTGTTCGTCTCCGAGAAGAAGGCTGCTCTGGACGTGGTGCACCGTCGTCTTGAGAAGGTGGGGCTCAAGCCTTTCTGTCTGGAGCTGCACTCCAACAAGTCCGGCAAGGGGGATGTGCTTGCGCAGTTCGCCGAGGCGCTGGACTATGTGGACAAGGGTGTGCCGCTCGAATGGGGCAAGACGACGAGCGCGCTGACGCGACTCAGGTCCGGTCTGGATGCGACGGTCGCCGCGCTCCACAGGCGGCAGCCCAACGGACTCACCGCATACGAATGCTTCGCCTCTAAGATGTCCGGCGATGTGAAGACGTTTCCTTTCGCCGGCATTACCGTCTCCGAATGGAGCGAGCAGGATATTGCTGCCGGACGCGACCTGGCGGCTAAGGCGGCGTCCGACTGGAGCGAGACGACCCCGGATGCCGTCAATGCGCTGAAGCTTGTGAAGACCTTCAGCTGGAACCCCGCCATGGAGTCCGAGACGCGCCAAAGGCTTGCCGCCCTTAAGGGGAAGGGCGCCTTCATGCGCGGCGTCAGCGTTCTGTTCGGTTGCGGTCCCGTGACTACGGGGAAAGGTTTCGCTTCGCGATTCGATGGCTTTGCCAAGGACTACCCGGCTCGCCTGCAGGCGGCAATTGACGCCATGGGCGAAAGCCGTGGCGTGATGCGCTACAGGGAGTCCGCCGGCAAGGCGGTGGAGTGCCTTGGCGAGGGATTCGTAAAGTCCCTTGAGAACGGCGATGTCTCGTCCGACGACGTCTTGGAGTCATACGACCGCTCCATCGCCGCGAAGACGCTGGACGAGATTCTTGCGAAGGAACCGTCCCTGGCCAGCTTCTCGGGACGCAGCCACGAGGAGCAGATACTTGATTTCCGCAAGCTGGACGATGAGTACGCCGCTCTTGTGCAGCACGTGATAAGGGCGCGAATCGCCTTCGAGATGCCAGGCGGCAGGCTTGACGACTGTCCCGAGGGATGCGAACTCGGCGTTCTCAGGCGCGAGTGCAGGAAGAAGTCGCGGCAAAAGCCCATACGCAAGCTTCTGGCCGAGACGCGCGGCATTGTCGGCAAGTTGAAGCCGTGCTTCCTGATGAGTCCGCTTTCCGTCGCGCAGTACCTTCCGCCGGAGGCGTCGTTCGATCTCGTGGTCTTCGACGAGGCGTCGCAGATCCCTGTTTGGGACGCGATCGGCGTCATCGCCCGGGCGAAGCAGTGCGTAGTCGTAGGCGACCCGAAGCAGATGCCCCCAACGAGCTTCTTCCAGAAGGGCGAGAGCGCCGAGGCGGATGACGAGGATGCGACGGAGGACCTTGAGAGCATACTTGACGAGTGCCTTGCCGCGGGGCTTCATTCCTCGTACCTGAGCTGGCACTACAGGAGCCGCCACGAGTCGCTGATAGCGTTTAGCAACAGAGAGTACTATGGCGGACGGCTCTTCACGTTCCCGGCCGCCAAGACGACGCCTGATCTTGGCGTAAGGCACCATTTCGTCCAGGACGGAGTATACGACGCGAAGGCTAGCCGCACGAACAGGGTGGAGGCGGAGGCGCTCGTAGACTACATCTTCGGGCGTCTTGCCGAGGGGCGCCGCCGCAGCGTCGGCGTGGTCACTTTCTCCATGGCACAGAAGAACCTCATCGAGGACCTTCTGGAAGAGCGCCGCGCGGCGGATTCGCGCTTCGAGGATTTCTTCACGGGCGATGGCGCGGAGCCTTTCTTCGTGAAGAACCTCGAGAACGTGCAGGGCGACGAGAGGGACGTGATACTCTTCAGCGTGGGCTATGCGAAGGGACCGGACGGTAAGTTCATGATGAACTTCGGTCCCCTCAATCGCGCAGGAGGCGAACGGCGGCTCAACGTGGCAGTGACGCGCGCCAAGGAACAGGTCGTGGTGTTTTCGTCGTGCCGTTCAGCCGAGATAGACCTTTCTCGCACGCAGTCGGTCGGCGCAAAGCACCTCAAGGCTTTCCTCGAGTACGCAGAAGCGGGCGGTGTGGCGTCTGATTCCGAAAACGGATCGTCGCGCGATGCCTTCGCGGACATCGTCGCCGAATTCATCGCGTCCCGCGGCTATGTAGTCAAGCGCGGTGTAGGTAGCTCTGCGCGGAGGATTGATGTAGGCGTCTCGGACGCGAACTCGAAGGGACGCTTCATCGCGGCTGTCGAGTGCGACGGCGAGGCGTACGCTGACGCAACAGTCGTCAGGGATCGCGAGAAGCTTCGTGCCGGAGTTCTTCGCTCGCTTGGATGGAACGTATTGCGTGTATGGTCGGCGGATTGGGCTCTTGATCGTACACGCGCCGAGGAGCGGCTTGCGGCGGAGCTCGAGGCGATAGGGCGCGCGAAGAGCGGCATGCTGCCGGAGCCTAAGTTCGAGCCGACCGTTACTTTCCCGCGCAAGAGGTCGCAGAAGCGGACCGAACCGGCGAAGGTTTCGCTCGAGAACGTGCCGGCGGAGGAGCTGCGCCGCACTATGAACGAGGTTGAACGGGACCTCGGACGCTGCGAGACCGACACCCTTTACCGCGAGACTGTGAAACGTTATGGATACAAGACGCTTTCCCCCAAGGCACGCGCCATCCTCGATAGGGCTCGCATTAGTTGAACGTCTAGTTATATCGTTGAATAAAGTGATATAATATACGCCAACAATTACAAGAAAACGAAAGAACAGAGACAGTGAAATTCAAGCAAGCGATCATATGGACGGCGGCGCTCGTGCTGGGCGTGGTTCTGGGCATGTTAGGCAATGCGCATATAAACGGCTTCATGGACTTCATAGCGTCCGCATACACCAGAGCGTTCCAGTTCGTGGCCATACCGACGGTTGCGCTTGCGATACTGACCGCTATGGCGTCCCTCGGCGAAGGCAATTCGATGGGCAAGGTCTTCGCGCGTACGCTCTCGTTCACTGTACTTACCTCGTTCATCGCGGCGCTTGTCGGCATGGGGCTGTTTATTGCGATCAACCCTGGTACGGTCGACCAGAGCGTCGTGAGCGCCGTCGCGCAGGACGCCGACGCAATGGCGCAGATATCACGGACGCCCGAAACCATCTACGGTCACATCCTCAGCGCCATTCCAAACAACCTTGTGAATCCATTCCTCACGGGGAATGTGCTCTCGATCGTCCTAATATCCGCCGGCATCGGCATTGCAATCGCGGTGCTCGGCAAGAAGAGCGACAACGTGGTCGCGCTCCACAAGGCGATATGCGGACTGCAGGAAGTCTTCTTTGCGATGATCAAGGGCCTCATATGGGCGCTTCCCGTCGGCATCGTCGCGTTCGCGGCCCAGCTTTCCGCGCAGATGTCCGCCGGCGTCGTGGTGGGCTCCATCGGCAAGTACGTCCTTGTCGTTCTTGGCGGCAATGTGATACAGTTCTTCATCGTCCTGCCGCTCTTCTGCTATTTGAAGGGCGTGAACGGCTACAGGCTGATGCGCCAGATGACGCCGGCGCTTCTCATGGCGCTCTTCACGAAGTCGTCAGCGGCGACACTTCCGGTTACCGTTGCGACAGCCGAGAAGAACATGAAGGCGAAGCCGTGGATTGCGCGTTTCATCCTGCCGCTTTGCTGCACGATAAACATGAACGGATGCTCGGCGTTCATACTCGTAACATCGCTGTTCGTCATGCAGAACTCGCCTGAGTGTGGCATCGTCCTTACGCTCCCGACAATGCTCGCATGGTGCATAGTGGCGGTGGTCTGCGCGATAGGCAATGCGGGCGTCCCGATGGGATGCTACTTCCTCACGCTCTCGCTGATGGCGGGCGTCGGAGGCAACCTGATGATTCTTGGCGTTATCCTTCCTATCTATACGATCATCGACATGATCGAGACGGCGGAGAACGTATGGTCCGACTGCTGCATATGCGCGGTTGTCGATAAAAGCACAAAATAAAGGAGAACCCAAATGGGTATGTGGAACAGACAAGCCGAGACCCTTTCGAGGGACGAATACGCCAAGCTTCAGCTGGAGGGGCTAAAGAAGTCCCTTTCGCGCGTTTGGACTAACGACTTCTACCGCGAGCGCCTCAAGCGCGGCGGTGTCGGTTCGCCGGAGGACGTGAAGTCGCTTGACGACCTCGCAAGCCTGCCGCTCTTCACAAAGGACGACTTCCGCGACGCGTATCCGCTCAAAATGAACTGCGTCGACAGGAAGGATCTTCTCGAATTCCACATGTCCAGTGGCTCCACGGGCACGCCGGTCGTAATGGCCTACACCAAGAACGACCTCCTTCAGTGGGCGGAGTGCATGGCGAGGAGCTTCTCGATGGCGGGGCTGGAGAAGGGCGACGCCTTCCAGATAATGCCTACGTTCGGACTTTTCAACGGCGGCTTCGGCTGCTACCACGGCTGCCGCAAGGCGGGGCTCTTCTGCGTTCCGGCATCGAGCGGCAACACCGAGCGCCAGATAAAGCTCTTGAAGGACTTCAAGGTGAAGGGCTTCTGTTCGGTGGTGTCATATGTGCCGCGTCTGATAGAGAAGCTCGACGAGCTGCCCGAGAGCGAGCGCGACCTGCCCTACCTCAAGGTCGGCATCTTCGGCAGCGAAACCTTCTCGGACGAGACTCGCCGCCGCATTGAATCGCGCCTCGGAATAGAGTGCTTCGACATCTACGGCATGACGGAGACGGGCGGCATCGGCACAACCGGACAGGACTGCCGCTGCCACTGCGGTCTGCACGTATGGGAAGACCAGTACATCACCGAAATCATCGACCCGGTTACGGGCAAGGTTCTCCCCGACGGCGAGTACGGCGAAATCGTCTTCACCTCGCTCACGCGCGAAGCGATGCCGATCATCCGCTACCGCACCCACGACATAACGCGAATCCTCTCGCGTGAGAAGTGCGAGTGCGGCAGGACGTCCCTCAGGATCGACCGCATAACTGGCCGTACGGACGACATGCTGATCGTGAAGGGCGTTAACTTCTATCCGCGCCAGGTCGAGCAGGCGCTTATGGAGATTCCAGGCGTAAAGGACGAGTTCCAGATAATTCTGGAGGAGCACAACGGAATCACGGATGTCACGGTCAATGTCGAGGCGGAGCCTGGCGTTACCGGTCACACCGTCGCCAAGCACCTTCGCGAGCGTCTTGGCTTCCTGCCGAAAGGCGACGTGTTCCCGGTCGGTGCGTTGCCGCGCAACGAAGGCAAGGCGAAGCGCGTCATACGCATAAAGCGGTGACGAAGCTGAAGCAAGCCGGTATGCGCTCGGTTGCGGCGATGGCGTTGTTGCTCTGCCTGGCAGGGTGCGCGTCGTTGCCGCCGCGTTTCATACTAAACGGCGGCGGCGCATTCCGGGATGCCGACCTTGCTCAACCGGCAGAACTTAAGATTCTTGACGCGCCCGACGTGCCGGTCGTAAAGGACGGGCGTTCCATTCCGATAGTATTCGCCGACACGCAGCGAGCATTCGGCGCGGCGATTCAGCTGGCCGATATCATACGAAGGGCGACGGGAGTTAAGCCAGACATAATCCGCGAGTTTCCAGGCACCGCCGCCACCAACAAGCCTGCGCTTTTTATTGGCGAGACATCCGCCGCCGCGTCGCTTGGGCTTGCCGTGCCTTGCGATGATCCGGAGGCTTTTCGCGTGGTGGCTAATGCTGGCGATGTGTTCTTTCTTGGGCGGGAAGACTTCGCTGTGTTCGACTGGTGCGAGCGGCAGCTTGGGGCCAGGTGCTTCTGGCTGGACAAGGACGGCGAGGAGCTTTCTGTCCCGCGCGTTGACGGCATTTCGGCTACTGCCGTGGACTACATGGACAAGCCTGCGTACGAAATGCGTGTTTGCGGTTCATGCGCCAACCAGCGTTGGGCACGGTTCTCAAAGGTTGGCAATGTCCACCGCGGCGCGGTGAAGGTGCATGCGCCCCACAAGTGGAACAGCGACCCGGTGCTGGTCGCCGAAAGGCCTGAGATATTCGCGTTGGCCTCCGACGGACGACGCGCAACGTCGCCACTCCTGTGCTACGGGAATCCTGCGACTCTCGAATACTACGAGTCTCGCATAGACGAGGCCATTGCGGGCGTTCGCGATTCTGGCGGGATAGTGGATGTGCAGCGCAAGGTTATAACGGTCTCCCCGTGGGATGTCGCCTACAATTGCACATGCCAGCACTGCATGCCATTGTACGACGAGTCGCTTGGGCCAGGCGGGAACGCATCGCCCATCGTGTGGGGTCGCTTTCTGAAGGAACTCGCGCGTTGGGCCAAAGACAAGCATCCCGATTACATCATATCGTTCCTGCCTTATTGGAACATGTGTGAAGTCCCTCCAGGTCTGGACCTGAACGAAGAGGGGAACTGCGAAGCCGAGGTTTGCGTCATGCCGGGGCTGGCCCTCATGAAGGATGAGTCGGTAAAGCGGCGCGAAGAGGAGATAATCCGCAAATGGACCGAAGTCACCGGACGCAAGGCCATACTTTGGCACTATACATGCTGGCCGGCCGAGTTCACCGTTGCGCCATACCTTTTCGGCAACACCATCCGTCGCCATTGGCAGGACATGCGTGGATTGGTTGACGGATGCTTCATATGCGGAGGCGGGGAGGTGCCGCGGCTTTCACTCATGTACTATGTGTGGATGCGCTGCATGTGGAATCCTGAAGTTGACGTGGAAGCGATATACGACACCTTTTGCAAGCGCATGTTTGGTCCGGCGGCAAAGCCGATGCGCCGTCTAATTGCGCTTCAGGAGTTCGGGTGGTCCCGTCGCTGGATCGGCGAAGAGATGTCCGATGGCAATGTTTATGGAATCTCGTATCCGCCATGGACTGTTCGAGAAATGAGGCGTCTTATCACGAGCGCGGAGCGTCTTGCCGCGAACGACCGCGAGTCGTTGCGACGCGTAAGGCGCTATGCTTCGGTATTCAAGAATTTCTTTGACGAGGCAGATATGGTCCATGCAGGCGCGCCCAAACCAGCGCTCAGGTTGGCCAATGTTGAAGGCATGCCGGTGATAGATGGGCTGTTGGACGATTCATGTTGGCAGAATGCTTCTGCGCGCCGGTTCGTAAGGGCTATGGACCGCGTCCATACAGAGCCGAAATATCCCACGGAGGTTCGAGGGGTGTGGTCGGATGAAGGTATTGCGCTTGGCTTCAGATTCGTGGAGCCTGATGTGGGCGCGATGCCAACAGGCAAGGGAGTCGACGACCACAAAGGCCAGGACCTCGTGAATGTTTTGATCGCCGATTCCTCTTCGTCCGGCAAGAAGGTCGCGTGGCGGTTCCGTTTCGACGCGGACGGGCGCCTAAGCCTTTTTGAAGGTTCGTTCCCGAGGCTTGTTAATGAAGCTCGCGTGGCGATCCATAAGGGCGATGGATTTTGGAGCGCCGAGCTGTTTGTGCCTTATTGCGTATTGGGCGGCAGGCACGACGCGGTCGTCGGGAATGTTTCGCGCTGGCGGGCTGGTGCCGTTGGCGAATGGACCCGTCTTTCAACTCGCTTCTCCATAAGCAACTCCGATCCCAATGCCTTCGTTCCCTTTACGCTTGATCGCATAGACTGACGCGGCTTCAAGCGGCTATCTTGCTTGCCATTCCAAATTGCGGCAGGATTCGCCGCAACCGTGCTCTCCGCCCCGCCTCGCTCGTCCATCATTAAGCAAACGTGCTTTCCGCCACAGAGTCAAACGGGGAGAACGGCTTGACTTGGGAGAGCGGACGTCTCGTCCGCGAAGATGGAAGGTTTACATCTCCTTATGAGCGGGCGAGACGCCCGCTCTCCCAGTTAGCGATCACCCTTAGTAACTGAGAAAGCCTTCCAGCTCTCGCCCTCTGCGTTGCTTTGAATATGCAAAAATGCTTTTCATCTATTGTTCAGGTGTCTTTTGAAAAAAAAACGTCGTGTTCAGAACTGAATGCAAGTTCTGGAAGAAAACGCAAGTTTATCCGA
>CAMZEN010000009.1 GCA_947305775.1 uncultured Verrucomicrobiota bacterium
GCCAATTCAGGCGTTTAGACCTGAGCGGTTTCGCACCTATGGGATGCTAATGAAAGAAAGACAAACCAGAGCCGAAGTCCGTTGTTGTTAGGGCAGACGGATATGATTCGTGGATTCGTTTGATTAAGGAGCGTGTCCAGAGGGCGCGCATCAAGGCGACGATGCTGGTCAATTCTGAGCAAATTTTGCTCTATTGGGATGTTGGCCACGATATTCTAACAAAGCAGAACAGCGAGGGATGGGGAACAAAGGTTGTCGAACGCATGTCGGCAGACCTAAAGGCGGCATTCCCGGACATGAAAGGTTGGTCTCGTTCAAATCTCATGTATATGCGGCAATTCGCGGAGGCTTGGACACGAAAAGAAATTGTCCAAGCACCACTTGGACAATTGCCTTGGTATCATCATCTTGCTTTGTTGGAGTGCCTGAAGTCGCGCGGAGACCGCATTGCATATGCCGCGCTTGCCATCGAAAACGGATGGTCGCGGAATGTGCTTGTGCATCAGATTGAACTTGGTGTCGCAGATCAGCATGGAACGGCAGTGACAAACTTCAAGAAGCTGATGCCGCCAGACGATTCCGACATGGCGGAACAGGCATTGAAAGGCGAGTATGACTTGGGATTTCTTCCCGCGACTGCCAAGACGAAGGAGAACAGCCTTCGGGCGATGCTGGTCGACAAAGTGGCTCAGTTCATGGTGGAGCTTGGTGCCGGCTTTTCGTATGTTGGCAAGGGCTTGACAATTACCGTTGGCGGTGATGAGTTTGAAATCGACCTTCTTTTCTATCATGTATTGCTTCATCGTTACATCGTAATAGAGCTAAAGACTGGCAAGTTCCACCCCAAGGATCTTGGGCAACTTGGCTTCTACATGACGGCGGTCGACAGACAGGTGAAATCGAATATAGATGGCAAGACGATAGGAATTCTTCTCTGCAAATCGCGCAATGAAATTGTTGCTGAGTATTCGCTTGCCGATCTCGACAGACCAATCGGTGTTTCCACTTATCGTCTAGGCTTGCCGTCGCTTGAACAGTTGCAGGCTCAGTTGCGCAAGGCTCTTGCGGCACCAGATATGGAAGAGGCGAAGCATGCTTCTGCAGATATTACGAAGCCAAAGAAAAGGTCGTCTAAGCCTTCATGAATTTGGAGAATGAGCCATGATCGACAACACCATCAACGACTTCTACCTCTTTCGCCGCGCTTGAAATGGGTGCGGAAAAACGGAAGGGAAATGCATGGAGATTGCGGTGGATGTCCCCGCATGGTTTCCGGTGGATGTGCTTGTGTTTCCTGTAAATTACGATAATTGTCATCTTATGAACGCCCGCGGTGAAGAGCTTTGCAAAAGAGCAATGGCAGGGTTCGGTGTGCAACCCCGGTCGATGTCCCGAGGAAGGAAAAGCAATGATCAAGATAATACAGGGCGATATCACGACGTTGGCTGTTGACGCCATCGTCAACGCGGCGAATCAGGCAATGCTTGGCGGGGGCGGCGTGGATGGCGCGATCCACCGCGCGGCAGGCAGAGAGCTCTTTGAAGCTTGCCTTAAAACGCCAGAGGTGCGGCCTGGCGTCCGCTGTCCGACTGGTGAGGCGCGAATCACGCCGGGCTTCAAGCTCCCTGCGAAGTTTGTTATCCATACTGTCGGCCCTGTATATCGTGATGGGCAATATGGTGAGCCGGAGAAACTTGCCGCCTGCTACCGCAACTCGCTCGCGCTCGCTGCGGAGAACGGTTGCAAGTCAATCGCCTTCCCCTGCATCTCGACAGGTGTGTACGGCTATCCCATAGAAGACGCGGCGAAGATAGCGGTGCGGGAAGTCAGCACTTTTCTCGAATCGCATCCCGATGTCGAAGTAATCTTCTGCTGCTTCTCAGAGCGGGACAAAAGAGTGTATGAGTCTTTAGTTCGATAATCTGACAAACATAACAAAAATAGGAGGCACGAAATGCTGACGAATCAAGAGTTGTTTTTTACAGGTCTTGGAGATCGTTTCTGGAAGGAGAATGATTTGTCCGATGTGACTTATGCCATGTGCAGAGGGAGCAATGTGTTCTTCCAGTTCTTTTTGGATTTCTTTTTCACCGGAGAACTCGCCTTGGATTCTGAAGAAGCTGATATTGCACGAGAAATTGACGATGGAGAAGGCAACCGTCCGGATTTTCGCATTGAATCACGAAAAGGAGTTTTTTACATAGAAGTCAAAATTGGGGATAGATGTCAACACTTTCCAGAATATTTCAAGTCTCTTAGGAAGGCCAATCCGGGAGATGGGGAGAATGAGGCGAAAACTAAAAGGCGATTGGGGTATATCGTCAACTATCCTATGTCCTTTGATGGGTATGTAGTGCATCGTTGGGAAGACTTGTTGAGACAATTACAACGCTATGACTATTTCAACGATGATTCAATCCGGGGGTATGCCGAATTTGTGAAGAGCGTTTGTGGCCTTCGAGGAAACGAGGATATTGATTCTTATCGTTTCAATCCTGATGATTTCATGAAAATCCGTCTGTTCATGGATGATGTGATCGGTGCTATCACCCAAGCTGAAGGAGTTGACTGTTACAACAGAAGCCGTTCCAGGTGTTTTCAGCAGAATCTCAAAATGGGACAAGTTTTCGAGCTTAAAAATTATTGCGGAAGTGGAAAATCTGTCTGGGGGTGGTTAGGATGCTTCTTCTTTGAATCGCGTGCGGAAATTGTTGTTCAATTTGAGAACCAACGAGGTTGGGGAGACCTGGTATGTCAACATTATAATGCGCCCCATAGACAGGAACAATCCGCTTATTACGACGATTACGATAAAGCCCTGTATTTTTACATGGTAGAGACGGACAAGGACATCACTGCGTTTTTTAATCGGGTGTTGAGTGTAATCAAAGATGGGTATGATCCGGCAACAATTCCCGCTTTCCCTTCGGAAAATCAGTTTAAAAAGTATAGTTATTTATTGTCCATGCGCCGTTTCCCAAAAGCAGTGCAAAAATGGGTGTTTAATGGTACAACAGATTGGGGGGATTGTTGCTCGATTGAATCTATTGGACAAGAAGATTGGCCGTATAGCCAAATTCATGTGCTGTTTCAGGCGCATCTAAAGCGGAGCGGAGGAGATATGACGAAGAAAGGATGGATCGGCTTGGAATATGGCAGAGATGATACGACACATGAACTCCTCGCCCCTAAATGTTACTTGTCTTTTGATGGTAAGTCTACGTCAGAAGTGGATCCTCCGAAAGATGATTGGGCTTCATGGGCGAGTGGCATACGGCAAAAAATGTTTGATAAACTCAAAGAGAGTGAATGAGCAGTGACTCCAAGAATTTTCTTGCATTTTGACAAAGAATTACACCGGAGAATTTGATATAATTACCATCATGAAACTTCACTTGCTGCCGATCGTTCTTTTGCCTGCAATCGCCGGATGCCTTGGCGCAGCCCCCAAGGCGCCCAGGAATTGGGTGGTGGATTTGTCCGCGCCGGTTTCGGCAGCCGCTTCAGAAGCTTCCGCTGAGGCACCGTCGGTCAAGCTTTTGCAGCTTGAGGTTCTTGCGCCATATGGCGGAACGAGGTTGGCCGTTCTCCGTGGCGACGGCTCTGTTGCGTTCGATGCGTTTAACTCATTTGCCGCCCAGCCGTCTGCTTTGCTGAAGGGCGCGGCATTTGATGTCGTTGAATCGAGCGGAGTGTTTTCGCGCACTGTCAGGCCCGGGTCTTCGGCCTCCGCAGATTTTTCGCTTGAGATTACGGTTACGCGCATTGCGCTGGACTGCCGCGAAAAGGGGCGGCTCGACGCGTCTGTCGCATTGGCCATGACCCTTGTAGGCGGGCGCAAGGTTTTCTCGACGTCAAGGGGGGAGGCGTCCGTGCAGGTTGAAGGCGGGGACTATTCCTACGCATTCTCAAAGTCGTTTGAACGGGCTGCGCTCGAGGCCCTTCGCGCACTCAAGACGAGATGAAGATTTTCGCTTCCATAGGCCGTGGCTGGGTTGAAGGTGTCGCCAGCTTCAGCGCCGCGCTTTCGGTCCTCGGCGAGACGGTCTGCGAAGCGGCTGCGCTGCCGTTCCACCCTAAGCGATTCCGGTTTGGCGATTGCATGATCGCCTTTCAACGGGCGGCGTTCGACGGTCTTCCCATCTGCACGGGCATAGGCTTTCTGCTCGGGCTCATCCTTGCGTTTGAGTCGGCTGCCGCGCTCCGCACTTTTGGCGTAGAGTCGTATGTAGCGAACCTTCTTGCGATAGGGCTGTTTCGCGAACTCGGCCCGATCATTACGGCGATCGTGCTTGCGGGACGTTCCGGCAGCGCGTTTGCCGCGGAGATTGGCACGATGAAGGTGGACGAAGAGCTTGACGCGCTTTCGACCATGGGGCTGCCGCCCGTCAGGTTCCTGATTCTTCCGCGAACATTTGCTGCTGTCATGGCGATGCCGATACTCACCATATTCGTCGAGCTTGCCGGACTTGTCGGCGGGGCGATAGTCCTTAAGCTCATGGATATCCCTGGCGCGGTCTTTTGGGGTAACGTAGCGGCTACGACAACCATATTCATGATTGTGTTCGGCCTTGCGAAGTCGGTCTTCTTCGGCTTGCTGGTTGGTTTCGTCGGTTGCTGTGCTGGCATGCGCACGAAGTCCACCGCCGATGGCGTCGGGGTCGCGGCCACTTCGGCTGTGGTCGGCGGGATAGTGGCCGTCGCCGTGTCGGACGGCATAATCGCCGTCATATGCCATTTCTGGGGAGTGTGACATGGATGACGCGGTAATAGAACTCAGCCATGTCGACGCAGGGTATCCCGGCGAGGTGATTCTCAAGGATGTCTCGTTCGAGATTCGCCGCGGCGAGATATTCATACTGCTTGGCGGATCGGGCTGCGGGAAGTCCACGATAATGAAGCACATGATCGGGCTGAATCCCGTGCTCGCGGGCACCTTGACCGTCGCCGGGCAGAAGTGGACGCAGAAGACGCGCGCGGCGCTTTGCCGCAAGATCGGCGTAATGTACCAGAGCGGCGCGCTCTTCGGGTCCATGACATGCCTTGAGAACGTATTGCTGCCGCTTGACGAGTTCTCGGGCCTGAAGCGCCGCGACCGCATCAAGAAGGCGAAGTCGCTTCTGGCCGATGTGGAGCTTCTGGACGCCGCCGACAAGATGCCGTCCGAGATATCCGGCGGAATGCGCAAGCGCGTGGCGATAGCGCGGGCGATGGCGCTTGATCCGGAGGTCGTGTTCCTTGACGAGCCGAGCGCCGGTCTGGACCCGATAACGTCGTCGTCGCTTGACGACCTGATTCTGCGCCTAAGGCGCGAAAGGGGAATGACGTTCGTGGTCGTTTCACACGAGCTGCCCAGCATATTCAAGATAGCCGACCGCTGCGCGATGTTCGACAAGGCGCGGCGTGCCATGATCGCGCTGGGAACGCCGGAGGAGCTTCGAAACGGGTCGGACGACGAATTCGTCCGCAGATTCTTCAATAGAGGGGAGGCATAGGATGGCAAACGACAATAAACCAAAATACGCCCGCATAGGTTTCGTTGTTCTGTTGGGAGTGCTGGCTATTGCCGGCGCGTTGGTGTACTTGGGCGGCTTTGAGCGCAGCGACATGGAGTATCTGGTAGAGTCATACTACGACAAGCCGGTGAGCGGGCTTTCCGTAGGCAGCACGGTGAACTTTCGCGGCGTGAAGATCGGCGAAGTGCGCGACATAATGATGGTCCGGCCGCGCTCCGAAGACTTCGCCGTAGCCGACATACAGCGCATACGAATGCTCCTTTCGCTGGATCTTCGCCGCATGGGGCACAGGTCCCGTCCAGACGAGGACGAGATACGCCGCATGATGGAGCGCTATGTTGAACACGGCATGCGGGCCACCGTTTCCGCAAGCGGTGTTACGGGCCTTTCGCGCATCGAGCTAAACATGGTCGCCGACCCGCCTCCAGTCGCGCAGCTTTCGTGGAAACCCCGCCATGTGGTGATACCTCCTGCGCCGTCCTTGATGGAAGGCTTCGCCGACGCCGCCACCAGGGTGATGAACCAGATGAACAAGATGGACTTCGGGTCTGTGTGGAGTAATGTCCAGAGCATAGCCGAATCGACCGCACACCTCACCGCCAACGTTGATTCGCTCGTCGAGGGGCAGCGCGCCAATGTAGGCTCCATAGTGAACAGCGTGAATGACGCCGCAGAAAGACTGGGCGAGTTTGTGCGGCGCCTTGAGGAAAACCCTTCGCTGCTGTTGCGGCCTGCCGATCCCGATCCGCTCCCGGAGACATCTGGTCAATACCGTTGACACGATTACCCTGACCATCCCAGGGCTTTACTTGGCGGTCGGCGCTGCTCTGCTGCGCACCCAGCGCACCAAAGTAGGGGGTAGTTTGGGCATAAAATAGTGGGTATTTTACATGTAAAGTAGTGGGTATTTTGGGTGTAAAATAGGGGGTGTTTTGTGGTGTGCCCTCGGCATCGCTTGGCTGTGCCTTGCGCATCACACTTGTCGCACGCGCTAATCTGTGGTATAATGGCTCTTGCTATGAAAAAAAGATCACTTAATGCTCCGCGGCGGATAAGTAAATGTCCCGTGCTTACTCGTGAGGACGCTTTGATGGACGCAAGAGACATCCGTCTGCAGGACGGCATACCTTTTCATCCTATTCCCTGTGGTGGCAGTGGAGAGAAGCACTACTACCGTCTTGAGCTGAAGAACTCCAGCGACAGCATTGTCGGACTCGGCGCACTTGAGGACCGTTTGCGCGTGGCGGGGCTGAACCTGCGCGTCAGCGCGGTGGAGAACATCCTCAACACGCTTCTCGACGTCCTTCCTGCCTATATTGCGGAGACGGGGCATTCCGTCCGCATAGGAAACCTCGTGACTCTCAAGCCCTATGCGACGGGGACCCTTGCCCACGCGAACGACGCGGCGGATCCGGAGAAGAACCACCTGGAGATACGCGCCACGGTAACTCCCGCGCTTCGCTACGCGCTTTCGCGGGCGCGCCTCGTCAACGTAAACCGCCCGACGGACGGCATAGACCATGTCTCAGGCGGACCGGATGGAGGAAATTGCAAGATCGACGAGGTACACGATACAATAGTCACAGGTTACGGCATCTACCTTCCAGAGCAGACGTTCGATGCGGAGGGTGCTAAGGGACGCGCCTGGCTGGAGACGCTGGAAGGGGAAAAGATCGGGCGGTTCGACGTGGTGGTTTCGAGCGATTCGTTTCTCCAGCTTCGTCTGCACCTCGACGCGGCGGACAAACCACACCCCAGAGACTGCCGATTCGTCATTGAGACCTACGGCACATCGGCTGCGGCGGAATCCGGCACAGCGCCGTTACTCTCCTATCGCCGCAATGTCTGGCTGGTTGGATAGCGGCTTCAAATCTGAGAACGCCCGACTTCATTGCCAGCTGTGGTTTCCGCTTTGCATCCGCAAAGCATTCCTCACAATGCTATAGTTTGATTTCAGAGGGCATATCTCGTCGTGTGGGACCCTTGAACCCAGCTGGTTGATTTTTTCTCCTTGCGCACTTGCCCACAATTATGATATAGTAGTCTCAATGCTTGGGAGAGGAGTACTCTTCAGGCAAGTACAAGAATGACGAAAGCCAATAAAATCAGGCGTTTCAGCGCCATTGGCTCGCTATGCATGGCATGGCGTGTATGCTCGCACACCCTCGCAACCCGCCGCACGGCAGAAGGGAGGGCGGCGTGAGTATAAAGGATAATATCAAAGGCCGCCAGTCGGGCGGCGAGATTGTGAAGTTTGAGGAACAGGGGTTGCCGACACTGGATGTTTGGCTGGAGGATGAGACGGTTTGGCTTACCCAGAAACAGATGGCTCGTCTTTTTGCCTGTTCAGATGAGAACATTCGTCAGCATGTCAAAAATATATATGCAGACAATGAATTGGAGGAAAAGGCAACTTCCAAGGATTTCTTGGAAGTTCGACAGGAAGGTGCTCGTCGAGTTACGCGAAAATTCGCATATTACAATCTCGATTTGATTATTTCGGTAGGATTCCGGGTTAATACCAAGAATGGTATTAAGTTTCGCCAGTGGGCAACTGCTGTATTGAAAGAATATCTTCTGCGCGGCAGTGTTCGAGATCAGCGGCTTGGCAAGCTTGAAAAGCGAATGGATGCTGCCGAACGCGCGATTGATACGATTATTTACACTCTTACCCCGGCATTGCCCGATAATCGCCGTCGCATCGGCTTTGGTGCGGACGAAGAAGTCGCACCGTCCAAGCCCTACGCAAAAGCAAAAAGAATTTAACCACACACTTTTTTGCGCGCAGCGTTTGTGTAGCCCCCTCCAACTCCTAACTCCAACTCTCCCATCTTCTGCGCCTCTCGCTCCTCTGCGCCTCTGCGTTAAAAATTTCCCCATTAAAAATTTCACCATTGACGGCGCACGCCGAATTATGCTATTATGGCTCCGACGCTTGGGAGAGGTGAACTCCTCGGCGACAGACAAGAATGACGAAAGCCAATAAAATCAGGCGTTTCAGCGCCATTGGCTCGCTATGCATGGCATGGCGTGTATGCTCGCACACCCTCGCAACCCGCCGCACGGCAGAAGGGAGGGCGGCATAATGGCGACGAAACATATATTCGAGACAGAGGAGGTCAAGTCATTCGTCGCGAAGATGTCGAAAGCCTCTCAGCGCAAGTATGATGTTGCATTGCAGACGCTTAGGGCAGAAGGTCGGCTTAGATATCCGCTTGGCGAAAAAGTTTCTGGGTACAGTAATTTGTTCGCGATAAGGATTGTAACCTCAGATAACGAGCGAATGTTTTATTGCTATGCGCTTGAAGATTTGGTAATCATACTTCATGCATATCAAAAGAAGACACAAAAGATTCCTATCTCAGAGGTGCATAAGGCACTTGCTGTCAGAGATGAATTGTTGGGAGGTGCGTCATGAAACTTAAAGTGACTGAGGCAATGAGGAAAAGCATGGCCGAAACAGAGGCTAGGCTTGACGAGGCGATGAAAGATCCTTCGTTCCGGGCTGAAGTGGATGCTATCAAGGCGCAGTATGCGGCAATGGATATTGTTGAAACGGTTCTCCGTTCTGCGAAGCGGAAGATTGATGCGTTCAGGAAGAACTATCATAGAGATTTTGTTGTGACCGTTTCTATTGATGACGAACTCTACAGACCAGCGGAGTTCTCGTCGAGAGAATTGGCATTCGCCTAACCACCCTTTACCCACACTCTAACATATAACTAAGGAAACAAAAACATGAAAAGAATGAAAGAAACGATAGGGCGTCTTGCCGCGGGTAGTCTGCGGTGGGCGGCTTTGGCAGTTGCTATCGGTCTCGCCGGTAGCGCATGGGCGGCGACGGCACCAAGTATAACTGTTGACGGTGCCAATGTCACAGTACATAACGACAATGGAACCCAATGGGATAATGCCGGCATCAACACCATGAGCTCGTATCAAGATACGACGTTCACAATCCCAAGCGGCACAGATCTTGCCGCTGGTACGAAAGTTCTTGTTTCGACCATATCCATTGGCGCATCTTCTTCGCAACCTGGCAATCTACCGGCAAAGTTGTCGCTAACCGTTGGTGGTACTACGTACGTGTCGAAGACTGCCACTGTTACCGCCGGGGGATTCACATCTTCTGGTAAGAATAAGCATACGTATTCATTTGATGGCAAGTATTGCATTCTTACCGTAGACACGGCTGCAAGTTTAAAGTGGATAAATGAAGATGGCTCTGAATTGCAGGGGTTTGCGGCATTTGGCCTTGTTAAAGATGGTCATCAGTTCATAACCAGAATTAAATGGAGTACATCTGTCCCCGTGACTGAAGTGACCGGCAAGATTGTCACGGTTGCAACTGGCGCCCTGACAGACATATATAATACAGACACCACTCCGAAGTGCCTTCAGGATGCCACAGGGTGGATTTCGACGGCTACGGCTAGCACTGGTGAGATAATCTTGTTGAATGGTTCGAATGGCTACGGCCTTCGCCTGACTAATGGAAACTCGCTGAGAGATAACTCTCGCAATACTTTTTCTGTTTGGCCGAAGCTTTCTGGCAATGGCACCCTTACGACAGGCGACAACAACTGGCAGACCCCCGCGTTGAAGATTTATGATGCTTCTGATTTCACCGGCAGCATCAATGCAAGTGCTGGCAATATCTATTTGGCAGTTATTTTCTGTGCTGAGAATGATACATTCTCGCCGAGTGTTTACGAAGAGATTGGCAGTAAGTCAGGTCTCATCTACATTAAGTCTGGAACATCGGTTACGGTTGCCGAGGGTGCGACATGGACTGCTGTTAATGGCATTGTGAACAAGGGTAGTCTCACCGTCAATGGCACGGTTGCGAGCGCGATCAGCAACGTTGGTGGTACGGTCACCGTCAATGGCACGGTTGCGAGCGCGATCAGCAACGTTGGTGGTACGGTCACCGTCAACGCAGGTGCGACACTAGCGTCCTTTGGTTCTGTGCGCGACTTCACTGGTTTCGCAATCGATTCTTCCGTTCCGGTCAAGGTTACCATGTCCGAAGAGGAATATGGCAAGGGATTGCTTAGCATTTCAGGCGCAAGCGGGATTTCGTCCATCACCGTACTCGCCCCTGACGGTACTACGGTAGTGACTACGCTCACTCCTGAAAATGGAGCGGCCGCATATAATAGAGGAACCGTTCTTGTTTCTGGTAAGGCCTGCTGGTGCGATTATGAGATGGATTATGAGAGTGGAATTGCGAGCAAGACAGGCTTCCAGAATACAGGTACGGAATCAACAGGTTTGCATGAAGATAGCAGCATTAATGGTGACAACGCATTTTACAATGGAATGCTTTATACCTACGCACATCCTTACCGCGACCCCATAACATATCCAAGCGACGGCAATTGGACTGCTGTTGTCCGTTGTACTGTGCCTGCATACGAGAACGCGGCGGTTATTACTTTCGGAACGAGGGGCGGTGGTCTTATAGGTCTCGTGGCCGGTGCAGATCCTGAGACGCAGATGCGCCTTGTCCAGACAACCGGAAATAGCCACTTTATAACAAACGCTACAATGACGGTGCAGAACGCGACCACTGCGCAGCATGTGTACATCTTTTCAGTCGAGAATAACCAGACTGTGAAGGTCTATTGCGATGGCGATTTGGTTCTCAACAAGACGTTCGATTCGCAGTTTTCGATTGGCAACGGTCTCCAGATAGGTTCCGTATGTGGTGGCGTTGGAGCAACCGGAATCATCCGCTTTGCGAAGGGAGAATCCCCTGCCAACACGCTCAGTGAGACGGTGCAGAAAAACGCCCGCATTGATTGTGTCAGGCTGTACAATTATATTATCAGCCCCGAACAGGTAGCACAGCTGTCCGTTGAGTTCCCGGCCGTGAAGCTCTATCGCGCGACGGTCGCGGGCGGTGCGACGACGGACTGGGGTTCGCTTACCTGGACTCCCGGTTGGGATGGCGGCAATACCTCTTCCAAGATCATCCTTACAGTGGAGGGCGATGCAGCGCTGACGCTTACCAACTCCATTACAGCAGACGAATTCGTGATTAATGTGCCTTCGGACAATGTCCTTACGCTGTCCAAGTTTGCAAGTGGTACGACCCTTAATGTGACTAAGCCTATTGAGGTCTCTGGTGGTACGGTATATTTTAATCCTGGCTTTAACAACTCCATTGGACTAGGAGATCTTAACTTTGGAGGTACAGGTACGGTTCGACTTGGCAATGGCATTATTGTAACAGAGAACATCAGTGGTGCGGCAAGTGTGGAATTGCTTTCAGGGGTTTCTGCCATCATTTATGGTGGGGCGATTTCAAATCCTCTAAAAGGTGTCGGATTGCTTGACTATACCTATGATTCGCTGCCAAGCGGACTTTCGTTCGGTGATTGGACAGGAACAGTCAGGCTGCCTGAATTCACGGCCGATGCATTGAACCTTAACAACTACGGTAAGTCTGGCTCGACTGTTGAGATTATGGCCATTAACGGCGGTTGGATTGCCGAGGCAGGAAAGACCGTTGCACCGACGCTCAAACTGAGCGGTAACATGACGATTAATGCGATGTCTTCCTGGACATACACCTTCGCCGAGATTACTGGCGGCGGCAATCTCTCGTTCTCGACGAGCGCTAATTCGCCGACCGTCAACATCACTAAGGTTGCGGAAGGATACTCGGGCACGATTTCCTCGACGCTCTCGGATCCTGTGACGATTGCAACTCTCGATCGCGCGGCAGAGACTCCGGTGACGGCTGGCAGCAAGCTTCTCGGCACGAGCAGCGGAGTTCAGGCGTCGGCGCTCACGCTGGCGGGCGTGGCTACGAGCATCACTCCCGTGTTCGATACGGACGGTCTCTATGTCAAGGCGGCTTCCGTCACGAAGAATGACACGACGACCAACTATGACACGGTTTCTGCCGCACTGACGGCGGCCGGAAATGATGCTGCGACCATCAAGCTTCTTATGCCTACAGACAGCGCAGTCGCCTTGGCTCCAGGTCAGACGCTCGTGAACGGCAACCTTACATCGGGCGGAGTCACTGGTCCCAACGGTTATGAAGTTGTCAATAACAACGGCACTTACACGCTGGTTGACAATACGGCTTCGACATGGGCTCCGGGAGATGGAAGCGACAATTCCTGGAATACCGGCGCCAACTGGTCTACTGGCTATAAGCCGACGCAGTACACAGCAGTTACGTTCCCTGCGAATGTGGATGGTTGGACGGTGGGCATCCCCGGAAATGCCGGTAATGAGAAGTGTGCTTCGATGACGCTCGACGGCGATGTGACTTTCCAGCGCGGCGGCAACGATTGGGCCAAGCTGTGCGTATATGGCGCAATCAGTGGCGAAGGCACTCTTACGCTTAACCAGACTTGCATTGAGAATGACTCCGGTAGTGTAATTACAATTCCTGGGCCGGTCGTGATCGTCGGCAGCAACGACTCGGCGTTTTTGGGCGCCAATGGCTGGACGATTGCCGGTGATCTGTCTGTCGATGGCTACTTCAAGACCCAGATCCCGATCACCGTAACTGGCGATGCCGTGTTCGCGGCAAGCGGCGCGAAAGTCGAAACCCAGTCTGCCATTACCATCACCGGCACGACCACGCTGAATGGTGACTTCTCGCGTGATACAACATATGGCGATGCGCAGCTGACGTTCGGTGATGTCACTGTTGCTGCTTCCACAACGATAACAGGTGCCAAGCCGACAACGTTCGCGGGAACGGTTACGCTAGCCGGTGATGCGACGCTGACGGTTCCTACGGCAACAACAACCGTCGCTGACGCCACTTTCGAGGCGGATGATTCCAATTCCTATGTGAAGAGCGAAATCAGTGACGCGAACACGGTATACTCGCTTGAGACCTACAAGACAGTTACCTTCTTTGACGAGGATGGTACAACGGTTCTTCAGACTGCTTCCAACTACAAGCTGGGCGACACCGTTACGGCGCCTGCCGATCCTACCAAGACGGCGACTGCTCAGTACACCTACACCTTCGCTGGCTGGACGCCTGCGTTTGCTGAGACGGTGACTGGTGATGCCACCTACACGGCGACCTACTCCTCGACCGTCAACGAGTACACGATCACGTGGGTTGTTGACGAGACCTCCGACACCACGCAGGTTGCGTATGGCACGGTCCCGACCTACACTGATCCGGTCAAGCAGTACTATACCTTCACGGGCTGGGATCCCACCCCGGTTGCGGTTACTGGTTCTGCGACCTACACGGCCACCTTCTCCCGCAACACGGTGACGGTGACTGTGCCTACAGTTGAGAACGCGACGGTCAGCGTGCAGTACACGACGGGCGGTGTTTCATCTACCGGCACTGAGGCTGGTACTTACACGGTCGACGCCGGCACCTCGGTTACCGTGACCTACACTGCGGCCGAGGGCTACTACTTTGGCGGCAGCACGACCAAGGAGTTCAACTATAATACCGTTACCGAGGCTCCCTCGATTTCGGTCGATCCTGCGCTGCACATCTATCTCGACCAGACGTCGGTCGAAGTGAACTACAACGGCACGGTCTATATTTCTGTCGTCGGTGCACCTGAAGAAGCAACATACAGCTGGTCGTGCGAAGACGAGAACGCAGAGTTCGACTTGGAGAACGCGAATTCATCTACTGTTGAAATTACAGCATGGGGATGGACAACGCCTGGTGACTACATCTTCAATGTCGATGTAACGATCGGCGGTGATACCTTCCAGCTGTCTGCGACGGTAACGGTTGTGGATGTTGCGGCGGTTGTTGACGGAACCCCGTATACAGTAGCGGAAATTGACGATGCCATAAATACAGCCATATCCACCGGTGAAGTGCTTGAGCTCTACTATGATGATATCTCTGGAGAGTTTGCGCTTGCAGCGGATCAGGTGCTGAGAGTGAAGGCTATGAGCGACTGGGTATTCCTAGAAGACAGTCTTGAAAGCGCTTTAAAAGGCCCAGCAAACACTGTTGAGACATGCTATGTCATTGAGTCTGAGGAAGACCAGGATGGCGTTGTCACTTACTCCGTCGGCGAGGTTGATACGGCAGTCGAATATAAGGATGGCACCACAGTCCAATACTACGCTGAACTGCCCAGAAGCGGTAGCGTTTACCCGCTTGGGAATGGTACATACAAACTCTTCAAGGACTTGTCAGTCGGTAATAGAGCAGTTGAAGTGTCTGGAACTGGCGCAGTAACTCTTGACCTTAACGGTAATACGATTTACTCGACAAGGAATAATACGCAAGGCGCAATCTCGCTTCCGCTCGGTGCAACGTTGACGATTTGCGATAGTGTCGGCGGCGGCGGACTTGAGACTGAAGGTAATTATCTGATAGGAATTAAGAACGCGTCTGGTTCTGGCACTATTACGTTGAACATTACCGGAGGTCGATTCGTTTCGTCGAATAGTAACATACGGCTTACGAATGATTTCGCGCTGACTATCACAGGCGGCTCGTTCTCGAACTTTACTACAATTTCGAACTATGTCCCTGAGGGCTATGTCGCGGTTGCCGACACGCCTGAAACCGGTTGGTACACGGTTATGGATCGCGTGACTGTCACGCTCCCTGCGTATGACTCCACGAAGGTTCAGCCCACTGTCACGGCGTCGGCTGGCAATGTTACGGACAACGGCGACGGAACCTATCTGGTTCAGGCCGGTTCCACGGTGACAATCACCTGGACGGCTGTCGGCGCGAACATCGTGACATCCGAGGCGCAGGTCATTGAGAATGTAACGTCCAACGTCACAGCTGATTCCGTCACGGCTCCTACGGTCGTCCCGGCGGTGGCAGTTGTCGGAGGCGTCTACAAGGCCACGCTCGCGGAGGCGATCGGCGCTGCCCAGGCCGGCGACACCGTGGCGCTCATCGCGGACTGCACGGCGGATGCGGCCAAGACGACGGCGGCGGACCGCCTCGTGGTGACGAAGGCGATCACGATCGACTTCGGTGCGTACACCTATTCGGTGCCTGGCTCACTTGAGCCGACGGCGAACTGGTGCGCAATCTACATCGATGCCAACACGACGGTGACCGGCACGACCGGCGGCGTTGACTGCCTCGACAAGGAAGACCCGTCTGACAAGTGCGGCGTCTACGCGTTCAATGTGCGCGAGGGCGCTAAGCTGACGATTGCGGGCGGCCACTACCACGGCGGCGGCACGATTGTCCAGGCGCAGCTTGGCACGGTCGAGATCACGGGTGGCACGTTCACGGTGACTCCGTTCGATGCCCCGTATGGCAGCGACTTCGCGTTCAACTGCGTCGATGCGAGCTATCAGGCTGGCGATGCCGGCTTCTCGATCAGCGGCGGCACGTTCGTCGGGTTCGACCCGCAGGACAACAAGTCCGAGGGTGCGGGCACGGACTACACGGCCGATGGCTTCGTCGCGATCGACGACGGCGAAGGCACGTTCACAGTCGTCGAAGGCTACAACGTGACTTACAAGAACGGCGACACCGTCCTTGAGACATACCGCGTTGCAAAGGCCGAACCCGCTACCCCGGCCTACGCCGGCGAGACGCCTGTCAAGCCTGCGGATGAGCTGTACACCTACACGTTCGCAGGCTGGGATCCGGCTGTTGCGGAGACGGTGACCGAAGACGCCACCTACGCGGCGACCTTCACGCCTGTTGCGAAGTACACCACCTTCACGGTTGCTGTTCCCGAGAACACGACGGTTACGGTGACTGGTGCGACACTTGTCGAGGGCAACACGTACCGTGCGGACGCGGGTGCCGAGGTTACTATTACGTATGCCGCTTCTGGCGCATATGTCGCGAGCGGCACGAAGACCCAGAAGGTCACCCCGACTGCCAACCAGACGGTTGAGCCGCCGTCCACCTACACGGTCGTTCCGGCTACGGTCGAGTTCACGAATCCGAGCAGCGTGGTCACCTATTACACCGAGTCCAATCTCAACTCGCTCAACAACGGCACGTACAAGCTGCTTGCTGACGTGACCCGTACTCAGCGCATGGCGTTCGGCACCTGGGCGAGCTCCGTGACGCTCGACCTGAACGGATTCACGCTCACCTCCACGGCGTCCGACTGCGCAATCACGCTCGGCCGCGCCGGTACGGCGGCTGCGCCGAAGGTCTTCAACCTCGTTGACACGAGCACGGAGAAGGGCGGCATGCTGGCGTTCACCACGACTCCCAGCTCCACCACCTCCGCAATCCGCACAAGCGGCAAGTACAACCAGGTGACGATCGGCGAGGGCGTGACTGTGACCGGCGGATGCATCCTGATGTCCGGCGCGAACCAGACGCTCACGGTCTACGGTACGGTCAATGGTGGCGAAGATTTCGCAATCGCCTCTCAGGGCGACTCCACCAAGGACTTGACGCTCACGGTCGCGGCTGGCGCGACAGTGACCTCCAGCACCACGGCGATCTACCTGCCCGGCACGGGCACGGCGACGATCGCGGGCACGGTGACGGGTGCGACCGGCGTCGAGGTCCGTTCCGGAACGCTCAATGTTGTTGACGGTGCGGAGATCACGGCTATCGGCGCGTTCAGCGAGGCGGCGAACGGCAGCGGCACGACGGTCGTCGGTGCGGCAGTTGCGGTTTCGCAGCACACGACGAAGAACCCGATATCGGTTACCGTCAGCGGCGGCACGCTCACCGGCGCGAAGGCGCTCTACGAGACCGATGTCCAGAACGGCGAAGGAACGACGGGTGTCGCGATGGCGGTCACCGGCGGCACGTTCGTCGGTGCTGTCGAGTCCGACGACGTCACCGGCTTCATCTCCGGCGGAACGTTCGATGCCGAGGTCTCCCCTGCCTACTGCGCGGCGGGCTATGAGCCTAAGGACAACGGCGATGGCACCTATGGTGTCCAGACCGCGAAGGTCGAGGTTGAGGTTGACGAAGTGCCTACAACGACCGATCCGGTCACTGTGCTTGTTGCGGTGCCGCAGGCTTGCGCGGCTGATGAGCTCATTGATACGGCGAACCGCGCCGAGGGCGATATCCTCAAGGCTTATGTGAAGGGCGACGATTGCTTCTACACCTGGGAGCTTGACTCGACCAAAGCATGGCAGCCCAAGGAGACCTATAAGGTTGACGAAAGCGGCGCAACGGTAAGCTCAAAGCCTGCTGCAGAAGTCAACCTCACGGCTGGCCAGTCGGTCTGGGTGACGATTAAGACAGACGAAACGATCAAGCTTCTGCTCACCTACAACCCTGAGCCTGTCGCTGTCGAGGTCGATACGGGCTGGAACATGGTTGCTCCCACCACGCCTGGCGGCACAACCGTCAAGGAGATCGCCGAAACTTCTGGCGCTACGGTCAAAGATGCGATTGTCGTGCCGACAAAGGCTGCTCCTAAGGTCTACACCAAGGATGAGACTACGGGCGAGTGGGGCTTCGCCGACATCCAGGAAGTTGTTGTGGAAACCGTTACGGGTACCAAGAAGCGCGCGATTCCGTTCCACAACACTGCAGACACGACCATCAAGGCCGGAAAGGGTGTCTGGTTCGTGAACGGTGGCAACACCAAGGAGATCAACCTCTAATATTTGACAAGGAACAACAACAATGAAAACGATCAAACTTATCGCAGTTCTCGCAATCGCGCTCGCGGCTTCGGCCGCAAGCGCCGCGGTGGACAGTTATCTCTACTGGATGGTTGATGGTGCTAAGTACGGCGGCTCGGATGTGGCCTTCGACTACGCTACCATAAGCGTGGATGGGGGCGCCACCTATCTGAACCTCTATGGTGCAGACGCTACGACATCCGATCTTACGGAGTTCGCGTCCGCCGGATATTACACCTCGACGCCTGCCGCCTCAACATATGGTGCGCCGACTCAGGGCCTGTTTGCCGGATTCGACAGCAGCGCTGGCGTCAATACGTTCCTCATTGAGCTTTGGCTTGATTCCCAGACGGAGCGTGTGGCTTGGCAGACCTACTCGTATGAATACCTTGCAAGCTTCATCTCCGGCGACACCAAGGGTGGATCGTCCACTCCGTTTGGCGTTACAGACGTTGTTCCTGAGCCGACGAGCGGGTTGCTCTCGCTGTTTGGCCTTGCGGCCCTCGCTCTCCGTCGCAGGAGGCGGGCGTAATCACGCTTAAGACATACAAGGAGGTAGCATCATGAAGAAACTCATTACACTAGGTTTTGCGGCTATTGCGGCAGGTATGACGTTTGCTGCTGCGAACGATGTTCTGATCACGTTCTCAACACCCGGACCCGACACCTATGCGGATGGCGCGACGGTTCTTGACGGCGAGTGCTATGCGCTTTGCTGGTCAAAGGACTTCTCGCAGTTTGCCATCAAGCCAGACGGCACGGCAGAAGGGGGCTCGGTCGTCCTCAAGGTGCCTGCCGCCAAGGGTGGCCGCTGCCCGACCATCGTGTTCGAGATCGACGCCGACTATGCGGCCAGCAACTATGCCGGTGGCGAGTGGGCAGTTTATCTGCTTGATACGCGCAAGTTCGGCGAGAACGGCGCCGCGTCGCTCACGTCGGGTGCGACCAAGGTCAACACCGTTGGCAAGGTTGGCTCCGTCAGCGTTGGAACCGGCACGGCAGCGTTGCTTACCGGAACTGTGGCGGCGGCGCTTGAACCGACAGGCGAGGTCGCAAAGCCAGAGATCACCGGAATCCGCGTCGTTGGCGGCTACGTTTACATAACCGTGAAAGGAGCCCCCTATCTCGGTTATGGCCTCACGTCCGGTGATGCTCCTGATTCCGTAGTTTCTGATGTCGAGGGTGCCAGGGCTTCTGCGACAGGCGAAGAGGAGATTACGATTATCACAGGTGCGAAGAACGGAGGCGAATTCTTCAAGGTCAGGCAGAAGTAATCGCCAGGTATCGAATGAAACATGCGGTCGCGGGTTCCCTTGCGACCGCATGTTTTTTGTCAGTTGTTACATAATGGTACTCTGCACTGAATCGGTGATTTTGATATAATATAACCATGCGCTACGCAACTACGATGAAGGTTGAGCTGTCCGTTAAGGATTTCGTCCTGGCGGCTGTGCTAGGGTTTCTTTCATTTACGGCATTCCTTTGCCTTTCCGTGCCTGGGCTGGATCCATCGCAATGGGGTGAAGTCGCTGTCGCGGCGAGGCTTCGTCCGCCTAGCGTGATATTCCCGGGCTTGTGGCGAGGACTGACCTGTGGGCTTTTCTCCGCGGTCGGCATACCTGTCGCTGTGAAGTCTCTTTCCGTCATCGGCGCGGTCGTCGGCGGACTGTGCGTTGCATTGGTCTATCTCATAACCAGGCAGTCTCTTGCGTTCCTCACGCGGATGGGCGAGGAACATGCGGTGTGGACGAATCTGATATGCCCGCTATTTGCGACTGTCGCTGCGCTTTTTGTTGCTGTTGCGGATCCGGTATGGCGAATCAGCCAGACGTTCTCGCCTGAGCAGCTTCGCCTTTTGATGATGCTTGTTGCTTTTTACGTATGGCTGAGGTGGCTGTCCGTCGGCAGCGATTGGCGGCTTTATCCGCTTGTTGCGCTTGTGGGCGTAATGGCCGCAGAGACTCCGTTTGCATTTTTGCTGCCGCCAATTTTTCTTACCGGCTACTACCGGGTGTGGCGGCGGATAATGGGCGGCGTATTCTACGCGCCAAAGAAGCTGCAAGATCCAGACAGGCTGCCGTGCTGGCGCATGTTCTTCCTGTTTCTGGGTTCGCTGGGCGCGGCAGTATGGCTGAACACCGTCGTCTTTGAGACGCTCGGCGGTGTTGAGGCGAACGGTTGGCGCATGAGCGACATATACTTTCGCTATGGTGCCGGTTATTGGCGTGTCCTTGCGGACGCATCGACTCTTGCCGGCTGGGCGCTTGGCCTTGGCTTCGGGCTCTTCCCTTTGATAGTGGCCGTCAGGCTCTTTCCGTCGTCCGTGGGTGACGACCGCCCGCTTGTGTTCCAGAGGGGTGTGATACTCGTTTTCGTGTGTGTTCTTTCCATAATGCAGTGCGGCGCATTCCCTGCGGCGAGGTTCTGGGCGTTCATGATCGATTCGGTGGCGGTGCGGTCGGGATTTCTTCTTGCGTTCTATGCGCTGTGCGCCTCTTTTACAATCGCGCTGGTCGGCTCGGTGTTCGCCTTTGAGTGCCAGCGTGTGTATCTGCCCGACAACTCCCCAAAGCCAGGCAGGATGCTTCGCTGGCTTGTGCCTACGATGTCGGCCGCGCTCTTTGTGCTTGCGGCGGTTCACGTTCCGCGCACTGTAGAGGCTGAGATGAGCAGGATTGTACACGATGCGCTTCATGAAACCGTTCGAGAATGCGGCGACGCCAAGTGGGTGTTTACGGACGGCAAGCTGGACGACGGCCTGGAGCTGGTCGCGGCGTCGGTCGGCAAGGCGATCCGCCCGTTGAACATGATGTCCGGCGCAAGCAGTTGGGACGAGACGATGCGCAAGAGGAACTTTACTGAGGGAAGCGCCGATTACGACAATGCGGCCATAGGCATACCCATGCTGCTTCGTGTATGGGCCGGCGAAAAACCGGACGGCATGGCCGAGGCTGCGATTCAGCTGGGCTTTGAGTTCTGGACGCGCGAGCACAAGCCGCTTCCCAAGGTGTCGGGCATGGTCGCCAGAGAGTTTGGCATGAGCGATGATGAGGCCAAGCGGGGCATAGAGGCCGCCCGTGAGCTTTCGGAACGCATACTCGCCGTGTCGCAGAAGAGCGCTGGAGCACAACCTTCGCCAACGCTTGCGAATGCGATGTCGGCGGTTTCTTGGCGCCTTTCGCGCTTTGCCAGGCTTCGCAACGACGAGCAGCTGGCCAACAGGCTGGACGCCTCCAATACGGCGCTCAAGAGGATGCTTACGCTGGTCGAGTACGAAAGGCAGAGGACGTTCATGCAGCTTACGCCTCGCGAGGGCCTTCGCCTTGCCCTCCAGAGGGCCGATTTCGTGGAGGCGCGTCGATATGCGGCGGCGGTGCTGCGATCGGACGAGGATGATGCGGAGGCAAATTTCGGAATGGGCATGAGCTATCTGCGCGACTCGCGGCTTGACGACGCCGAGTTCTATCTGAGGCGCTGTCTCATCAGGCGGCCGGATGAACCTGCTGTCCTGAACAACCTTTCCATCATCAGCCGGAAGGCAGGGCGCTACGAGGAGGCGGAGGAGCTGGCGAGGCATGCCCTCAAGATGCTGCCGAATTCTCCAGAGGTCAATAAGACGCTTAAGGATGCGCTGGAGAAAGCCCCTTGATGCTTCGCGGCGAAGTGCTTCGACGATGCCTTGGAGGTCTTCCGTATTGACTTCTGAGGTGAGAAATAGTATACTTTCCCCTGTTTTCGGCTTAGCAGGTTTGAAAACATTGTCGGAGCGTAGCGCAGTCTGGTAGCGCGTTTGGTTCGGGACCAAAAGGCCGAGGGTTCAAATCCCTCCGCTCCGACCATTGAAAATACGGCATTGCCTGCCGTTTAGTCTGGTCGCCGTCGGTGGTGTTCCTCACCGATTAGGGCACATTAGGACACATGGCAAAAATGAAAAGGAACGATTGCCGCAAAACTCGCGGCTCGATATTCGACAATAACGGCTATTGGTACGTCTCGGTCAGACTGCCGGGCGAGGACAAGCGTCACAAGTACCCGCTTTGCGCCCCCGGAAGCGATCACGCCATGCGCAGCGACCGCCCAAGGGAAATGGCGATAGAGGCGGCGCGTAGGCTGTGGGACGACGCAACCCGCAAGGCTCGTCTTGCGCCGACGGACTCGCGCACCGTCAACGCCGTGTGCGACGCATACATGAGACATGCAGAGGTCTACTATCACGGCGGAACAGAAGCGAAGAACCACGCCTATGCGTTGAGCTTCCTTAAGGATATGTTCGGTGCGCGTCCGTTCGGCGAGCTGGTGCATACGGACGTGCTGCGCTACCGCGATGCGCTGGTGCGCCACGGCTACGCCAGAAAGACGGTGAACCGCTACGTCAGGGTAGTGTGCTGCCAAATGGTGCCGTGGGCGTTCGACGAAGGGCTGGTGCTGGCCCACACCCGCGAGGAGTTCGCCCAGCCCGTGCCGCTAAAGCGAGGGCGGAGCGTAGCGCCGGAACGTCCTCCCGTGCGCCCTGTTGACGACGCCACGATCATGAAGACGGTGGAGAGGATGATGCCGAACACCGCAGACATGGTGCGCGTACACCGGCTTACAGGCATGAGGCCGGAAGAGATGTGCTCCCTGCGGTGGGAGGACATAGACACGAGCGCGACCCCTTGGGTCTACCGCCCCAACCACCACAAGAACGAGTGGCGAGGCCAGACGCGCGTGATACTCATAGGCCCGAAGGCGCGGGCGATCCTGGACTCCCATCGCGATACGGATCATCCGTTCTCGCCGGTTGCGGCGGTGTACGAAATGATGAAGCGCAAGCGCGATGCGAGAACGTCGCCGTTCTACCCCTGCCGCGACGAAAACTTTACCCGGAAAAAAGCACATGCGGCACACAGGCCGCGCGAGGCGTGGGATACGTGCACATACACAAAGACGATCAAGGCGGCCTGTCGCCGGGCTGGAGTGCTTCCGTGGTCGGCCAACCAACTGCGGCACGCGTTCGCAACGGAAGTCCGGCGCAAATTCGGCCTTGAGGCTTGCCGTGCGGTTCTCGGCCACTCGAACGGGGCTTGCGTAACAGACCGCTATTCATTAGACGCAATAGAGGACGAGACAATCGAGAAGGCGAAGGTGGCGGTCGAAACGTTGGGGTAGAAAAAGCCCCGCCATCGTCAGCTCGGGCAAAGCCTACGGCGGGGCGGTGCGGGAAACGAAAGGTCAACCGCACAAAGCTAAGTATATCACATTCCCTTGGGGGGCATCGTCATTGGTCTTCGCAGTCCTCGCAGAACGAGCACTGGCCGTCCTCGCACTTGACCGTGGCGGTCGCGCCGTCCTTCTTCTGCACTTGGACGGTGCCTGTGGATTTGTCGGACATCATCTTCAGAACGGCGTTCGCCCCCGCTGTGGTCAGAGTGTCCAAAACGCCCTTGGACGCATCGGTCGCGTTCTTCAGCGCGTCATTGTAGTGTACGTTGATGTCGGGCTTCACGTCCAGCGTCGGGGTCTGCGTCTGGCCGAAAGTTTCGGACCCGCTCGACTCCAGGCTTTGAGCCTGCGAAAGAATCGTGACGTCGTAGGTGCGTTCCGACTCGGCAAGCTCGACCGTGTTGCTTGCGCTATTCGCAGTGGACTTCGTGGCTCCGATGTTGACGGCAACCACGCTGTTCTTGATCGTGACGTTCATCGTTTCGGACTTCGCCGCCTGTTCGCCGGGATGCAGACATCCCGCCACGGCAACTGCGATTGCCAGCGCACACGCGGCTTTCGCGACCGCCTTCTTCACGCGGCCCTTCGTCTTCGCGTTGGCCTTGGCGACTTTGGCCTTGGTCTTGTCTTTGCAAATCTTGCTCATGATCTTCTCCTTGTTGATTTTGTTTACTGTGGAATTGTTTACTTCACCTCAAGCCCAAACCATTTGTTGAAATAGTGCTTGAGGCCCTTGAACTCGATCTTGAAGAAGGTGCGAAGGAACCAACTGTCAATGCCGTCGTAGACGATAGCGACCGCCGGACTGTCGATGTCGGGGACATGCTTGTTCACCAAAGACGCGAACGCAGACTGTATCTTGCCGACTTCCGCTTCATCAAGCCTGCCGTCGTTCGCAAAGCCATCGGTCCACGTCTTACCGTATTCGATGATGGCGTTGCCGATCTCAACCGCCTTTTTAGACGAGCCGTCAATCGCGCACTGAGCTGCAACCTTCTGAACAACCGCAAGATGAGTTGTTTTCAGTATATCATTCGTTTTCATGTTTACTCCTTTTTTGCCGTCGGCACCATGCCGCCGGAAATCATTCTAAAAACTTCCCGATTGCCGTTATGCCCATCGCCACGGCTGCACCGGCAAGGAGCACCTTGACGGACACCTTCACAACCCACCGCAAGGTTTCGCCCCACTTCTCCTTTTCGGTTATGATCCGCTTGTCCAAGTTGTTCATACGCTCTCCAAAGTCGTGCGCAAGGTTCGCAACGGACGCATTGATCGCCCGCATCGCCTCGGCGCCCTGCTTGAACCCGGCCTGCGTCTCCGCGCGGATGTTGGCGACTTCGCGTTCAAGCACGGTCACGCGCCCCTTCAGCTCGTTCTGCTGCGCGGCAAGTACGCAGCCCTCTTCTGTCGCCCTCATGCACATGACCCTTCAACTCCTTTACCCTACGATGTAATCGTACTCCGCCGTGGTTATCGTCCCCTTGTTGACGTACTCTTGGACCTTAGTGAGCGTAATACGCCCGGCCCTGTATAGCCGTCTCAGCGATTCAACAAACTGTCTCATCAAAGCACCCCCTCCTCGATAAGCGCCAGCGTGTAGTCGTCGATGACCTCCGCCTCGCGCCGCTGTTCAACCTCCATTGCGCCGACGTAGGCCGCGTATGCCGCCTCAGTCATAATCGCAACCTCGCCAGTCCAGAGCGTCACGGGAGCCGCGCCCTCGCCCTCGCCCTGCACCGTCGTCTCCGTGACGTTGCGCGTCACGCGCAGAAGCCCGTCCTTGAGCTTCTCCGCGGCGGGCGGCTTTCTGTTCCACTCGCCTCTCCTGAATACGCCGTTCATAGGTTTGATGTTCCTTTCGTCTTTATGGTTTCGATAAGCTCGCGAATCTTGAGGCTCTTGTTCCTGCGCCTGTCCCTGTCGGCTATCTTCTGCCGGAGCGCGAAGTATTTAATCTTGCCGCACAGCACCCGCGTGGTGAACGCATTGTAGCTGCCGAACGCACGGAACCTGCCGCCGTATGAAATCATCTTGGATGCGTCGAACGCGGTCACGCGCTTCTTCGCCGCCATCTTCCTGCGCATCCTAGCTCCGGCCCTCTGCGCCCGCAGGAACACGCTGTCGTGGACTTGAAGCGCGCCTTTCTTCGTGAAGTGGAATCCGGTATAGCGCACCTTCCAGCCGTCAGCCGTCTTGAAGGACTTGACGCAGGGCCGCGCCCCGCCTTTCTTCTTGAGCCGCATCCCGTCCTTCGCAAGAAGCCGCTCAATCTCGTCAACAATCCTGTCAATCTTGCGCTTGTTCGCGTCCACAAACTCCATGTCGTCAATGAAACGCAGGAACAGGAGTATCGCCTTTTCATCTTTTACGAAATGGTCTATCTTGCTGAGAACGATGTTGACGAACCAAGGGCTGGTGTAAAGCCCGATGGGAACGCCCGTCCGCTTTATCGTTCCGTCCGGGAGCCGTATTGCGTTCGACCCCAGAACCAAATCTACTATGTGCATGACGCGCTTGTCACGAATCTTCGCCGCGATTGCGTCATGTATTGATTCCACCAGAATCGTATCGAAGCACTGCGCAATATCGTGCTCGACGTGATTGCGGATGCGCCTAGCGTGCTTGCGCGTCATGCGCGTCACGTACTTCGCCATTCCCTCCTGCCCGCGCCCCGGAATGGAGCCGCAGCTCCAGCGGTAGAACGTCGGCCCGAAGATGGGCGCAATCACTTGATCTATCAGCAGATGGTGAACCACCTGCTCGTCGAAGTCTGGCTTCACAAGAAGCCGCTCCTTGCGGGCTATGCCGTCCGAATAAAGCCGCCCTTCGCGGACTTCCGGCGGACGCCACTCGTCGCGCTCCAACATTCCCTTTATGCGCTCGACGGTCGCAGGCATGTCGGCAAGGGCGCGTTGCACTTCGCGTTTTTTCCTCTTGCCTTTGGCAGCGGCATATATCGCGGCCTCGATGTTGTCGGGGTCGATCATTCTTTGCCATAAGTTGTTGTAGCTCTTCGCCATTGCTTCTGCCTGTCTTTGTTTTCGCTTTCCTTGCCTTCCTATGGGCTCGCGCGCTTTGAGGCTTTCGCCTTACTTGCACGCTCCTTCCTCCGCTCTCGCGGATTGTCGCCCGATTTTCCGGGTCGCCCCGGCGGAAAAGGCAAGATGTTTGTTTGGATATTCTTTTCCCGAACGGCCCGAAAGCCGTCCCCATAGGAATGCGACGCGCCGTAGTTCCAGTTCGCGTTCGACGGAGCGTTGTTCAAGTTGGAAGCAAACAAGCCAGCACGGATGCCGTTCGTGACATTGCCGCCGCAGTTGAGACACCGCACGCCCGAGTCGGAAGCACCGAACCCCGCCACACTTAGTCTCACCAATCCCTGAAATCTTCCTTCATCTGTCTTTGCCTTTCGTTTGAAGTCAACCGTTCTTTGCTCTTCCAAGGGGGCAATCCCCCTTGGAACCCCCTTAAGGGGTGTGATAGGAAAGCGACGCGCCGAAGATCCAGACCGCGTTCGACGGAGCGGAGTTCAAGGCGGAAGCAAACAAGCCAGCACGGACGCCGTGAGTGACAGAGCCGCCGCAGCAGAGACACCGCACGCCCGAGTCGGACCAACAAGCATCGCAGAAGTACGATGAATTGGAACCTGCGCCGCCAGCCAGCATCGGTGCGGCCATGCACTTTGAAATGCCCGTCGCCTTGGTCATGAACGAAGCGTTCCAGTTGGTCGCAACGGTTATGCCCGTGTCGATGTAGCCAGCCGTGTAGTCCGCCGCCGTATCGCTCGTGATGAAGTCGCTCGCCGCAGAGCCGTCTATCGTCGAGCGCGTCAGCTTGACATATATCTTGCCGTTGATGAGGTTCAGGCCCTGCGGTCTGCGCCAGCGATGGCCCCACCAGTTCTCCATGCCGAAGAACTTTGTGTTGATAGGGTTCGACACGCCGGAGTGTCCGTAGAACATTCCCTTCTTCGCGCCTGTGCCGACGTTGTTGGTGAGCGCGGAGGTGTGTTCGCCCGGCATATAGGCTATCGCGCTCTGGACATCGAGGCGGCGCATGATGAGAACGCCGAGCATCCTTATCAAGTCCTCGTCGGCCCAAGTGGTCGTCTCCCAGCCCGTGCCGTTGTTGCGTGCATAGGCAAGCTCGGTCGTGGAGCTTGTGTTCGCAAGCGGCTTCGTGGTCGTGTTCGGGATGATAGAGCGCAACGTGTTGTTGACGCTTGTGCCCTCGAATATCGGCAGATAGAAGTAGTCGGCGTATTCGCCGTCAGACTTCTTGCAGGGCCAGCACTCGAAACCGCTGTCGAGCTTCGCATCCGAGAATTGGACGGTGAGCGTTCCGGCTGTCGCGTCACGCACAATCTTGACGAACACCTTGGGGAACTCCATCATCGCGTTGCCGTCGTAGGAGGTGTTGCTGATGTCGCTCGCCGTCTCGCCGTCCGCCTTGAGGTGGTTGTTGTCGGGGTCGAGGTAGTAGTCCACCGTGCCGTCGCGCTTGAGCATACACGGACGCGGCATGAAGAACGCATCCTTCCAGTCGCCCCAGTGGCAGGAACCTTCCGGCGCGAGGTCAGAGGCCGATGTGTCGGAGTCCGTCACCGAGAAGTCCACGTAAAGCGGGTCGAAGCCTGCGCAGTCGTCGGCGTAGGTGATGCAGGTCTGTTCGTTTGAATCGTTCTCGTCGAGGACGAACGTGTAGAGCGTGTACGGCTTAAACACATTCTTGAGCGATTCAGATATGTAGCCGTTCGTGGCGACAGGGAACGCACGGTAAGTCCACTGGTCGCCGTCGGCCTGAGTATCCTCAAACCATGTTGTGGCGTATTGGTTGCGCGTCGTGGTCTTTACGACAAGCGTGCCGTCGTAGATGGAGGCGGGAGGCGTCGTTCCTTGCTTCTTGAGAACCCACGTTTCCTTCCACTCCGCCATCGTGAAGCCCTGCACGACGGTGTTGTTCGGGTCGCGCCAGCGCAGGTAGACCTTGCCGCTCACGGTGTCAACGCGGCTCGTCGCCTCGAAGCACTGACCGAGCTGGCCTACGCGAAGCCCCGCGAGGGTATTGGACAATCCGCCCATCGAGGTTTCAAGCCCACGGACGCGGGTATTGGTATCGTCGCTTACGCCCTTGTGGGCGTCCTGCTTTGCCTCGGTCGCCCAAGGCGGTAGTTCGATTTTAGCCATTGTTGTTCCTTCTTAGGTGTCGTAGTAGATTCCGCCTGTCTCCGGGTCTACCTTGAGTGTGTAGGTAGACTTGCCAAAGAACTTCCAAAGGACGGTGCCAGCGCCGCCGACAAGTGCGAGTACGAGCGCAATAAGCCATCCGTAGTTTGACGCATCGGCGGGGTCGCTCGTCCAAACCTTTGTACCGTCCTTGTAGAGCGACACAACGGGGTAGGAGTTGGTCGTCACCGTCGTCACGATGTTCGTCACGCCGCCCTCGACCGTCTCGGTCGTATTGGTGAAGTATGCGTAGCTCTCAGAGAGCGCAAGGCATATCCCGGCAGATGGGATTGCCGCGCCCACATCGGCGAATACCACGCAGTCAGACAGGTCTGCCGGAGGCGACACCGCCGCCACGGCGTTAGTGAAGTTGACGTTGTTGGTAAGCGAGGCGTAGGAATCTGGGAGTGCAGACACCTCATTTGCCGTGTAGGTCGGTTTCGTCTGGGCCTTGGCCCATTGCGGCACGGTCGGGTCTGTTTCCAGCGAGTTCAGCTCGCTCGTCTGGACTGCGTTGACCGCCTTGTTGCTGACGGTCGAATAGTTGCCAGGCGTGACTTCGGCAAGCTCGGAGCGGCGGACGATGCCAGACTGGGAAGAGGTGTCAAAGAGATAATCGGTCGCGGTGCCGTTTCGCTTGACCTCGACGCCGTCGTAGGTATAGGTCGTCATGTTGTTGTCGTTCATCGTCGAGGCCGTGACGCGCAAACCGCCGACTATCTTGCCGCCCGACATGCCGGCGAGAACCTTGATGTGGCGGCCGGCGTTGCCTTGCACGCCGAGCCAGTTTTCGGCGGCCGGGCAGATCTCGTTAAGGATATAGCTAGGTTTCGAGGCGGCCTTGGCCCAAGACGACACGGTCGGGTCGGTCTCGGTGCGCAGCAGGCCGTTGGTGGCGGACGTGACGACGGTATCGGTGTAGTTCGTCGCCGCCGCCGCGGCGACGACAATACCCTCGCGGAGAGTAGAGACGACGGAGTCGGTATAGTTGGTGGCCGACAACGCTGCGCTGGCAACGGCCTGCGATATCTTGTTGGTGACGAAGTTCTCGGTCGCCGTCCGCACGGGCGCGGCGGCTGCGGTCAGGATCGCTGCAAGCGCGGCCATTAGTGTTGCGGTTCTTTTCATCGTTCTATGCCCTCCGAATCGACGCCGACGCTGATTTCACCGAGGTCGTTTACTTCTGCGGTCAGTTTGTGATACAAGCCCGTCGCCGGGTTGCGGATGTAGGTGTCGGCGGGGATGATCTCTGGCGGCACGGGCGAGCCGTCCGCCGGATTGTCGCGCACAATGAGCGGCCCCGTTCCGAGCCACCTTGCGTTGCCGTTCGTGTCCATGCCGAGGACGTGGTATTCGAGGGCGTCGGACAAATCGGGGAAGAAGAAGGGCGCAAGGTAGCAGCGAAACGTGCCGTCCTCTTGGCGTGTCGTCGCCGCCGTGAAGTTCGTGCGGGGCTGATGGGTGGTCGGGTCGTCTGTGCGCCCGATCTGGACGGTCATGCCGTCTATGTCGTCGGGGATGTCGCCGACGATCCTGAAAACCGCCGAGGACAGTTTGCCGACGAAACAGGTCTCCAGCGGCCTGTTCAATCGGTCGGCGCGTATTGTGACTTGGTTTTCTTTCATGCGGCGGCGTTCCTTTCTACCTTTGGCGGGAAGGTCAAATTGCCGCGGCGGAATCAGGACGGCGGATTAAACGGAACGGCCACGCAGTTCGCCGCATCCGTGTAGCAGCCGCCGTTCCTGAAAAATCCATTTATCGCCATAGCCAGCGCGTTCGGGTCTACGCCGATCGTGATCTTGCCTTGCGACTTTTCAATCTTGACGAGCCATCCGGGTTCAAGGTTCGTGACGGCGGCGAGTTCCTTCATGTCCTCGCCCGTCACTTGCGTTATGTACTTTTTCGGCGTCATGACACCCACCCCGAATCGTAGGATCCCACTTTGCCGCGCACCTGTATCGTCTCGCTTGTCGTCGTCAGGGCGTAAAGGTTCGAGCCGTCTATCTGCGAGTACGACGTGGAGGATCGCGTACCACGGCAAGCGGGCTCGACCATTCCGCCGGGCCATGTCCAAAAATCGAGGTTCATGTTGCCCGCCGCCGCCTGTGCCGTCGCAAGGCTCACGCCGTTCTTCTGGTTCACGGTCGTCGTCGTGCGCTGGTAGGTGCAGTATGCCCCGCCGGTGGAGGGGCCGTTCGACCTGAGCGAAACGACTGAGCCGCCGCCCGTCGTCACTCCGCTGCCTGAATAGTAGCCCATTTTACACCATCTCCTTTCTCGCCTCGACTGAATAGCGGATGTAGTCGCAGTCGCGCACGGTGCGCGGTACGCCGAGCAGCGTAAAGCCGCCCGCCTCCTTCATCGTCGGCGCGGATTCGCCGTTCGCCGCAAGCGTCTCGGCTGACAGTTCGTACCGCCCGCACACGATGTCGGACGCGCACGGCATGAGGTTCTCTTCGCAGACTACAGGGTTGCACGTTCCGACAACCGCGACGCGCTGCATCTCGCCGCCGCCTCTGATCGCGTTCAGCAGGTTCTGCGCCCGCGCCCGCGCGACGACAGGGACGGAAACGTTGAACTTGTTGGCGTTGACCGTGAAGTTGTTGACGGCGTTCGCGCCCTCGTTCGCCACGGCGGAAACGGTCACAATCGGGAACTTGCCGACTTCCGTGACGATCTCGACGGCGACGATCATGTAGCCGGAGACCGTCATGCGCCTGGACACGATGGTCGCGGCGAACGCCTCGCCGAGCTTGACGGAGATTGTCGTATTTGCCTTTACAAGATAGGTCACCTGCGGGTTGCGCCAGATGCCGCCCGTCTCGTTCACGTTGCTTTCGTATTTGCCGCCGTGGGCGACGGCGACGCGGTGGTAGGTGTCGCCAGACTGCGACTCAATCGGGACGAGCGCGGACGAGCCGAGGTTGAAATAGTCTGTTATGGTTGCCAACGCCATGTCTACCCCTTTATCTGCAAGAGTTCGTCCAGCTTCGCCGCAAGGTCGGCGGTGTTCTTCTCGATCTCGGCGAGGTGGCGTTCCGCCTGTTCCTTTTCCTCGCGGGCAAGGGCGACGCGGCGGACGGCCTCGTCGTCTACCGATAGATTCTCTGCGGTGCGCCAGTCGCGGCGGCGGTCTTTCAGGCGCGAGAAATCCTTCTCGAACTGCTTGCGGGCGGCGGCGTCCGCTTTTTCTTCCTCCAGCTGCGCGGCCATCGAGTCCTTGTCTCTGTACCAGCCCCACGCCTGTTGGAGTTTGGACTCGGCGGCGGCAATCTTCGACAGCTCTTTGTTCTCGGCTTGCCGTTCTTCGGCGAGGAGCCTCTGGTGGTCGCGTATCCTGTCGGCGAGTTCCTTCTGCCGCTCCCGTTCGCGGCGGGCGGCTTCCTGCGCGTCAAGCCGGGCGCGTTCGGCGGCGGCCTTCTCTGCGGCTTTGCGCTCGGCCTCCGCGCGTTTCTCGGCGGCGGCCTTGTCGGCGGCTTCCCTCGCCTTGACGGCCTCTTGCTCCTTTGCCGCCTTTTCGTTCACGGCCTTGAGCGCAATAGCCGCCAACTCGACTTCCAAAGCCTCGCGGCGTTTCTGTGCGGCTTCCAGCGCGGCCTCCTCCTTCTTGATCCTTTCGTCGGCGTTGAATCCAACGCCACGCGCCTCCTCAATCTTTGCGCCTACTGATCGCCGCAACTTTCGCTGCGCTTTCTGTTGTTCGGGATCTTCAAATTCCCATCCCTGCGACAAATTCGCCTTTGCGTCTCTAAGCCGTTTCACCTCCTCCCATGCAGCTTCGCTTTCGCGCTTGGCAATGTCGAGCCGCCGTTGCGCTTCGGCGATTTCCGCGTCGGCCTTGGCGCGGGCGGACTTTGCGCCCGCCTCGGACGACAATGCGTCAGCGTCCGAGTTGACGATTGCCGTGTCCTCGCCCGCCGCGATTCGTTTCTGCCTGTTGAGTTCTATCGTCGCCTTGGTTAGACGTTCGGTGAGGTCGATTTCGTTCTTGCGGGCGTCGAGTCCGGCCTTTGCCGCCTCTCGTTCGGCATTGGCAGCGTCGGCTATGGCGATTTTATAGTCGTTCACCTTCTCGGTCAGCAGGTTTAGCGTGTCAACCACGGCCTTTCGCTGTTCCTCGACCCGTTCCTTGTGCTTCTGCCATGCGCTCTGGATTGCGCCGATTACCATGCGGACGCCCGCCGCGCCGATCTCCCAAATGCCGCCAGTGAATATATTGGTCAGCGTCTTGCCGAGAAACCCCGTCCCTTGTGTCAATGTCCGTATGGCCGCCGACAGTTTGCCGACGCCTTTGACGGACTGTTCCGCGCCGTTGCCGACGTCACGCATTGCCTTGGCTGCCTTGGCGTCAGCCGCCGCCTTCGACGCGGCGCGAATCTTCGCGCGGAGTTCTTCGAGTTTTCGTGCGGCTTCCTGTGAATCCTTCCGCACGTCTTGAAGAAAGTCGCCGAGCGATTTGTAGGTGTTGCCCATTGCCCTTGCCGCCTTGTCGGCGGCGGCGGACATATCGACTGCGACGTTGGATGCGTGGCTGTGGATGGACTTTGACAGTTCGGCGTTGCACTCCATGAGCCACTTGTTGGATTTCTCCAAATCGGCGGCCATCCTGTCTAGTGCGGCGGACGCCTGCGACACGCCGGACGGATCAAAACCCGATGCAATCTTGATTTTTATTTCGCGGCCCATATTGTCACGCCCTCCCGATGTGTGGTATAATGCTCCGCGTCATGCCGTACATCAAAGACAAACCCATGCGCAACGATGCGCAACCCTCGCCGTGCGAAGTCTGCCAATACGGCAAGATGAGCGCGGAGTGCAGGGGGTGTCCGCACAATGGCCCGCAGACTTGGGGCGAAATATTTATGATGTGTGCATTCGTCATTGTTCTTGCCGTGTTGCTCGGTGTTGCCGCTGCGGCCTTATGAATCAATCATCGTTAGCCGCCGCGTTCCATCTGCATTCTCTTTCACATTTGGCGTTTCGGTCAAAATGACAACCGCCCCGGGGGCGGCGCGGAAGGCAAGCGAGAGATAAGAGCAAGACGCTTAGGAAAGCGGAGCGTCGCCGCTTCGCTCGGCTTTCTCGGCGCGTAGCCTCGCCGTGATCGCGTTCAACGTCGCAAGGTAGTCGGCGTGTGCCCGTGCGCTCGTCTTCGTCATTTCCATGCCCGCCTGTACGTGAGCCGCGTAGATCATGCCGCGCAAGCGAGAAGGGGTCTGGCACATGAGGTCGTCGAAGGTGAGGCCTGTCGCCGCCGCCGCTTGCGAAAGCGTCTCCTCCAGCGCGGCGAAGTTCCTCTGTTCCCGCTTGTCGGGCGTCTCGTTCTTCTCGCGCTCCTTTGCGATGTCCGTCTTTTCCGGCTTCGGGTCTTCGATCCCGACCGCCGCGTAGTAAACGGCGGCATCCACCTCGGCCTTGGTCGCGGCCACGCCGCCGACAAAGTGGCCGAGGGCGCGTTGTATCTCGTCGGGATCGTGCAAGTTGTCAAGATAGCCGCGCTTCCTGCCGTGTGCGCAAGCGAACGCGAAAAGCCAGTCTGCGGTCGCCTCGTCGTCGGCGTACCGCTTCGCGTAGCCGTACCAGTAGAACGCCGCCATGGTAGGCTCCCAGAACACAACGCCCCCCGCAACGGCGAAGCGGGGCGCGTTGTAGGCGGTCGTCTCCGGGCCGTCTGTGATCTTTAGTGCAAGCGCGTGGAGGCGGATGACGTCCTCGTCGGACGGGGCAAGCCCCTCCGCGCGGAGGTCGTCGAGATCCTCTTTCGCAAGTTGCGAGATCATCTCTGCCCTTCGTCGCTTCCCGCGTCTTCGCCCGTCTGCACGGCTTCCGCGTCTTCGCCCGTCTGCACGGCTTCACCGCGCAGAGTGGCCGCCGCCATCTCTCGCGGCTCCGATCCCGCGAGCGACATGGTGGCGGTCGCCGTCTTCGACTGGTAGTCTGCGTCCGGGTCGTTCTCGGCCTGCACTGCCGTCAGCTGCCAGCCGGAACGGGCCGCGAACGCAAACTCGCCGGACGGGTCGGACATTGACGCGGACACCTCGACGACGCCGTGGCTCGCGTCGCTGAAGACGGGAACTCCCGCGACCGTCTGCACGTGGGGATCGACAGAGAACGTGGTGGTCACTTCCCGAAGCGGCGTTGCGTTGGCAAACGCCGATGCCACGTCCTGCGCCCTCGCCTTGGCGAGAACGGTTCCCGAAAGCGCATAAGTCCGACGCGACGTCGCCGCCGATTCGACTTGCACGCCGGAGACCGTGATCGTCGGAATCTCGCCCGCCGCCGTCTTCACGACGACCTGCGTTATCATGAGGCTCTTGGCGTTTGCGCCCGTGCCGAAGGTGACGACCGCGCCCAGCGAGATTGCGGACAGATCGACGGTGCCCGTGACAAGATACTCCACCGACGGGCTGAACACCTGGCCGTATACGTCGCGGTTCGTCGCGTCGCCGTATTCGTCAACGGCCTCGGCGACAGACGAACTCGCGCCGTCGTTCGAGGACTTCACGGCCAGCCCCGTGGTCAGCCCCCAGAAGTTGCGCTTTGCGCTGAATCCTGCATTTGCCATGGTTCGTGCTCCTTTCGATTAGGCGGCGTCCGTTCCGGAGAGATACTTGATGGAGGTTATGTTGCGCGAAATATAGGCGGCGTCCTGGCGGTTCTCGTCTCCGAGCATGAACACGTCGAACCCATCCGACTTGCCCCACGATCCGCCGGAGGTCGCCTGAATGATCGTGGCGACAGCCTCGACCTTTCCGTTCGTCACGTCGTGGACGGCCGGCCAGCCGCCAATCGTCTGCACGACCGGCTCGATGCTGAAAGTCGTCTCGCAGGAGTTCAACGAGACCGATGCCAGGGAGAATGCGGTCGCCACGTCCTGCGCCTTGCTTCTCGGCGCGACGCTCATTGCGACAGGATAAGTCCGCTTCGTCGTCGCGCCGTTCTCGACTTGCACGCCGGAGACCGTGATCGTCGGGGGAGTTCCCGCCGCCGTGCGCACGACGACCTGCGTAATCATCAGTTTCGATGTCACGTTGTTGACGGTGTACTCCACTACCTTGCCGAGCAGAATCGGGGTGTTCTGATTGGTGAACGCCGCCGTGACGGCAAACTCGACGGTCGGGTTCAGTGTGCCGCCGATCCTGTCGAACGCCACAACGTCGGCAAGGGCGTTGGCCGCCGTGGCAACCGAATGGCTGCCGCCCCTGCTGGACGATTTCGGCGTCAGCCCCGCGATCGTGCCCCAGTAGTTGATGGGTGCCGAAAATCCTGAACTTGCCATGATGCTGTTCCTTTCTTGCAATGGGACGGGGCAGGCCCCGAACCCCGGTTTTGATTAGGTTGCGCGGCCCGTTATGGTCGCCGCGAAAGATGTACTCCACGAGCCGCCGTTCTCGTCGGCTTGGTAGTCGGGTTCGTCGCCTTCGTTAAGCTGGAATCCGTCAACGGCGAAGACGTGTACCGCGCCGTCGGCCAGTTCGTCGCCCTCGTCGCCCAACCCTGTGCAGTTGTCGCCCCGCGCCAAGAAGTCGAACACGGCCCATAGGGCGTTGTAGTTGTCCACGAAAAGGTGCCCGCTCTTGTCGTCGTCTATGGAGACGGTCAGGATGGCGCGGACGGAAAACACATATTGGGGAATGGGCTCGACAAGCTGGCCGGCAATGTGGACATTCAAGGCAATGCCACTGGACGGGGTTTCGCTCTTTTCGCCGCCGAGGGCTTTCAGCAAGAGCGACTGGACGGGGACGGTCGCGCCCTCCATCTCTATCGCGGTTTTCAGCTTTCGTGTTATGAGTTCAGCGGGTGTCATGCCAATTCCTTTCTTGCCTTGGCCAGTCCTTTGTCGATTTGGCCGTCGATATACCGAGTAGCCGCCGCCATTGCTTCGGATAGTGCGGCCTCCGGCAACGCCTCGCGGATGTAGTCGAGCTTGTTGACGATGAGAACTTCGACGCGGGGGTTCTCGCCCGTGACTATCTCGCGGAGATAGCCCTCGGTCATGCGCTCGTCGATTTTAGTCTTCGGATTTCCGCCCGTGAGTTCACCGCGCTTGAAGAGGGCTTTCATAAACCAACCCCACGAATGTTTGGCAAGTCCCCAGCGCGTGTACTGCGCGAAACGTCGCCGCGCCTCGCTGCGCGTGTCCGCTGGCTTGATGTATGTCTTCTCGTCCTGTCCGCCGCGTCTGCGGATCGCCCAGCGGCGTTGCGGTTTCTGCCCCTTGCCCTTTGGCGTGATGTAGTGCGGCCCCGGCCCGTCGTACTTCGTCACGTCCTTCAGCGGTGCTTGCCGCTTGGCCTTGGCCGTGCGGGCGCGTAGCCCCTTTATGAGCGCAATCGTGCCGCGCCGGATAGCGACGGCCTGGCTGTTGCCCAATTCGTTGCGGTATCTGCCGCAAGCGCGGGTGAAGTCGCGAATGGTCGCCTCCGGGACGCTTGCTGAAATGTCAAGGATGGCCGCCACGTCGTCAGCCCCTTGTGCGGCATTTCAGGATGTACCAGCCGTCGTGCCGCGTGACGGTGGAGACTTTGAGCGCGAACGGATGGCCGCCGGGCGCAACTTCCAGCACGTCCGACGGTTCGGGGTCGGTGACTTCCGGCCAGTCGTCGCGGCGGACGGCGACGGTGTAGGCGGTCGCGTAGGTCGGCGCAAGCGCGTCGGCGTAGTTGTCCGCCGTGCCGCTTTCCAGCAAAAGCACGTCGAGCGCGTGCTTGATGTGGCGGACGCGTCCGTTCTCGCGGCGCGTTCCAGAATATGTCGCGGGGTGCTTGTCGAACGCTGCGGAAAGACCTACGGTGAAGAGCGCGTTCGCCGGACCCGTGCCGCAATAGGTTACGACGCGGAAGGTCGGGCCAAGCTCCACAGCCTCGCCGATGCGCAGCGCGGGGAAGTCGGCGACGTTCGCAAGGACGCGGCAGTCCTCTGAAACCTCCGCGTCCGTCACTTCGTCGTCGCCCCGCTGGTGAGTGCCGATGCGCGTCACCGTGGCGGAGCGTTCGCCGTGGCGGAGGACTTCGGAGCAGCCCGAAAGAGAACTGCCACGAAGTTTCGCGATTGCGGCGATCACGTATTCGCACGGCTTGCGCATCGGCACGTTTCCTTCTCGCCGTTAGGCGCAGACGACCTCGAACGTGAGATCGGTCGAGCCGACCGCCGCGCGGGTATAGCCCAGGAGCGTCGCGTTCGTGCTGGTCTTCGAGACAAGCCCCGTCGCGTCCACGATGTAGATCGCAACGCCGGCATTCGTCGAGCCGAGGGCGTCGTCGGTCGTGACCTCGATCACCTCGCCGCGCTGAAGCACCTTCAACGTGGATGCCTCGTTCGCGGCGATGTCCCAGAGGGCGAGGCCGAACACCCCGCCGACCTTGACGATGGTCCCGGCGGGCGTAGCGCTGCCAGGCTTGTAGTCGATGGTGTCGCCAGTCTTACGGAACTTGGCGAGATTGGAAGAGATAGCCATTTTCAGTTTTCCTTTCTTGAGTGGTTCAAAGGTTGGGTGCGGCGGCACCTTTGGATTGTCACCGCACCCGCCCAAATTACGCGCCGGTCGAGTAGACCGCCGCCTTCAGCTCGCCAGCCGACGGGCCGTAGTCGTAGTAGCAACGCATCTGGATGCCAAGCTGGGAGAAGTTGGCCTCCGCCGTTTCCACGACAGGCGTTGTGCGTCCGTTGAGGAACGCGACATCCACGAGCGGGAATGCGTCATTGAACAACCAATACTTCGTGCCCGACAGGAACGGCGAAGTGATCGGCTCCAGCAGGTTGCGCATCTCGTTGTTCGCGGGCGTCTTGCCGGACGCACCGGAAACGATGTGCTCGGACTGGTAGATGTTGCGGGCCGTGAGGAAGTTCGACGGCGAGCAGAGGATCTTGTTGGGGATCGCTCCGATGGGATCGCCGCTGGAATCCTTTATGCCCAGCGCAAGCGCGTAGGCGGTCGCAAGCGTACCGATGGCGAGCGCGCCGGAGGTGTTCGCGCCATAGTCCGAAGCGGTCGAGGAGAGCGCGCCGAAAACGTCCTTGTTGATCGTGCGGCCGGCCATCTGTCCGAAACGCTCCGGGATCATGGCAAGAACGCCGAGGTCGTCATTGATGAGGTCTTCGCGGGTGATGCCCACGATGGACCCCTTCGTGGCGGCCTGAATGGTGCGGGCCTCGTCGGAAAGATCGACGTGCTGAAGCTCACCGCCCTTGGCGAGAGACTTCAAGAGGCCACCCATGACGAGACGGACGCCCTTTACGGCCTTGAAGTCCGACACGGGGACGGCGCGGGAGATCCTGCGCCAATCCTCGCCCACCGAGCCGAAGCCCGCGAGGACGAACTTGTGCGCGATGTTGGAGAGGACGTTCGGGATGTCGGCGTTCGAGAACGCGGCCTTGATAGCGGCCATCGTGCTTGCGTCGTTGCCCGGACGGTACGTGAAGCCGAACGCGGCGAAGATGTCCGACAGACGGGTAATGCCGAGGTCGTGCGCGGCGTCGAGGTCAACGCCCTTGCAGGTCGCCTCCACATCCTTGTCGCTCATCGCGGCGCCGAAGCAGGCGGCGGCGACAACGGTCTTCGCGTCCTTCGGCACGGAAGCCCTGAGGTTGATTATGGCGGGGGCGGCGGGACGCCCAGCCTCAATCGTCTCCTGATCCTTTGCTGCCTTCTCCGCCCTGAGGCATTCCAGCTCCGCTTTCTCGGCGGTCCAGCCCTCCTTTACGGCCTTGGCCATGATGTCGTCGTGCCCCTTGCACGCGGCGATTACGGATGCGACGCGCTCGCGCTCGGCGTTCTGCGCTGCCGCCTCCACGGTTGCGGTGTCGGTAGGCTTTGCGCCCTCCACCGGCTTGTTCTTGTCTTCGGGCATTGCGCCCTCCTTTCCTGTTTGGTTGGCGGCGGCGGTTATCGCCGTCTGGGTTGAGCCATCGGCCCCCAATGGGACGATGGAAACTTCGTTGAGCGTTCCGGCGCGGACGATGTAGCATTCGCCCTCGACCTCGGAACCGTTCAAAAGGCATTTCGTGTCCTTGTCAACGTAGAACACCTCCTGCGCAGATACGCCGACGGAAGCCTGGAACTTGAAGCCGGCCTTTGCCAGCTCGTAGACCTTCTTCGCATCCTCCGAAACGGGCATGAAGTCGGCCTCCAGCGATAGGCTCCTGCCGTCGTGCGAAACCTTTGTGGCCTGTCCGCAGATGGCGTCGATGGAGTCTTTCTTGTGCTGGCACAGAATCGGCACGGCCATGTCGTCGCGCCACTTGAGGCCCGACAATTCGATGCCGACAGGTCTGCCCCATCCCACGTTCATCAGTCCGCCGTTGTAGGCGACAATACTCATTCGCTTGTTGCCGTTGGCGTCGGGCTGTCCGTCCGTGCTCTTGGCGGCGACGAGCGACACGGTGCCGGTCGCAACAATCGGCTTCTTCATCAACTCTTCTATCTTTTCGGGTGGCATTTTCAGACTCCTTCCGTATTTAGTCCGCCGGTCAAGACTTGGATTTGTTGTTGGGGTTGAGGTTCTTCTGCGAATCGTGCTGCAAGGCGTCCTCGGTGGGCGCGGCCTTGTCTTTGGCGAAGAAGGGGCATGGAGTGTCCTCCGGCAACCCTCTCGCCTTGCATTGCTCGCGCCAGTGAACGAGCATGTGGACGCGCTCTTCTATCGCTTGGTCGATCTCGCGCTCCCAATCCTTGCCGTCCTTCGCGTAAAGTGTCTGGTAGCTCGTCGTGGCGTTGCCGAGGCGGGTATTGTCCGCGCTCGCGTCCTTGAGCACGTCGGCGTTGCCGTTCTCCGTGAACAGCCATTCAGTGCGGCGCAACGCGGCGACCGTCGCTGGCGGAAGCCTCTTGTGCGCCGCGTAGTCCTCCAGCCACTTGAAGAACACGCGATCAAGCACCTTCGTGACGAGCGTTGAGCGGACGGCGGTTATCTTCTTGCCGTAGGTGGTGTGGTCGAGCTTCGCGGACGCGAAGTTGTGCTGTGAGGAATCGCACATGGCGATGTTCACCGGCATAGACAGGCAGCGCGCCATCTCCGCGACGAGCGAACGCACGAAGTCGTTGTAGAGGGAGGTCGGCTGTTGAGCTTGAAGCTGGGTGAGCTTCCATCCCTCCGGGAGCGACACGAACATTCCGCGCTGCACACGAAAGACCGTGTTGGGCTTGACCTCGGTTGCGCACCTGCCCAATTCCTCATCGTCGTCGCCGTAGCATTCAGGCACTTGATCCGTGGAAAGGACGCCCGAGACGGATGCGGCGTTGATGGCCGTCTGCGTGACGGACGAGCGGTAGGACTTCTGCTCGGCGGGTATTTCGAGGGCGGACACAAAATCCGAAACGCCGCGAACCTGCTCCGGTCGGAGCACCTCGAAGTAGTGTATGACGTTCCCCGCCTTTATCCACTCGCCAGCCCGTGACTTGATGTTGCGTATGGCGCGGTAGTCGCCGGGGTGGTACTTCAGGATGCGGTACTCCGTCGGGTGGCGGTATGGATCGAAACGGATGCCGTCGGTTTCGTTCTCGCGGGTGATCGCCTCCGTCCACGATTCAACGCGGTCGCACTCCAGCGTTGCAAGATTCAGGGTGACGGCGTTCGTCTCGTCAACGATTGTCGGGTCTGTGTAGAACAGGGCGAACGCCTCGCCGTCCGTCGTCTTCGCCCGGATCAGAGTCTTCAGCTTCTCCCAGAAATCGACCTTCAACGCCCAGGCGTCGAACGCCGTGGAAATCTCCTTGCGCGTTTCCTTCGGGATTCCGCCGAGCGGAAACGATACTGTCACCCACGGCCCGGCGACATCCGTTGTGTACGTGTCGAGCATTCCCCACACATACGGGCAGTTGTAGACTATGTAGCGGGCGCGGTCGCGGACTATACGGCGGACTTGCGGAGAGAGCGCGGCGGTCATTGCGAGCGAATCGGCGTTGCGGAACAGCGCATCCGTGTCCGGCGTGTTCCGTGCGTTGTCGAACCGTGCGCTTATCTGCGCCCCGCCATCAAATGCCGCCCTTTGGTGCTTTGACATTTCGGTGTTCCTTTCAGTAGCGGTCGCACGGGCCGGGCGGGATCGCGTGGGCGATTCCGATGCCGGAAAGGGGATGGCGACGACGGGCGGCGCGGTTGCGCATCCGCAGATACTTGTCGGCGACTATCAGCTCCGAAATGGAGCGATTGGTTTGCGACAAGCCATCTACCGAGAAGGATGCCGGATTCTGCACAGCCTCCGCGATTTCGGCCTCGCTCGTTTGCGCAGCGTTCGCCGCTGCCGTGTTGGTGGGATCGTTTGCCATTGCGCGTCTATTTTCGCACGGGTGCGAGATAAATACAATGATGTTGCCGCTATATCTAGCGGATTGGCCGCTTTTTCGACCGCTTGCGGGGTTCTTCCGGCCATCCGGCGGCACTTTCGGCACCGTTGCGCGGACTTTAGCCCCAATAAATGACAATTTATACTAGATATGAAACAATTTGCAATAAATAAAACTTTTTTATATTTGCTATTGCACACATTGTGCAAAATGTGGTATAATGTTCGCGCAAACCCGGAAAGGGCGAGCAAGGGCAAAACAAAACGAAAGGACAAAAACCATGCAACACTATAAAGAAAATGACACCATGTTGACGATCCACCCGGACCGCCTCATTAAATCGTGGACGCTTAAAGACGCCATCACGCCGGAGGACGTGCGCGACGTTTTCGACTTCAAGCTCACCAAGGCCCCGTGCTACGACTTCACCGGGCGCGAGATACCCGGCCTCTACCACATCCAAAAGGAAGAGTGCATCACCTCGACCATCATGCCGCTTGGTGGATTTGGTGAAGAGTACACCGTTTTTCAACATTCGGACATGCTCGACCTCATCACATCGCGCATCATGCCGGAATTGCCCGGCGTGAAGATCGAAACGGCGGGAACGCTTGAAAACGGCGCAACGGGAATCATCCAACTTTCTGCCGGCAAGGATTTCAAGATTACGGGCGACACATCGCCAAACGAAAGCCGCCTATATTTTAGCAACCCTATCGGCGGCGGTTCGCTTGTCATGGGCTTTTGCGTCACCCGGTGCGTATGTGAGAATACAATCGCAATCGCCCGCCGAGAGGTTTTGGACGGGACGGGCAAGGGTACGGGCTACTCGATCAAGCACACGGCGAACATCGACGTATATGCGCGGGCGGCCATTGCCCAAATAGCCGAGCAAGCCAAGGCCACCAAAACCATGCAAGAGCGCATCAAGGCATTGGCCGCAAAGAAGGTGGACGCAAAGACCATCAAGGCGACGCTCGATGAAATTTTCCCCGCCACGGCGGAAATGGCCGACAAATCGCCCGCCGCCTATACATGGGCACTCAACAAGCGCGAAGAGGTCATCACGCAATGGGAATCGGGCGAAACGGCGGCGACGTTCAAAGCCGACAACGCATGGAAGCTTGTAAACGCTTTCACCTTCCCCATCTTCAACCCGCCCAAGATCGCCAAGGGTGCGGACTTGAGCGGAGTACGCTACGACGGGCTTTTTGGAGATCGCGCCGAAAAGGTCGCCAACATTTTCAACGCGGTCGAAAGGATCGCCGCCTAAACAATCACCGGCGGGCGGTGGTTCGCCGCCGCCCGCCAAACGAAAGGACGCAAGCAATGAAGATCGCCAAGAAGCCCACGAAGAAGCCCGCCAAGGCGACGAAGCCCGCGAAGAAGGCAACCGCCGCCAAGAAAGGCAAGAAGCCCGCCAAGGCCGAAAAATCGACCACCACGGCCAAGCCCGCGAAGGTTGAAGAGCCTACGCCATCGACGGAAGCCCCCGCCGTCACTCTTCCGGCGCACTTCACCACGCCGGGCGGGTGCGAGTTCGACATCACCGCAAAGGCAATCACCATCCGCGAGGGATTGCGCGAGGCAATTTTCAAGCCGGAAGCCGCTTGCAAAATCGAATGCGACATGGACGAAATTGACGGGCAGAAGTTAGCCGAGACGATTCCGGCGGGCACGGTGATACTTTCACGCGGCGACGTTGTGCGCCTTGTGCCTCACGAATACGCCGACATTGTTGCGGCAATCATGGAGGCGAGGCGCGAGGCCATCGCCGCGAAGAAATCCGCCAAGGTGAAAGGGGGTGCAGAATGACACCCCCGGCGGCATTGGTGCGCAGCGTTGCCAGGATGACGGAAGACAACGACCACACATCTACGAGAATCGCCATCGCCTCATGGTGTTCGTCCGCAGTTGGGGGAAACAAACCGGACAAGGCGTATTTCTGGGCGATCCACGACGCATTGGCGGGCATCCGGCTTGTGGAAATATGGCTCACGGGTTCGACGCAAGACCTATGCGAGCTGCGGGAAGCGTTGACGGATAAGATGTTCAAGAAGATGAAGGGGGTCGGATTGTCCGACGCAGCGCGAATCTTCAATAAAGCGTTGTGATACTATGTGCGCGGGTGCATATTTGATATAATATGCACTTGCACACACACAACAAAGGGCAACACACATGAAGACCAAAAAAGAAAGCAATCCGGCGCACGTTTCGGAGGTCAGGAGGGCCGCAGCTCTCGCAAGTGCCCAAGCTCGCCGCGAGAAGTCGGTAAACGGAGGGCGGAGGCCGAAGACCTTGCCCGTCCGCGCCGCAACCTTCGACAAGGTGCAGGAGGTCGCAACGCGAATCAACCGCACGCTGACGGATATAACAACGGAGGCGATAGAACATGGACTTCCCTACATATTGGCGGACGCTTGACGGAATACGCGACGAGGTTTTCCCGTGCTTCTACCGTTTGACTGACGAATCGAACGGTGCGATCTTGATCGAGTTCGGGAAAGCGCACATCGACAAGGGCATGGACTTGTCGGCCTTCCCGCCCGGCTCCGTCGGATTGAACAGGGGCAAATGCGAGAACTCGCCAACCCCGCTTATAGTGAGGGCGGTGCCGCGCAACGCCGACTTGATAGCGGCCATACTCAGAATGCGCCCTGCGGACGTTTCGCACATGCAACTGCACGATGTCGGATGCGGCACGGCGGTCATCGCCCATCTGACGGGCGCGACATACGCGGATGCGGTGCGCAGGCTGTTCCCTAAAAGCGGCAATCCGCGCAAGATCGGAACGATGCGGCTTGCTGAGCTGACGGGCACAAACAGGATACTGAGCCAAAGCCGCACATGGGCGGAGGCGGAAAGAGCGGGCGCGGTCGCGGCGTTGATAAGACACCCGCGAGGGTATCAGCACTACATAGCGATAGACCCCGGCATGGTGGTCGTCGATCCCGAATTGGTGATGCACTATCCGTTGGCGGAATACCCGCGCAGGGATTGGCGCCCGATGGCGTACTTCGTGCGCCCATAGCTACGCGGCCTCCGTCGTGTAGAAGGTCCGCCCGCAATGGCGGCAGCGGCGCGTCCGGCGAACGGTCGCGCCGATCTTTTCGGTCCTCACCACGTATGAGTGGCGGCAACCGCAATCGGCGCACGGTATGCCCTCCGCCACATCTTCGCCAATCATGTCCTCGTAAACGCGCCGCCGGTTCCTAGCCATTGTAAACCCTCCTCTTGTTGCGTCTCGATGCGCCGCCGCCCATGGGGGCGAGCGGGTGCGTCTCGGTGTCTATCGACAAAATGCCCTCGTAGCCAGCCGCCGCATACGCCATCGCGTGCGTGTCCAGCTTGTCGTGCTTCCCCGGCAGAGTGTTCCACTTGTAGGCCACGCCCGCCGCGGCCCCGGTGCGCGTCTCCATCACGCCCTTGGCCGCAAGCACCTCGCGGCACATCTGATCAGCATAGTCGCGGTGGTTGCCGTCGCATATCGTCGCGCTTCCCGGTTGGCCGATGGGCGTTATGTACGATGTCTGCGCGGCCTCCTTCGCAAAGTCGGCATCGAAGCAGTGCCATCGCCCGCTTTCGCGGGTGTAGCACTGATACACGCGTCCGCGAACGCGCCCGAACTGAGTACGGGTCAATGGGTTGTACGTCTTTCCGGATCGTCCTATCATCGCATGGCCAAGCCGACCCTCCTTGCGGGCGTTCCGGCAGAAGGATGTGACGGTCTCGAACTGTTCGCCGCCGGCGTCGATGTACCACTTGTCTATCCGCCAGGGTTGCGCGGCGATCCATGCGGCGAAGTTCTCCAGGGCGAGCCTCACCGATTGCTGGCGTTGCGTTTGGTTTGTGTTCTTCGCCGATATTGGAAGGGGTGCGCCGCACCATACGCCCTCCGCCATGACGTGGCACAACTGCCCCTTGGTGAACGCCGCGAGCTCGTAGGTGAGGCCGTATGAATAGTTGATGTCCGTCGTCAGCACGGTGAATATCGCATCCTCCGGCGGCGCGTTCGGCGGAAGCGCAACGCGGTGGGACAGGACGCATTGCGGGGTGAGGTCGTATATCTTGGTGTTCTGCGCGACGGGCTGGTTCTGATACTCCGAGAAGAACGCATCCCGCCCTTTGGTGTAGTAGTCCACCATCGCGCCGAAAAGCGCATCTGGATCTCCCTTCGACTTGTCGTACCGGTATTTCCAAGATACGGCGAAGCCGTTGCACATGGCGCGGCGGTTGCGGCGGTAGAACGAGAACGATTCGCCGCGTGTCTTGTCGTCGCAATAGAGGTCGAACCACCGATCCCACAATCGCCGGGATGTGCTGTCCGGCTGGTCGAAATCCTTGGGCCACGACGTGACGCGGGGAATGCGGATGAAGATCGAATCCTTGCGCTTGCCGAGGGATTCGCCCACGTCGTCGGGCGCGAATATCGTACAGGCGACCATCATCGAGATTCGGGTATTCGGCCCGGCCAAGCAAAGCCATTGCGTGTCGATGCGGTGCAACACCTCATCCACGAACGCCGGATCGTCGGCGCGGTCGGTGTCCTGCGGATCGTCCAGCAGAAGTTTGTCGGGCCGCAGCGATTCGCCGCTCGTCGTCGTGATGTTCAGGCCCTTTATGTCGCCTTGCAGCGAACCTGCCGCCATCGCGCCCAAGCCGTCGGGGAATACGATCTGCATACGGGCGGACTTTATGGCCGCGCCGGTAGGCTCGCTCTCGATGCGTCCGTCCTTGTCTTTCCAATGCAGCCTGGGCAGGCGGGATGCGTGGGTCGATTCCGCGAACGGTGCGCAGAACTCCGGATAGTCGGCCACCAGCCTTTCGGACGTGAGGGCTATGCACCATGTGGAGAACGCTTCGGACGCGGAGCGTATCTGCCATCCGCCGACGACCACGAAACGGGATCGGCGGGTGACGATTAGGAAGATCGACATGTAGCGCATGATGTTCGTCTTGCCCTCGCCGCGGGGGGCTGCAACGACCGTGTTCTTTCCCGATGCGTCCGATTTGAGTATCGAGAATATTATGGCGCGGTGTCCGTCGGCGAAGGGGAGCGTGAAGATGTTTGGGAAATACCACCGCAGCCACTTTTCCGGGTTTCGCTCCAATCGTCTGCGCCGCGCCATGTCCTGCGGCTTGCGCCTCTCGACGGCGTTGTAGCCGAGGCGCAACAGGCTCTTGCGCTTGCGTTCGGCGTCGGACATGGCATGTCGCCCGTTCCCGAACAGTTCATTGAAGAACGCCTCGTCTATGTCGCCCCCGTCACTCATACTTGTTTATGAACCAGCGCATCATCGTCGGATCGGGCGGCGTCATCTTGTCGCCGAGCGCAACCTTCATCGCGGCCATCTTCATGAAGTCCACTTGCCGCTGCCGCGCCTCCATGAACGCGCCGCCTATCTTCCTGCTCGCCTTTGCCCTCACGAGAAGGTCGGGAACCGACATGCCGAGAGCGTCGGCCACCTTTGAAGGGAAGCCGCTGCATTCAAGAACCATTTGCGCTATGTTCTCGTCGGTGAGGTCGCGGCGAGGCAACGCCTCGCGCCCCTCGACGACGGCTGTTGTGGTTTTCTTCTTCATGTGTCTGCCTTGTGTTGTCGATTGAGGGCGTTTTCACCGCCAAACGCCCGAAAGGTAGGAAACTCCACATCACGCCCCAATCAGCGCGTGAACGCGTTCCTGAAGTTGAGGTTCTTTAGCGCGTTCCTTGCGCCGCGCGAAAGACCCCCGCCGGTTCCACCGGCGCCGTACATGTCCTTATTCATCACTATCACCCCCTTTCCGGTTCTTTTGCTGTTATGGGTCAGCCCTTTTGCTGTTATGGGTCAGCGAAGCCAAAAGCGACTTCGCCCGTAGTTGCCCGTGTTGCGCAATCTGCGCAAGGCTCCACGCGAGACCGACATTGAAGCCGTCCCGCCTGTTCCGCCGCATCCGTACAACTCTCTCATCGCCATCACCTCCTTTCCGGCCATTTATCCGGCCAAAATCAATCCCGCTCCTTCCCGTGCATCTTCCACGAATCCAGCCACACGGGAACGGTGGCCCCGAAGTCTACATTGGCCTCGATCCACTTGCGATGCGTCATTCCGCCGTATATCAAGAGCTTCTTCGGGGCCAGCCGCTCCAGGGCGGTTTTCAATCCCTTCAGAAAATACTTCTTGCTCTCGACCGCTTGATCCGTTCCGGCGTTCGTCGTGCGGCATTGGATGGACGCTATCGGCGCATTCTTCGGGATCCCGTCGAAGCAATACTCATAACTCGCCTCGTCAGCCCAATTTATGTCGGGTATGACCTTGATGCCCAATTCCTGCCAAAGCCGAGAGACGTAGCGCACAAGGTACGTGCGGTACAACAACAACGCATGGGGCATCCCCCGCCACAATGAAAGGTTGGGCGACACCGCCGCCGCGAAGTTGTGCGCCTTTATCTTCTCCGCCGCCTTCACCATCTCGTCAAAGTCATAACAGATGTCTGCAAAGCGGAAATCGTCAACATAGAATGCGCACACCCCGCCCTTGCAATCGTCGGGAAACTTGTTCGATCCCCACAGGAACATCATCCCCGGCGCGATCTCGTCTTCACGGTTGCACCGTATGCCGCTCACCTCGAAATCTTCGGGTATCATGTCCAGCCGGATGTCGGGAATCCCCCACTTGTCGGATGAAGGAAGCATGGACGGCTCCACCGTGGTTTGGTATACCTCCGCCTCCTTCGGGGGCGCAATCGCCTCTGCCAGCTCCGCGTCCATCGGTTGCTCAAGCATGGCTTGAAGGTTCACATCCTTAAATTCGGACTTCATGAACCCCAAATCCTCCAGCTTGAAGGATCCCGCTATCTTGTCCAGGCTCTCCCAAGCAGACGCCAAATCCAACTCCGCAAGCTCCGGGATGCGGTTGTCCGCCAGCAAATCGGCCATTTCCTCCGCTTCGTCTGCGTAGTCTTGGAAATCGACCGGCACAGCCGGCATCTTCAACGCCCTGCAAGCCTCAAGCCGACCGTGCCCCCTCACTATGTAGCCGGACAGATTGCTTACCGTTATCGGTTGCCTCATGCCCACGCGACGGATCAAACGCGCCAATACAGCAATCTGCTTCGGCGGATGGCGGTTGGGGTTCTTCGGGTGCGGCTTCAATTCGCCAATCGGCACCATGTCCGTATAGGCGCATTTTATAGCCACATCTTGACCTTTGCCCTTTTGCTCTTTTCCCATTGTTTTTTTTCCTAATCGTGAAACGAAATTTTTGCGACACCTCGGCCGAAGGGCACAATCGCGGCCCCGGCCCGCCGGGAGTACCTACCCCCGTGCGCGTCGCCGCCGTATGGCGCATGGCGTGTACGGTCGCATGTGGCGCGTTCATGGCTTTGGCGAGTCGTCAACATGTCAACAATCCTCCAACAAGTCAAGGAAATTCATTTGATACTTCTGTCGCATGGCAATCCGGCCTCCCTTGCCGTGTGTCAACCCGCCGTTGGCCAAAGCCTTGAAAGTCGGGTGGGTCTTGAACAACCCCTTGATCCTTGCGAATGCGGTTTGCTTGGTGAGGCCGTAGGCTTCGGCGTACCCTATCATCGTTCCGCCGTTCAACAAGTGGGCGACGATCTCAAACTCCTGACGGGTCAACGTCTGGAACACCTCGGCGATCTTGGCAAGGCGGGATACTTGATCGTAGGGCAACGCGGCGACGCAAGCCAACAAGGTGGTCAATGTGTCGTTCGTGCGCGTCTCTGCGTCCGGTTCACGCCGCGGCTCGTCGATCATGCCGGGGTCGAACGTGTAGCATGTCAGGGCGTTCGGCGCAACCTTGACGACTCGATCAACCGTGCCGTCGCGGATCGTGTCCAGCGACACGCCGCCGTCCCCGGCGATCTCATCGCTGAGGCGGCACTTTGAGCATATATCGCGCAACCGCGATTGTTCCTCCGCAAGTCGCACGATCTCGCGGTTATGTCTACACTTCGCGCAAGTCATGTCATTGCAATGTTGGCGGGCGAGTCAAACGCCCTGGTTTCCGCCACCGTCTTGCGCTCCCACTCCTTGCCCGTCCAGTGCGCCCAGACGAACCGCCACATGGGATAGTAGGCGGCGGCGTCGTGGAAAGCGGTATGCGCCCTGCCTTGGCTCCCAAGGCGGTAGCTGCCCTTGACCTCGTGGAAGGTGACGACGCCATCATCCACCGTCATGAAGTCCGGCGTATATCGTCCGCCGCCGGGAAGGTGGAGGGATACGGCCTCGAACCTTCCATGCCCGTGCAAGACTTCGCGCTGGTATCGTTCCTCCGTCTTCGTCATCTTGCCCGCAGCGGCGCGTAGTGGCACCGCCACGCTCTCGGCGGGATCGTAGGGTACGAGTGGAGGGGGCGGGGCCGCGGTGCGCTCCACGGGCCGTTGCGCGGGCTTGCGGGCGGCAATCCTCTTCTTGTACTCGTCCAGCCATTCCGGGGAGTAGTGGGGTACGGCGTTGCTCATAGCGCACCTCCATCGCGCACACGCGCACACGCGCACGTGGATGTATTGTGTCCCCAATAAGTCCTAGAGAAAATAATATTCATCATCAGTAAAATATCTATATAATTCTTATCTTATCTCGTCCGCATTTTGTCCGCTTTGAAAACGGACATCTTGCGGACTTTTGTCCGCTTTCGATGCGGACATTTTGCGGACTGGCATTTTCGGGCACGGACGCACGGCGATGCCCTGCCGTCGCATTTCCTCTCGCATTTCGGTCTTGCGCCTTGCGTCCATGGCCCTGCGCTTGGCGTTCTGCCCGTTGTGCTCGTCCCAATTGGTGATGGTGCACATGGAGCCAGTGAAGGAAAGCCAACCCGAACGTTCGAGGCTCGCCGCCGCACCGGGCAATCCGGCCTTGCGGTCTAGCTCTCCGTGATCCGTCTCGATGCGTCCGTCCGCCGTGTTCTCGTCCAACCAAGCGTACAGGTCGAACCACGCCAGAAAAGCGTCGCCCCTTGAGCAGTTGCAATCCCTCGCCATGTTCCGAATGGCGGTCTTGTACGGCGTGTCCACGCCAACCTTTATCCATCTAGCCATTATTTGACCCTCCATTGTTGCAGTCCCGCAACCATCCAAAACGTTTCCGGCGTAAGCCCCGCGTACAGCCATTCCCGCAAGTCCTTCTGCGGCGGGCGGACTATGCGGTAGCAACGCCCGAGGGCTTGCGCCAGGCGTTGCGCACCCTCCAATCCGGGCCGCCACGGTCTGCCGTCCGGCGCGAGTTTGTACGCGTCGTTGTCCGTCACTATGGTGACGCGGGACACGCGCAGGCGGGCGCACAAGTCGCGCAAGTGATCCGCGCCCGTTCCGCACGAGCTTCGCCCGACGCACGGCAAGCCGAGCATGTACCCCGCAATGCAGTCCGTGGCTCCTTCCACTACCACAAGCTCCCGCCCCCTTATGCCGTTCTCCAGCGTTTCGCGGGGCGCGAGGCTGGGATCGTAGAAAAGCCCGTCGCGGCTACCCGCCACCGACCACTTGCGGCTTGAGCCGTATTCTCGCAAACGTATGCCCACGCATTTGGCTTGGCCGTCAAGCATGGGGAACGCCCAAGCGCGGTGGAATGCGCTGCGCCCGACGTTGAGACGGTCTATGTCCGCTGCTACAAGCTTCAAATCGTCCGCAACTTGGATGAGCGAATCGAATATGTCGCCCTCGATGGGTGTCTCGAACTCGGCGCGGTAGCCGTTCATTACGGTTTCTGCGTTGAAGAGCTGCACCTTTGGACGGCGGGGCATGCGGGGCACATATTCGCGGCGCGGCCTCTCGACCAGCACATGCACCCACCCCATGCCCGACTTGGCCGGATGCGGCGATTCCACGCGGCGGCACACGCACATCATGCCGTCGTTCGACACGGTGCACCAATCCGGCTTGTGGCAGATGGGGCATGGCTCCTTGCGGCTTACGTTGTGCCAATTCGCCATGTCACGCCCCCTTGATCACGCCGTCCCGTTCGCAATTCGCGATGGTGTCGTCTAGTTGCTTGCGTATGTCGGACATGAGGTTTGAGATTCGCGGTGTGTCATAGCACGGCTCTTGCTCAAGGCGCGTCCACATGACGACCTTTGCGGGATTCTTCGGCGACCGGCGACAATACAACGTGAGTTTCATGCAACATCCTCTATCGGCCGTTGCTTCATTTCGCGCCTCCCGTGTACGTGACGCACGCCGTGAGCGTTGCGGCCGCAAGCCAATACACCATCATGCGCAGGTTCCCGCGCACCGCATACGGAACGGACGTGCACACGTCGAGCGCGATCAACACCGTGGGAAATATGTACTCCGTCCTCATTTCGCCTCCGTCGCACTGAAGAGGTCGTCAGATACGATCCGGCTGCGCTCCGCGTCCCGAAGGTTCTGGCATGCGACGCGGAAGTAGCTGGACTTCAACTCGCACCCCACGAACCTGCGATTGTGCCTTATGGCCACGTAGCCCTCGGAGCCGATGCCCATGAAGGGCGAGAGAACCACGTCGTCGGGATTGCTCCACAACTTCACGCACCGCTCGATCACGCCGAGTTGCAACGGGCAGAGGTGCTTCTCGTCGTCGTTCTCGCGCCCCTGCGTGAAGTTCCGCAGCACGTCGCCCTCGTTTATACCGTCCGTGTCCTGGTGTCGGCTGGGGTAGTTCCCCTGGAACGGATAGTGCGGCGACTTCTCGTTCGGCATCTTGCGATACCACACGGGAGCGGCCCACTCGCACCATTCGTCGCCGGTAATCCATCCCTCACGGTTGTCGTACCGTTCCGAAATCCCCGCGCGAATCGGGTTGGAGTTTTCGCCGTCCTTCTTGAACACCACGATGTAGTCGGCAAGCGCGGGACGGGACATCGCGCTGTCGGACGCAAGGGTCTTGAACAGTAGCGCCGCCTCCTTCGTCCGGCTCGCCTTCAACATCGGGTTCTTGTCGATGGTCACTTCGCTGTAGTACCTCCATCCAGCGTCCTCCATGCACCGTATCATGTCTCCCCGAAAGTCACGCAGCCCCACAAACCCCTCGCGCCCCTTGAACACGGGCTCCTGCGTCAGATGGATGCAGCATATCCTCCCGGGTTGGGTGGCCTTCAGGATGGACGATGCGAGGAACGAGAAGTGCGACACCAACTCGCTGAAGTTCCTCACGTTCCCCACGTCCCGCGCGGAGTTTGTGTATGCGTACATTCCGGGGAACGGCGGCGAGAACACGGACAGCCCAATGGAATCTTTCGGCAACGCCGCCACGATTTCCACAGAATCGCCGTTGTACGCCATGAATCGTTCGCCTTGGATCTGGTCGATGCACTTCGTCTTGCACTTGTCTTTCATTTTCAGTCAGTCCTTTCGTTTTAGTCTTAGGTCATGCGACGGATTTCAGCCATCGCGGAAATTCCAGCGGCATCGTCGGCGCGTAGTCAAGTTCGTCGCGCTTCGACTTGCCTATTACTTGGCGTGGCGAGTAGTTCCGCACGATCTCGTCGAACATCTCGCTTGCCAGCTCGTCCTTTCGCTTGATGTTCTCTACCACCGCGCCGTCAGAGTCGGAGCGTATCACGTGGCAGTTCACGGGGTGCTTCTGGCCAAACCTCCAGCACCGGCGAATCGCTTGGTAGAACGACTCGTAGCTGTCGGACAGCCCGACGAATATCACATTGTGGCAGCTCTGAAAGTTCATGCCGAACCCGGCTATGGAAGGTTTCGACACGAGGACGCGCAGCGCACCCGTGGCGAAGTCGTTCAGAGTCTTTTCCTTGTGTTCGCCGGAGTCAGATCCCTTCACCTGTACGGAGTCGGGTATCGCGGCGGCAAGCGCATCGCCCTCCGCGTTGTAGTCGCACCACACGAGCCACTGTTCGCTCGACTCGTTGCACAGACGAGCCGCAAGCGCGATCCGGTCGTCCATCGTGTCTCGGCGCGATGCCCTGCGCTCGGATAGCGTTGACGCCTCCATCGCGAAGAGAAAACCGTCATGCACGCCATTCGTCACCACGTCGTCTATCATCGACAGCTCGGGCAGTACATATCCCTCGTCGGAATATCCTATGTCGGACGGCTTGCGGACGGCGATGCTCCATTCCGCCATCCACTGCCAGAAGGATCGCCGCGCGTGGTTCTTCAACCGCCACTTGTGCGTCGTGTTGCCGTCCTGACGGAAGAACATCGCCAGCATTTCCTTGCCGCTCATTATGTCGAGGAACTCTGCATGGTTGCAAAGTTCTATCGTGTCGTTCGGCGCAGGCGTGGCGGTGCAGCACAGCCTGTATTCTATCTTTCGCGCGAAGTCTGTAATTTCCCGCCGCGTCTTTCCGTCGTATGCCTTGAGTATGGAACTCTCGTCGAGGACTATCCCGGCGAACTCTTCCGGCGAGAACTTTTCAAGCCTCTCGTAGTTCGTCACGTTTACGGCTGCGGATCTGACGTCCGAACATTCGCGGCACTTCGTGACACCGACGCCGAACTTCTTGCCCTCGCGCACGGTCTGGTCCGACACGGCGAGCGGCGCGACAATCAGCACCGCCCGGCCCGTGTGTTTCACGACATGCCGTGCCCATTCCAGCTGCTGCGCGGTCTTGCCGAGCCCGCAGTCCTCGAACATCGCGGCACGACCGCGCCGCAACGCCCACCGCACGATATCCGCCTGCCATGGGAACAGTCGCGGGTTTATCGCCCCCCTCGGCACGTCGAACCCGACGGGGTTCACCCGTTCCCGCTTCGACTCAAGGAATGCATTGTAGTCTTTTGACTTCATGGTTGTTCGTCCTTTCGTTTTGTTTTGCCCTAAATGAAACTGTCTTGCCGGGTCTACCGCTTCGGACGGCGCGGCATCCTTGGATAGCCCGCAATGCGCCCTGTCGCAACGTAGAACGGCGTAGGGTCTTGCGGAAGGGGAACGTCGCACCCCTCGCCGTTGCGGGATTTCGCGGCGTGGTACTTGCCGTATGCGTGTCGGCACCATTCGACGCTCCTGCATTCGGCGCACCTCACTTGTGCCACCCTTGCCTTTCTGCCATGCGCCCGATCATCCTGCCGGCCATGTCGTGGCGGAGCGGCATCGAAAACCCGCGCTTCTTCAAGAGCGATGCTTGCTTCAAGCTCGCATATCCGCCCTGAACGCGCCGGAAGTATTCATCGAGAAGCTGCTTGCCTTGGCCGTAGGGTATCTTCTCGGGGTTCACGCCGATGCGCTCCAATAGCACTTGCGCCTGTTTTGGGGTGAAATGGCGGTGGCGATCCCATCCGCGCTCTTGCACCGGGGTTATATCCCACTCGTTGAAGGGGTCTATCTTGGTGACGAGGAATTGCGCACGGGCCTGCAACCCTGCGCGTGAGGCGGCTTCGCGCTTCTTCCGCTCTTCGACCTCGGCCTTTACCTTCGCAAGCTCTTCCGTCATGTCAACGGGCTTGCCGTTCTCGCGGACGCGGCGCGTCACCTCCGCCACCACGTCGTCGTCGATGTTGCCGCCCAATATGTCCGCTGTGCAACAAAGCTTGTGCCGTCCGGCCTTGCCCGTGAAATCGACTATGAGGCACGACGGCTTGCTGGATGAGCGGATCATGGCGCACCGCTCCTGCGCGGTGGGAATGTCGCCCAACTTCCCCGCCACCTCTTCCGCCGGGCGGGTGCCACGACCCGCCATCTGCGCGTAGAGCGCGCGGCTCTTGGTCGGCCTCGCCATCACGACCACCTCCACGCCCGCGTCGTCGAACCCCTCCGTGAGGACGCCGACGTTCACCACGAACTGCAAGTGTCCCGCCTTGAAGTCCGCGAGCATCCGCCGCCTTTCGTCCTTGTCGGTCTTTCCGCACAGCCACGCCGCGCGGTCTGGCTTGTAGCGGTTGAGGATTTCGGCCAGCCTCTCGGCCTGCTCGACCGTGGCCGCGAACACGATGGCGCGGCGGTCGCCGCATATCTCCACCGTCGGGACGGCCACGCCCTGAAGGTTGCGCTCGTCCTCCATCACCTCCGCGAGGTCGCCCTGGTTGAGGTCTCCCGCCGTGGTGCGGATGTTCGAGAAGTCCAGCGATCCGACCGTCACCATCTGCTGCTCGATGGGGACGAGCCATCCGTTGTTGATCGCGTCGAGGACGCCGTACTCGTAGGCCACGGACTCGAACACCGCGCCCAGAGCGGCTTCGTCCGCGCGGTCGGGAGTGGCCGTCACGCCCAGCACCTTGCAGTTCGGGTTCTGCCGGTACCAATCTATGCAACGGCGGTATGTCCTCGCCGTGGCGTGGTGAGCCTCGTCAATCACGACCAGCCCGAAGTCCTGCGGGTCGAACTTGCTCATGCGTCCTCCGCCGTCGCCTCCGGCGCAATGGGTCTGCACCGTAGAGACGACGACGGGCGGCATTTCCCCGAACATGGGCGATACGTGATATTCGCCCATCTCGATTTGCGCCTCCAACCCGGTGACGCGGTGTATCTTGTCGGCGGCTTGGGTGATCAGTTCCTCGCGGTGCGCGAGCACCATTGCCCGCACCCCGTTTTCGTGCATCCGGCGTATCACCTCCGCGAATAACACGGTCTTGCCGAGGCCCGTAGGCAGCACGGCTAGCGCGCTGGTGTTGTCCTCCCAAGCGCGGAAGATGCCGCCCGCCGCCGCCTCTTGATAGTCGCGCAGCTTCATTTCGTGTCGCCGCTTTCGTTTGGCGCGAACTCGAACACCGGCTGGCCGTCCACATGGACGTCGCAGATGTCCAGAAGTCCGAACGCCGCCCAATCGCATCCGCGATCCGAAACATATCTCCCTATGCAACAAGTGCAAGCCGCGTCCGCCCCTTTCGCCCCTGCGTCCTTGAACTCCTGCACGGTCGCCACGTTTCCGCATCGCGGACACTTGAAACGCCACTTCATGAGGTCGCCGCCGAAAAGCCTCTTGCCCTCGTCGCGCCATTCCTCTAACGTCTTGTAGTCCTTCTTCGCCATTCTGAATTTTCCTTTCGTTTTGCCCTTGCCATGGTCACGCCTTTTTGGGACGCTCCGAGAAAAGAGTTGGATTCACATACCCGCCGCCCGGCTCGTGCATACGGTGCGGCATTCTCGGCAACTTCACGTCCGCATGGGCAAGAGGCACTACATACGCCTCACGGCCTGTGGGCGACTGGTAGAGCGCGGCGGGAACTAGAAGCCTCCGCTCCTCGCCCGTCAAGTTTCCAACTTCGGTGAAGAACTCTTGGTACGCCGTGACTTCGAGCATCACGAATGTTGCCGAACCGCATAATGCGTCCTTCTTCTCCAACGCCTTGATGCCTTTCGCATCCGTCTTGAACATCTGGCACCCGTCCTTCGGCTTTATCTTTTCAAGCGTAAACGATCCGTCCAGCATCCTGCATATCGCGTAGCAGTTCATCTCGTACCGCCTTCCCCACGCCTTGTCCACACTTTCGCAACATAACGTGCCACATAGCTATCATAGTCGTTGTTGTATGCGGTCATGCGTATCTTGCTTTTTACAACCACCTCGCCCAGTTCGGACAACTTCTCGCCGAGGTTTTTCCATAAGGCGTTGAAGTTTGCGAAGTTGTCAGACTTGATTACATGTTTCATGCCTTGAACTCCTTGGGGTTCCTGTCGTACTGCTCTTCCGTCTGAAAGCCCTTGTTGTGACATGCCTTGCATCCGTCGCCTTGGCACATCCGGCACACGCAGAACGGCACCGCCGACTTCACGAAGTTGTATGCGTTGTCCAATTGCAGTATCGCATCCTGCCGAACCGCCGCAAATGCCGCGTTTCCGCTCGCCACGCCGTCCTTCAAGGCGACACGCGCCTTGCTTATGTGCGCCAATATCTCCGCAAGCGGGTTGCCGTCGAATGCCGGCTGCAACTCTACGGGTATCTCCGTTCCGAAGCGATCAAGCGGCACGACGTGCGCCGGTCTTTCCGGGCGTGTCGGCGGCGCAACGGGCGCGGAAGGGCGCACCGGGGCTTTGGGCGCGACGGGCCGCACGGGGTACATCCTGCCGTTCGCGCCAACCAACTGCGTAGGGCGCACGGGCATCTTCACTTGTGCCGTTGGCGCGGTTGAGTTAGCCTTGGGCAAGTGTAAGTTTTTGACAGTAGGACGCACGGGAGCAGGGGGCATTTCCGCCAATTTCACCTGTAAGAATTTGACACCTGTTTGACGGGTGACACCGCACTTTTCCGCGAGGTTTCCGCCCGTTGGCGTTCCGCCGAAGATGGCCTCCCGCCGCTCCCACACCATTTCGAGGAAGTGCCGGACATCAGCCCTCGTCGGCCTCTTGCCTTGTTTGTTGTTGGCGGTGCCCCCGAACACGACCGCATCATCCTCCGTGCCTTTGCGCACGTCTGCTGCAATTGTGGTCTTGCCGATCTGCTTTGCGGCCATGACGCGGTGGAAGCCGTCGGCAAGCCAATAGCGGTTGCCGTCGGTGAATACGGTCACGTCCGGGAACTGCGAGCCGTCGGCCATGGCGTCCGCATAGGTGTCTATCGTTTCCGCGTCCGTGCCCGCCCGCGTCTGCAAGCTCAAATCCAACTCGTCTATCTTTATCTTCATCGTCTTGCCTTTCAAGATGCCGCCGCCATCCTACCCGCCCACCCGCCTTTAAGGGTGGCGACGGCGTGATCGTTTAGAAGGGCATGTCCGCCGACTCTACGGCGTTGAAGAGACGCTGGACGTCATCCGGCCCGAATTGGTCGGGGTCTTTGCCTTGCGCCGCGCCGTCGTATATCTCGAACCATGTGCCGTCGTGCTTCTCGCTCGAATACGGCTCGTTGAGCTTCGAACAGAAGTAGGCAAATGCGCCGTCCGCCGTCTGCGGGAAGTCGGCCCACGGGGTCTTGTTGGCGGGAGCCGCCGCAACTGGCCTCACAGGGGCCGCAGGGCGCGTCGGAGCCGCCGGAGGTGTCGCCGCACGCGCCGGAGCAGGAACGCCGCCAACGGGCTTTGGCGTGGCCGTGGGAGCGGTCTGCACGGCAACCTTCTTCGGGGTCGCCGCAAAGAGGGCCTTTGCCTTTGCGCCCCACTTCGCCGTCAGCGCCGCCGCGTCCGCGTTTCCGCCATCCGGCACGAATGCCGTGCGGCCTCCCGTCTTCGGGCGGTTGGGATCGTGCACCCACAATTGCTGCGCACCCGTCTTGTCGCGCTGGAAGTTCAACTCCACCTCTCCGACCGCCGCAAGGTTGCCGAAGGGCGTTCCGTTCGCGTCGGGCCGCTGGAACCAATAGAAGTCCTCGAACGTCGTCGGGTTCCACCCCTTCGCCCACTCCTTCAGCCCGTTTATGGTAGCCTCGTTGAAGCCGCCATCCTTGGACGTGAGCCAATGGCGCTTCTTCACCTCCCAATCGTAGCCGTTGTCCTTCTTGTACCATCCGCCGCTCTGCGGGTCCTTCACCGCGAAGTTGACGTCGAGTATCAGCCGTCTGTCCTTCTCGTACACGCTCGCCGTGGTGGGCTTGCCTGTATATGTTCCGTCGGCTATTCCGTAGTCGAACGGCTTGCTTGCATCGTATGCCATTTGGTTTTCTCCTTGTGTGTTAGTGGATTATCTGCCCCCAATCGAATACGCCGTCAACCGGCACTTCGATTGCCATGCCCTGAGCGGTGCGCGACTTCGCCATCATGGACGCAATGCCGCCCGTGTAGAGGGTTCGCGTCATGCCGCCCTTGGCCTTTCCCTTCTCCACCGTGATGTCGGCGGCGAGGAAGAGAAGGTGATCGACGGTCTGCTGGTACTTGTCGCGGCCGGGAGCCTTGCCTTTCTCGCCCTGCACCAAGTGGGGCTGGTGTTGGATGAAGTCGCCGCCGTCCGGGTTCGCCATGCGAAGCACGTTGTCGTGGCATATCGCGCACACGTTCGCGCCGCTATCCAAGATGTTGTCTATCAGCGGATATATCGGCACGAACTTGTCGTAGACGATCTGCGCACCCTTGCCGTAGGTCCATTGCTCAAGCGACTGCTTGATGGTGGCCGAATCGCCCGGTATGCTCTCCATGCAATTGCTCGCCGCATACTCCTGCGCACGGGTGAAGGAATCTATGACCACGTTGTCATAGCCCATTGCCGCATCCGATTTGAGGAACGCGGTAAGGTCGTTCCAAGCCGCCGCCGGAGCCTTGGGGTCGAAGCGTATGAACTTCGGCGTGATGTTCGCCGTAAGCCCCAGCGCATCGAGGTTGCCTTTGATGATCTTCAAGCTGCCCTCCAAGTCTATGAAGAGCGTCTTGCCCGGAAGCATCGCGGCAAGCGTCGTCTTGCCCGCGCCGCCCACGCCGTAAAGCCCTATGAAGTGTCCACGGGGTTTCATGGCATCCCAACTGTCAACCGTCTGCTTTGCGGACGTTTCGATTCTTTCGGTAGTTTGTGCGCCGACGGGAAACGCCGCGCTTGGTCTTTTTGGTATTGGCATTGTTTATCCTTTCGTTTTACTGCGCATCCGCGGACTGCGGTTGCGAAAGCTCCTGGTGCAAGGCGATTATGAATCCCTCCGGCGGGTTCTCCGCGCTTACATGAATGCGGTTGAGGCAGAATCCGGCGAATTGGCAATTGCGGCAGTTGTCCGGATTGCAACTTCGCGGATAGGCGTATTCCGGCAACTCCGCCTTTCTTGCCTCCGCCGCGAAGTGCAACAACATCCGGCACACGCCGAGCCGTTCGCGTTGGAACTCCGCGAGCATGTCTAACGTGATCGCAACCTCGCGTCTTGCAAAGTAGCGGTCTGCCTCCGCAGTCATGCTCTCGTATATGCGTTGGCCGTATTCGTCCGGCGTTTCGGGATGCCCCGCAAGCCTTTCGCCCTTGGCCGTGTCCGCCGTCTTCTTGGGCGTGCCGTCACGCTTGATGCACCGTTGGCCGTTCGCATCCAGCACAATCGGCATTCCGTTTCCGTCCAACTCCTGCACGTTCGCCCTCGGTTGGAGCGCGGGTTTGCGGATCACGTCGTAGACGCATACAGGCAACTCGCCCGTCGAGCGGTAGATCCATCCGGCGTAGGCCAGAAGCTGATGGTTGAGCTTGAGCCGTTGCCAATAGTCGCTCGTCTCTGACAGGTCGTCGCTTGTGGTCTTGCGCTCCCAATTCACCTTGCGCCCATCCTTCAGGACTGCGAGGCCGTCAACCTTGCCGCGTTGCTCGAACGTGCGCGAGCCGTCGATGTTGTCCGAAAACTCCACCTCTGGATTCATGGCCGCATAGTCGCGGTCTTCAATCTCGCCGTATGTCTTGTCATACGCGGCGACGATGCCGAAAACCCTTGCGGCCATCCACTCGTCTAGCTGCGTTCCCGTGATCGCGGCGCGATACTGCTTTGAGAAGTCGCCGCCCTTGGCCCTCTCTTCTCCGGCGTTGTGCACGGCCGAACCGATGCGCAGGGCTTCGGAAGGGGTCGCCACCTTCAAGCCAAGGATATTGTCGTAGTAGTAGCGGCGCGGACACCGAAGGGCACACGCCATGCTGCTTGCGGTGAGTGTGAGCTTGCTCATTTCGCACCGCCTTCCTTTATTGCGCTTGCCGCTTGTGCGAACGACTCCATGAAGTGATGGAAACATCCATCGACCGTTATCGCAACCGTCGCCACCGCTTGCGCGGGGGCGTCCGATTCTTCGACTGCGGCAACGCAGAAGTTTATGAATGCGCGTTCCAATTCATCAGCCGCCTTTTTCAATTTTTCACTCATTGCTTTTCCTTTCGTTTTTGTCTCGCCGGTCTCTCCCGGCTGTCACCACAAGTCCCAGTGTCTGCCCGCGCAACTTGTCCTAAGTTTTCCCACATTGACGCAGGCACGCGCTGTTGGTCAGGCGCGGTGTGGATTGGAGTATTCGAGGCCGCCACACGCAGTCCACGGCTTCACACGCTACGCCCGTGCACAGGCTTCGCGCTCCCCGTTTCGGGATCAATGGCTCCCGCCGCCAGTTTCGCCATCGTAGAAATCATCGCTCATTCCCAATGGTAGCCGCTTCCGGCGCAACACAGCCAACACAACGCTGCGAAGAATGCAAGCGTTGCGATAAGGCCGATGATGTCGCCAATCGTGCGCCAACGCCTGCGCCACACGCGGCGGCGCAACTCCCGATCATATGCCTTGGATTCGCGCTCGACGGCTTGGCGCCGATCCGCGTCTGCGATTTCGCGCTCAATGATGTCGTTGATGTTCATTTGTCCTCCTTGGTTACTCTGCCCTTGATTACTGCCTCCACGTCCTCGCGGAGCCAAAAACGCCTGTCGCCGATAGTCATCGGCTTTGCCTTCGTGAAGTCGATCTCGCCGGGCTTGAACCCCTTGCGTATCTTTCGCTGGAAGGCGCACAGCGAGAGGTGCGCAAGCTTCGCCACTTCCGCATCGGTCATTATGTCGCTTTCGCGTATCATGCCTCTCCTTTCAAGATTTCCCCGGCTTTGCCTACGCCGGCCGGGGGCGGCGGTTCCAATCTTTCGGGCGGCAACGCGGCATTTGCGTCGGACAACGCAAGCGCGGCCTCCACGGTAAAGTATCTGACGGCTTCGGCGTGGCATTTCTCGCCCATCAATTCGGTGCGGATCATCGCCTTCGTCACGAATTTGTCAGCACGGCGCAACTCCTCGCGCACCCTAGTGGCCATGTTTCTTTCCTCCGCCTCTATGCGGTCGGCAAGGCCATTCAATAGCTCGTAAGTATTGGAGATCGTTTCGCCGGGCCTTACGAGGTTGCGAATCTCTCGCGCAAGCTCGCTCATTAGGCCACCTCCACGATCTTGCCGCCGCGCATTCCGTACCATGTATCAGCCTTGTACTCCTTGCCGTCAATGCGCACCATTTTAGCTCCGCGAAGTCGCCAATTGAAGTTGTCATCTTGTTGCCAATCTGCGAGAACGATATGCGAGCAAACTATGCCTTGGGCTTTGCCGAAAGGCCCCCATGCGATGGCTACGGCTGTAGGGTTCCCTGCCGAGGCCGCGCCGCTATATCCCGTTGCCGAGGCCGCGCCATAATTCTCGTCGGCTTTGGCTTCGGGCTTGATTTTAGACATGGTATATTCAATGGCAGCTTTCACCAATCCGGCGATTGACAACCTTGCGCCGATCTTTATCTTCGTGGCAGCAACCTTTGTGTCATCATCAGAACGGTCGATGTCACCATCCAATTCGACTTCGTGAAACACAGAACCGCAAGGCTTATAATAGCCTAGACAATCTAGCGGATATTCACATGCGTGAAATCCCGTGTCACAGCACCTTGCCTTGTCGGTTTTGTATTCCTTGCCTTCCTCATATTGGAAGCCGCGACAAGTCATGTCTCGGTTGAATCCCTTGTATGCTTTCACTTCCCGGCCTCCTTCTTTATGGCCATGCGAACGACTTGCGCCGCCGCCGTGCTTGGTTTGGGTTCGCAGCGCATTTCGCATAGCTTCTGCGCTTCCTTCTTCGATAGGTCAAACGTGCATCGCACCTTTGCTTCCTTGCTCATCTTTGTTAGTCCTTTCTCAATTGTTGCTCCAAACTATCTCGCGCAACTTGTCGAGGTTGCGGTCGATGACCTCCGTGGCCGATTGCATGGCGGCGACATACTTGCGACGCAAGCGGCACATTGAGCCTATCGCGTGAGCCGCTTTCTCCAATGCCCGATAGTCCGCCATTGTCAATATGCGGTGCGTTTCCGGCGTGTTCTTGTCGGCGGGTTTCGCCGCGCTCTTATTCACTTGCTTTTTCATGGGGTGTTTTTAGTCCTTTCCTTGCGCGGTATACCGCGCCATGTCAAAAAAATAGTTTGGTGTCACCCCATGATGTTTCGTTCGCGGTATACCGCGCCACGGCCCGAAAAAATGCGAGCGGTGCGCCGCGCAACTTCGGAAGGGGTTTCACCCGTGCGCCGGGCGATCCTACGCGCCGCCGCTTGTGCCGTCTTCGGGAGGTTCTCGTAATCCGTTCTCTTGCTCATCTTGCCTGCCTTTCCTTTTTGGCCGCACGGACTTGCGCCGCACGGAGTGTGATTTCGTCCTTGTATTGCGGAAGCACCTTGCCGCCGCGAACAACGCCAGCCTTTTCAGCCATGATCATAAGCCCATCCAGCAGGGTATCGGTTATGTTCGATCCCGTTATTTCAGCTACAAGCCCCGCAAGTGCCTTTATCTCCGGCGTTGCATGAACGCCAAGCAACACATTGTCCGGGTTGTGCTTCCCGCTGGTTTTGCTCATAAGCTTTGTCCTTTCGTTTGCCCTAGCCACGTGCCCTATTGTGGCTTACGGGGGTATTATAGCATACCGCGGTATACCGCGCAATAGGGAAAATGAATTTTTTTTCACTTTTATTACAAATGGGGAAATGATATAATGCCATAATGAAAAATACGGCATATCCTGCCTTAAAACTTTCCCCGGAAAAATGGGGGCTTTCTTTAGGACAATGTTTAGGATAAATGAGGAATCTATGCAATTGCCGTGCGTGCGGCAATGCGTCAAAAGCCCTGTAAAACGGGCTTCTGCCGCCTTCGGCCTCTCATGTCCCGCGCTTTGGCCCGGCTTCGGGACCAAAAGGCCGAGGGTTCAAATCCCTCCGCTCCGACCATTTTAATGGCTTGATTGCCCTCTACCCTCGTCTCTCTATGAAGAATACCTTGTCGCCGACGCGGCAGCGTGGTGTCTTCATCGTCGCCCAAGTGCCGCGCTCGGCCTTTTCGAGCACTTCCTCGTCGCGGCGAAGTTCACCTACAGTCAGCTCGACAACTCCCGTCGTGGGACCATGTATCTGCACGGTGTCACCAACGCACAAATCATGGTCCTGAACCTTCACCTGGGCGATCCCCGCCTTGATGAAGTAGTCGATGACTATGCCGATGTGCCGCTTCACGGTGGTGGCAAGCGAGTTCTCGCTGTCTGTAAACTGGTTGGCGCCGGGGCGTCCGAAATATAGCCCTGTCGAGAACTCGCGGTGGAAGACCGTTTTGACGCTTTCCGATAGCTCATTCTTGAGCGCGTCGGAATATGTGCCGTCGGCTACCGCGTCGACTGCGCGGCGGTATGCGGCGGTGACTACCTTAACATACTCGGCGTTTCGGGCGCGTCCCTCAATCTTGAAGCTCGCTATTCCGGCGTCCATGAGCCTGTCTACGAATCCAAGCGAGCAGAGGTCTCGCGCGGACATCACAGTGTGTGGCTCTACGACGAACTCGGTGTCGCTCTCGTGGATGGGGTTGCCTTCATCGTCCTCGAAGAAGTCTACGGCCTTTACGAGAAACCTTCTGCGGCAAGGCTGGTTGCATTCGCCGCGGCAGGCGCTTTTGCCGAACGCCTCGTGACTCATGAAGCAGCGTCCCGACTCAGCGACGCATTGCGCTCCATGAACAAAGCATTCGATCTCGACGGACGGTACCTCGGCCGTTATCAGCTTAACCTCGGCAAGTGTGCATTCGCGGGCCAGCACCACGCGTGTCGCGCCTTGTGAAGCGAGGAAACGCACCGCCTCCGAGTTCGAGGTCGACATCTGGGTAGATACATGGAAAACCGCGCCATGCTTTCTGCAAAGCGAAATGACGCCCCAGTCCGACACGATGAAAGCGTCTACATAGGGTTTTGCCGCGACAATCGTGCGCTCCACGGCGTCCCTCTCGCCCTCAAACATTATTGCGTTCAGGGCCAGATAGGCCTTAACGCCGCGTTCGCGGCAACGGCGCGCTATCTCCGGGAGGTCTTCTTCCTTGAAGTTCACGCCGCTTCTTGCGCGCATGTTGAAGGTTCCGAGGCCGAAGTAGACGGCGTCGGCGCCTGCGTCAAGCGCGGCCTGAAGGCATGTGAAATCGCCGGCGGGCGAAAGGATCTCTGGTTTTCGCATGCGGATATTATACCATAAGCCCCCGCTCGCGAAGGGAGTCCAGAACTTCGGATAGGCGCTCGCGTTTTGCGCGGTTTGCGTCGCAATCCGTATCGAACAGGGAAGGCTGCGAGGAGGCGTCCGGCGAGTCCTGTATGTTCGTGACGCCGAATCCAACCAGACGAACGGCGGCGCGTCCGGCTCTCTTAGCCTCCCTCTCCGGCCATGCCGCGTCGAATAGGGCGAGGGCCTTTCCCCTGAACGATATGTCGTCGCGGGCAGGGGAGTCGAACGGCGCCTGACGGGTTATGGTCCTGAAGTCGGCGTCCCTCAGCTTTATGCGGGCGGTGTTCGCCCAGCGCTTTGTTCGGCGGAACCTTGCGCCAACTTCCTCAACCAGCCTGAGTAGTGTGCCGCGCACCGCTTCGCGGCTAGATTCGTCCTCGTTGAAAGTGTGTTCCCTGGAGACGCTCTTCTCCTCTTCGCCTTCCCATGCGACGTCGTCCGAGGCTATGCCGAACGAGTAGGCCTTCAGCGATTCCGCGGCGGACTGCGAGCCGAGCATCGCCTTGAGCTGGTTCATCGGCAAACGTTGCACATCGCCGCACGTTGTAATGCCGAAAGGTTTCAGGACCTCGACTGTGTGCTTGCCGACGCCCCAAAGGACATTGATGGGCTTTGGGGCGAGGAACGCGGCGATTTCGCTCGGTTCGAACGGCATCATGGTGAGCCCGTTCGGCTTGTTTTCCTCTGAGCCGATCTTTGCGAGCAGCCTGTTGGGGGCAATTCCTACGGAACATGTCACGCGGCATGAACGCTTGATTTCTGCGCGAAGGGACTCGCCCAGACGCCGCGCATCGCCGAAGAGATGGATCGTGCCGGTTATGTCCAGGAACGCCTCGTCTATGGACACGGCTTCAACATACGGGGTGTAGCGCTCGAAGATGCCGAAAGCCTTGTTGGACACTTCTTTGTAAAGATCCATGTGAGGCGGCGTGAATATCGCATGCGGGCACAGTTGATAGGCAGTGCGCGACGGCATGGCCGAATGGACGCCGAACTTGCGCGCTTCGTAGGAACATGTCGAGACTACTCCGCGTTCGTGTGGCCCTGCGCCGACAATCAGCGGCTTGCAGCGCCACTCCGGGTGGTGCAACAGCTCTACGGACGCGAAAAACGCATCCATGTCGACATGCAAGATGGTAGCCATAAGGCAATTATACCATAAGTGACGCATTAGGTTTTGTCTCTGTAAACATTGGGCGAAGTCCTCTTTACAGGCCAATCGGAATCTGCTATACTACTACTTGCTGGACTATGCGACGCAACGGGTGTTGCGCCGATTATTGGCTAGATGGCCCGCCAAAATGGAGAAAGGCAATGAGCGGATGGCTGAATGATGAGGGGGTGCGCATAGGCATCCTCAAATGTCCCGCGTCTGAAGTGGGATGCTTGGGCGAGTTGTTTGCCATGCCCAGATATGCCTTGCTGGGCCGCATGCGGGCAGAGTGCCGCGACATAAGGTTAACTGGGTGGCTGATTGACGGGCCTTGCAGATTGTGATACCATTTCAGGCATG
>CAMZEN010000010.1 GCA_947305775.1 uncultured Verrucomicrobiota bacterium
CATGCCTGAAATGGTATCACAATCTGCAAGGCCCGTCAATCAGCCACCCAGTTATCCAAATCTTAGCATCAGTACTATTCAGAAGAGGGCAAATATCTATTAAGTGTGGATGGGCCTTTAACAATTCTATTGTATTCCAGACAGTAAAATCCTTTTCGCCATTGTATTCACCGCATTTTTCAGCAAACCTTGGATTGTTCTTCAACAATTCCACCCAATCAGATCCATTAAACCGCTCCCAACCATTAACAGCATCGCATTTAGACGCATACTCGCTGTCATAACTTAGCAAATCCACCCATTCATCTGATGAAAGGGATTTCCACCCTTTGCCAGAGTCAATCAATCTAGTAAGTATTTTATTAGCCTTTTCTGACATGCGACCTCCTTTAGGCTTTGCGTGTGCATTATAGCATATTCAAACGCAAACATACATGACCTTTCTGCACATCACCGCATTTGTCTCCATGGTGAAGACACTTTACGTTATCTCTCCCAGTGAAGATATGAATGACCGCTACGTCTTCTGGCGCGACGGTAATTACTCAATTCTTCATCTTCAGGAGCAGCACCGCCTCTTCGATGGCGGCGCGTTCGCGGCGAAGTTCGCGCTGGAGTTCTTCGACTGTTGGAAGTGAAAGATGGTATTTTACCGCGAAGAGATTGCGCTCGTGTTCATTGAGCGTATACTTCACCACCGCTGAATCAGCAGACGAACCAAGCACAATGCCGACAGGCGGATTGTCGCCCGGACGCATCATTTCGCGCTCGTAGTAGTGCTTGTATAGTTGCATCTGCCCGATATCCTGCGGCGTGACCTTGCCGACCTTCAAATCGACCAGGAAGAAGCAGCGGGCTATGTAGTTGTAGAACACAAGGTCGCAACTGTAGGTTTCGTCGCCAATGCGAAGCTTCTTCTGCTCCGCCTCAAGGCAGAAGCCTCGCCCAAGCTCCATAAGAAACATTCGCATGTTCTTGATTAGCGCGGCCTCAAGGTCCTTCTCCTTGTATTGCGGCGCATCTATGCCGGCAAACTCAAGTATCGCGGGACTGCGCACAAGGTCACGCGGATCGGGTGTACCGCGCTTGACGAGTCCCTTTGATGACTTCGGGGAATGGTTGCGTATAAGCCTTTCGTAGAACTGCGTATCGATCTGGCGCTGCAATACACGAACGCTCCACTTCGCCGCAATGCACTCGTTGAAATAGTATTCCCTCGCGGCGACATCCTCTATTGTTATGAGAGTACGGTAATGCGACCACGACAATTTGCCACACACTGTGTGGCGAATTGGGAACATAAGGTAAAACTGCCTCATGTTGCGAAGGTTCGAGCGAGTAAAGCCTGGTCCAAACTCCGCAGTCAACCGTTCCGCCAACGAATCAATCAGCCCATTGCCATACTTTGCCCTACTTTCTCCGCCCTGCTTCTCGACAATTTCGCGTCCGACATTCCAGTACGCTTCAACCATTGCGGTATTGGCGACTGTGTAGACCGTTTCTCGCGCTTTGGCTAGGATTGTGCGGACGGACTTGTAAAGTTCGTTCTCCGCCGCCTCTACGACCTCAACCGCCGCCTTGACAGACTTTTTCTCACTCTTCTTTGGCATTGACGAATCCTCCGATTAAATCTGTCCGCTCCCGAACTATAACCCCGTTTGAGCGACTTACGCCGCTTTACGAGATAAATATATTATACCAAATATTCGCTCTCACGTGCTCAAATTGCCAGAGAGGAATAGAAGACGCGACACCTAGGGGTAGCAGGCTTGGATGCCTAGGGGTATGAGGCTCTTATGCCTAGGGGTGTGGACCTCTTACCCGTAGGGGTCTGGACGTCATACACCTAGGGGTCTGAAACCGCCGAATATGGTATAATACCAAAGAATGACAATGGAACATTGTATGACTGACGAAGAACTCAAGCAACTGGAGCGACCTTTGGAACATGTGCTGAAATGGCTTGCAGGTCGCAGCATCAGTCCGACCATTCTGCGCTACGAAATCAACGAATGCGGAACGAGCGTAAAAAGGCTGATGTCCCTTTCGGGCAAGGCACCTTACTACAAGCTGACGAACCTGCGCACAAAGGTGTCGGACATGACGCTCATGATGGGCAAGCTCGCCCGCCGCATCTCATCACCGAACATCGGCGACATGATACAGCTGAGGTGCGAGTGCCTGTCGACGAACAAGGGCGTATATGGCATCAACCTGAAAAAGCCTGCCATATCGGCGTTCGTTGCGCATCTTGTCAGATGCCTGAACCTCCTTGCGGCCGAGCTTGACTTCATGGACCCGGCGGAACTTTCATCCGCATGGCCGGAGATACCGGACCACACCATTCCCGACAGCGATTGCGACTTCGAGCCGCCGGACGATGTTGACGCAGAAACGGCAAACGCGATGTGCAGGGAATTAGCCGTTGAAAACCTCGGCAACCGGCTTGCCGGCTTCATCGAAAAGGCGAATGAAATCGAGAACTGTTTCGCCGCGATCGCCGACGCCTTCGAAAACTCCGCCTTGCCGGAAGATAGCGATTTGCCGGACGACAAAAGCATCAGGCATGTACTTTCGGTGTTCACCACGGCGTTCTTCAATGTCTACTCGCCTTCCGCCGACGGCAAAGGGCTGGCCATATCGGGCTTTGGAAGGGAACACACCAAACAGACCGAGGCGCAGGCCGCGGCGAAAAATGCAATAGAACGCTACCTCAACGCCGCGCTAAAACTGGCGAAGCGTCTGGGCTCCTCGACGGCAAAAGAGTATGCGGCAATACGCTCTACATTCATCAAGCACAAAAAGAAATTCATCCAATCCACCGACGACATGGCGGTCGCCGGCATCTTGAACGATTTCACGGCGAGGCTGGTGAGCAACCACCATCAACTTCTAGCCGATCTCGAAGCCTCGAAAATCGCGCCCGACAAGGCGGTCGCCGTTACCCTCGACGAACGCTCCGGCAAGGTCATCGAAAGCGCCGTCCACGCCAAGCCCGCCGAAAAGGACTACTTCTCGGATTCGAACCTTCGCATACTATTCGAGTGCGGCGTAAACACCCCCGCCAACTGGAGGCGAGGCAAGTCGCCGCCGGAGGGCTTCACCGATGCGTTCCTCAAGCGCGACTACAAGGCCATGCAACTTTGCGCTGAGCGCTACAAGGCGAACCGCGCGAAGGCCGATGCGATGAACTCCAAGCGCCTCGTGCGCAACATCTCGGAGGAGCAGATCAACCGCGAATCGTTGTGACAAGCCCACAACGAACCCACAACGGTTGAAATTTATTTAAGTTTTTTCATAGCCGATAACTAGGCGAATCCTTTACGGGATTCGCTTTTTTGCTTGCCTTAACAATAGGCTTTTTTGCTTCCGCAACTATTTCCGTTGTGGATTTTTGTGTTTCCCGGCCACAACGCGCCGCGCTTGTGCAAGCCAAGGCAATTCCGCCGAGGCAAAACACAACCAGAAAGGAAACACAAATGAACATACAGATTCCAATGGAATGGAATGGTAATAATAATATTAATAATAATACTAACCATTCCATTCATTCCATTCCACTGAAGGAAACGGTACGGCGCTTTATCGCGGAAGTCCGCAAGGGCAACGACGGGGCGTTCTACGATCCGCAGTTCTCTCCCGTAGTCATCTGCCTTGCGCTGACCGCAAGCTGGCACTCGGTACGCCGCTGGCGACAGCTCGCCAACGCCCTCCCGGAAGACCTGATGCGCGAGGAGCTTGCGACGTTCTGGGCGGAGATAAAGTCCGGAGAGGAAGTTCGCAATCGTGGTGCAGCCCTCAACGCCCGCCTCGGCAGAAAGGCGGGTCTATGAACGGTGCGACTCTTGAGGAAATGGAAAGACGCTGGGCGGCTGTGAACGAGGGCCTTACCGACACACAGCGCGAAAAGGTGCGGCTCCTTTTGGCGGCGGCGCAGTTCGCGAATGCGGCGTACAGCGCGATCCAAATAGCGAACGCCCGCCAGGCGCTTCTCACCGCCAAGCACTTCGCGGTGAAGTTCTTCGCCGTGGTCGGGGAGCTTCAGCGCGTCGCCGGGACGACGAGCGAACAGGTGACCGTCATGCACATGGAGAAGATTTCCCGCCTCCTCATCGAACGCGGCTGGCACGGTCTGCCGTCCACCGCAAAGTCCGTCCACGCCGACATGACGCGTTTTCGCGCCTATGCGCCCGAGACGACAACGCAGGAGGAGGTGCGGCTATGAAGTTGCTCACACAGAGAGAGCTTGATCTTGCCGCAGAGTACGAGGCATTGGGTGACAATCCCGCCCGCCGCGACGCAATCCGCAAGGAGCTGTACAACCTGCGATGGAAGCTGAACGAAGATAGCGCCCGCAAGTACCACACCACCGGCAAGGGACGCCGCAACGCCACAATCTGCGAGGGCGGCCTGCCAGCCGCAACGCGACCATCCGCGCAACGGCGGCAGGCGAACGTCGCCTTGCCGAAGGAACTTCAGCACGCGATGCCGACGCTTCGCGCGATCATGCGCAACGGAAGCGACAGGTCGCGCTCGATCCGCGAACTCGCGGCAGAACGGGGCATCACCTTCACCGCCGCACGGAAGAAGTACTTCGCCGACCGCAAGAAGCTCCTGAACATTTTTGCTCCGTGATGGGTACTGTCGAGGCGAAAACCTTCCTCTATTGTTGGAGGCGACGATGATCGAGCGCGTTGAGGGCAAAGCCCACCGTAGAGGTCGCCTAGCGACACCCCCGGGGCTGGCGCACCGCTACCCCTAGGGGTAGCAGCCTCTTACCCCTAGGCATGAGAAGCTCTTACCCCTAGGAGTGGCGAAAAAGCCACCCCCGGGGGTCGTGGGGTGTAAGTCGGCAGAGACTCAGGCGAAGAGTTTCGCGAGCTTTTCGAGCTGGGCGACCTTCTCCTTGTTCTCGGCAAGCTTGCGCCTCGCCTCGGCGACGACGGCCTCCGGCGCGTGGGCGACGAAGTTCTCGTTCGCGAGCTTGGCTTCGCTGGACTTGATGAAGCCCGCGAGCTTCGCCAGCTCACCCGCGATGCGCTTCGCCTCGGCTGCCTTGTCGACGAGACCTTCAAGCGAAAGGTACACAGTGCCGAACGCCGTGATCTTCGACGGCATCGCAAGGTCGGAGCCCGCCGGCACGAAATCGACGGTTTCGGCCCTCATCGCCTTCTTGAGCGAATCCAGCTCGCCTTTCGCAAGCGGATCGTCAGTCGCGATGGTCGCCTTGACGTAAGTCGCCGGCGGCACCTTGTACTCCGCGCGCAGACCGCGAAGAGCCGTTATCGCCTCGCGCTTGGCGTTGACGAAATCGTACACCTCCTGCGAAATGCCCCACGCCGCCTTCTCCTCTTCGCTGTAGCCCTTCGGGAAATCGGCGCGCATGATCGTCTCGCCGTCCTTGAGGTAGCCGAGCTGGTGCGCAACCTCCTCGGTGATGAACGGCATGTATGGATGCAGCAGCCTGAGCGCCTTGTAGAACACGTCGCGCAGTATCGCGAACGCCCTGGCCTTGTCGGGCGCGTCCTTTGCATACTCCACGAACCAGTCGCAGATCTGCGTCCAGAAGAAGTCGTACACCGCAAGCGCGCCGTCCTGGATCCTGTACTGCTCAAGAAGCTCGCTGACCTTCTTGCACGCAAGGTCCGTCGCCCAGAGGATGTGCTTCTCGTCGGCGGTGAGGTCCGCGAACGCCGCGTCCTTCGCGCCGTTCATCTCCATGAACCTCGCGGCGTTCCATATCTTCGTGCAGAAGTTGCGGCCGATCTCGAACTTCTCCTTGCTGACCTTCGAATCGCAGTCGAGCGAGGTGATGAGCGCGATGGAGAACCTCAGCGCGTCCGCAGAATACATGTCTATGAGCTCGAGCGGATCGAGCGAATTGCCCTTCGACTTGGACATCTTGGAGCCGTCCGCGGCGCGCACGATGCCGTGGATAACGATGTTCTTGAACGGCGGCTTGCCCATGAAATGGATGCCCGCCATCATCATCCTGGCAACCCAGAAGAAGATGATGTCCTGCGCGGTCACGAGATCGGTCGTCGGATAGTAGTAGTCGAGATCGGCGGTCTTCTCGGGCCAGCCGAGCGTCGAGAACGGCCAGAGCCACGAGCTGAACCACGTGTCGAGCACGTCGGGGTCCTGCTCGAACTCATGCGCACCGCACTTCGGGCAGACGCCGGGCGCGGTCTCGCCGACCACAAGCTCGCCGCACTTGGCGCATGTGTACGCCGGGATGCGGTGGCCCCACCAGAGCTGACGCGAAATGCACCAGTCCTGGATGTTCTCCATCCAGTTGAAGTAGATCTTCGACCAGCGGTCGGGGACGAAGCGGACGCTGCCGTTCTTCACGGCCTCTATCGCAGGCTCGGCGAGCGGCTTCATCTTCACGAACCACTGCTTGGAGAGGCGCGACTCCACGACCTCGTGGCAACGGTAGCAGTGGCCGACCTGGTTGTCGTAGTCCTCGATGTGGTCGAGATAGCCGCCCTCCTCAAGATCGGCGACCAGCGCCTTGCGGCACTCGAAGCGGTCCATGCCGACGTACTTCGCGCCAGCGAGCTCGTTCATGTGGCCATCGTCGGTCATGATGTTTATCTCGGCGAGGCCGTGGCGCTTGCCCACGAGGAAGTCGTTAGGGTCGTGCGCGGGCGTGATCTTCACGATGCCGGTGCCGAACTCCTTCTCGACGTAGTCGTCGCTGATGACGGGTATCTCGCGTCCCGTAAGCGGAAGTATCACGTTCTTGCCGATGAGGTGCGCGTAGCGCTCGTCCTTGGGGTTCACCGCGACAGCGGTATCGCCGGGCAATGTTTCGGGACGCGTCGTCGCGACCATGACGTAGTCCTTGTAGGGTTCGCCCTTCACGCCGAGCGCGCTGCCGACGACCGGATAGCGCACATACCAGAGGTGGCCATGGTTGGCCTCGTGCTCGACCTCGTCGTTGGCGAGCGCCGTGCCGCAGCGCGGGCACCAGTTGACGATGTAGTTGCCCTTGTAGACGAGCCCCTCGTTGTAGAGCTGGGTGAACACCTTGGCGACGGCCTTCGAGCAGCCCTCGTCGAACGTGAAGCGCTCGCGGCTCCAGTCGGTGGAGTTGCCCATCATCCTCTGCTGGCGGACGATCGTGCCGCCATACTGCCGCTTCCAGTCCCAGACGCGCTCAACGAACGCCTCGCGCCCGAGGTCCTGACGGCGCTTGCCCTCCTTGCGCAGCGCCTTCTCGACGACGTTCTGCGTGGCGATGCCGGCGTGGTCCGTGCCGGGCAGCCAAAGCGTGTTGCGTCCCTGCATCCTGCGCCAGCGCACGAGGATGTCCTGAATCGTCTCGTTGAGCGCATGGCCCATGTGCAGAATGCCCGTCACGTTCGGCGGCGGAATAACCACAGAGTATGGCACGCCCTCACCCGGCTCATCGTGAAAACAGCCGGTCTTCTCCCACACTTCGTACCATTTGGCCTCTGCAGCCTTAGCGTCGTAATGCTTTTCCATCATGATCAACTTCTCTTTCTGAAAAAAAGTCCTAGTATTATATCATATTCGCCCTGAAAGAGCGGACTACTTCGCGGTCGTCGAAGGGATGCTTCACCCCTTTTATCTCCTGGGTGGTTTCGTGTCCCTTACCGCAGATCAGGACGACATCGTTCGGCATGGCCCCGCGAAGCGCAAACTCTATCGCCTTGAGGCGGTCGGGCTCAACATCTACGCCGGCGTCGCCGTCTATCCCGCCAAGGATGTCCTTGATGATCGCCATCGGCTCTTCGCCGCGCGGGTTGTCGCTCGTCACGACGATGCGATCGGCGAGGCAGGCGCAGACGTTGCCCATAAGCGGCCTCTTCATCGGATCGCGGTTGCCGCCCGCGCCGAAGACTACCCAGAGCCGTCCCTTGGTGAAGCCGCGCGCGGCGCGAAGGACCTTCTCAAGCCCGTCGGGCGTGTGCGCGAAATCGACGTAGACCCTGCCCTTGGATTCGCACGGCACGAACTCGAGCCTGCCCCAGCGCGGCTTCAGGGTCGGTATCACGCGCTGTATCGCATCGTGCGAAACGCCCGCAGCCTCCGCAAGCGCCGCGGCGACGAGTACGTTGGATTCGTTGTAGTCGCCGACGAGCTGGAGGGACGAAAGGTCGAAGCGCGGCGCATCGCGTGTCACGGGGATCGCATTCAGGTCGAGCCGCGTGACCTCGGCAAGCATCTCCCGTCCGTAGCCGCCGTCAAGGCAAACGACGAAAGGCGCTCCGGGCGCAGACGCGGCGATCCTTTTCGCGAAGTCGCGCTTCACGTCGAAATACGCCTCCATCGTCTTGTGGTAATCGAGGTGGTCTTCGGAGAGATTCGTAAACGCGCCACCTGAGAAGACCGATACTTCGCCAAATCCGACGCGGTTCTGGTGTATGGCGTGGCTCGAGACCTCCATCACGCAGTCCGTGCAGCCGTTGGCCTCCATCGCGGCATAAATCTCCTTAAGCTGCGCAAGCGGGGGCGTCGTGTAGCCAGTGTAGAAGCGCTTCTTTCCGTCAAACGCCTCGACGGTCGTGATGTAGCCGGCTTTCCTGTCCGGCGCGGCACTCAGAAACTCGGCGAGGATCCAGGTTGTTGTGGTCTTGCCGTTAGTGCCTGTGATGCCCCAAAGCCTCATCAGTCGCGAACGCCCTTCCACTCGGCAAAACGCTTCGCGGCGAGGGATTTGTATTTCGGACCAACACCGCCGTTCACGAACGGATCGATGGATATTCCGCCGCGGGCAGCGAACTTCCCGTAGACCTCCATGTACTTTGGCTTCAGGAGCTTCACGAGGTCGTCGTATATCACGTTCACGACGTCTTCATGGAAGTCGCCATGGTTGCGGAAGCCGAAAAGATAGAGCTTCAGGCTCTTCGACTCGACCAGCCGCTTGGCCGGTATGTAGCGGATCGTAAGCGTGGCGAAGTCGGGCTGACCCGTCTTGGGGCAGAGAGTGGTGAACTCCGGCGCGGTGAATGTCACCCAGTAGTCGCGCTCGGGGTGGCGGTTGTCGAAGGCGTCCAGTATGGACGGATCGTAGTCGCATGGAGCGGCGACCGTCCTGCCGAGGGCGGTAAGCGACGAAAGGTCTTTTCTGGCGGAAGTCTCAGGCATGTCAGGCGGTTTGGGGGACGAGCCACTCCACATGCTGCGTCTGGTCGTCGACCGAAATTATGTTATGCTCGACAAGCGCCTTTATCATCTTCTCCGGGTCGGAAGAGTCGAACTGCTTTTCCTTCAGGACGTTCGTGAGCTTCTTGACGGACCTGGGCGCCATCTTGCGAAGGCGCGACAGCTGTTCGTCGGAAAGCTCAAGGGGAGTCTTGCGCACAGAGCGGCGGCGCGAAGGCATCTTGCGCTCGCCCTCGGTCGCCGGAGTGCCCGGCTTCGCGGGCTTCGCCTTCGCCTTGCGCACGCGCCTCGTCGCCTTGGGATCGGGCTCCTCCTGGCTTTCGGTCAACGCCGCGACCGCGGCAACGCCCGCGGCGGCTTCGGCCTCGGAAATGCTGGCGTCGGTAGCGACGGGCTCGAAAGCGGGCGTTTCAGCCGTTGAATCCTCCGGCTTGGCCTCTTCCTCTTCGTCAACCGCCTCGGGAACGTCGTCGGGGGTGTCCGCCGGCGCATCGCTCGCCGAAACCTCGGGGACATCCTCCTCCACCTGCGTGCCATCGATGGCCGCAAGCACTTTATCGACGCTCTCCCTGACCTCATAGTCAAGGCCGTCGCCAAAGGGCACCACAATCGAACCGCCGCCCTTCACGGGCTCCACAGTCACGATAAAGTTGGTGTTGACCCAGATTGCGGTGCCGTCTTTTCTTGTGAGTTTAACGAACATGATTGCCCTATATCGGGTTATTCTCCGTAAACGCAGTCGAACGCATCGCTGATCATGTCCACCGCGTCTTCGAGGTCGCCTTCGCCAAGCGTAAGCGGCGGGAGGAAGCGGACGACGTTGGGACCGGCCGTGAGCGCGAGGATGCTCTGGCCCTGAAGGGCCTCGACGATCTCCTTCGCGTCGCCGTCAACGACGAGACCGACCATGAATCCCTTTCCGCGAACCTCAAGGAGCTTGTCATACTTGTCGACAAGCGCCTGCAGCGCCTCACGGAAGAGGGTGCTGGTCTTCTGCACGTTCTCAAGCAGGTTCTCCTCCTCGATCACGTCTATCACAGCAAGCGCCGCGGACGCCGCGACGGGGTTGCCGCCGAAGGTCGAGGCATGGGAAGAAGGCGTGAACACGTCCGCAAACTTCGCGTTCGAGACGAGCGCGCCCATGGGAATGCCGTCGGCGAGAGCCTTGGCGAGAGTGAAGAGGTCGGGCTTGACGTCGTAGCCCTGCCACGCAAACCAGGTACCCGTCCGGCCCATGCCGCACTGCACCTCGTCGCAGATCATCAGAAGATTCCTCTCGTCGCAAAGCGCGCGGACGCCCTTCATGAACTCCTCGGTGGCGGGCGTAACACCGCCCTCGCCCTGGACGGCCTCAAGCATGATCGCGACGGTCTTGTCGGTCACGGCGGCCTTCACGCTTTCGATGTCGTTGAAGTCCGCGTAGACAAAGCCGACAGGCAGCGGATCGTAGCCCTCCTGGCACCAGGCCTGACCGGTCGCCGCGAGGGTCGCAAGCGTGCGGCCATGGAAGCCCTGGCGCATGGTGACGATCTCGTAGCGCCCGCCGTTCTGCGAACCCCACCTGCGGGCGAGCTTTATCGCGGCCTCGTTGGCCTCGGCGCCGGAGTTGCAGAAGAACACCTTTCCGTCAAGGCCCGAAAGATCGACGAGCTTCTGGGCAAGAAGCGTGGCGGGTGCATTGACGAAGAGGTTCGAGCAGTGCGTCATCGCCGCGGCCTGATCCTTGATGGCCTCGACCACACGCGGATGGCAGTGGCCGACGTTGTGGACGGCTATGCCGCTGGTGAAATCGTAGTATACGCGGTTGTCCACGTCGCGGACGGTTACGCCGGTGCCGCTGGCCAGCACAAGCGACGGCGTATACGTCGGCATGACCTTAGACTTGTAGAGATCGAGTATATCCTGTGTGTTGTTGCTCATTCCGTTATCTCCGTTCCCACGCCTTCGCGCGTGAATATCTCAAGGAGCAGCGAGTGCGCCATGCGGCCATCGACGAGGTGCACCTTGCGCACGCCCGCGCGAATCGCGTCTCCGCAGCTTTCGATTTTCGGGAGCATCCCTCCCGAGAGGACTCCACTCTCCTTAAGCGCGTCGATGTCGGCAAGACGGAGAGTCGAGAAAAGGGTCGATGGGTCCGCCGGGTCGCGAAGAAGCCCAGGGACATCCGATATCAACGCGAACTTCCGCACCTTCAGCGCCTTTGCCAAGGCCGCCGCGGCGAAGTCGGCGTTTACGTTGTAGAGATGCTGGTCGCCCTCGCCCGTGCCAAGCGGCGTGACGACGGGGATGATGCCGGCATCAAGCATTTCGCATACGGCGCGGGTATCCACATTCACGATGCTGCCCACGTAGCCGCGGTCGGGCTCCGTTATGCGCCTTGCGGTGAAAATCCAGTTTCCGTGCAGCGGCCTTGCGTTCGCGCCGCGCTCCTGAAGGCGGCGCACGATGTCGGGGTTGACGACATTGTTGAGGGTGCGACGGACAATCTCCATCGTGGCCGCATCGGTCACCCTCAAGCCATCAACGAAGCGCGGTTCGCATCCGCTCTCCATAATGGCGCGGGATATGGCCTTTCCGCCGCCATGGACTATCACGACCTTGATTCCGACGGCGTTCATGAGCGCGATGTCGCCCATGAGGGAGTCGAGGTTCTGCTCGACCTCCATCACGGACCCACCGAGCTTCAAAAGGACCACGGAACCTTTGAAGTCTTGAATGTACGGCAGTGCCTCCATGAGCACTGCCGCCTTCGCCATGGCGGTTTCCAGCCTGTACATCGCCGGTTGCCGAACGCCTTACTTGATGAAGATCGAGTTCTGACGGCGGCAGAGCTGAATCGCCACGCCCCACGGATCGCGAAGGATCGCCATGTGGAAAGCGGGATTCTCGAGCTTGAGCTGCTCAAGGGTCGCGCCGGCCGCAACGAGGCGGTCAACGTCGGCCTTGACGTCGTCGGAGACGAACGCCACGTGGAAGGTCATGGAGTTCATGGCCTTGTAGTCCGGAGCGGACGGGGTCTCGCCGGTGCGGTATATCTCAAGGCCGGACTCGCCCGAGTCGTCCATGATGAAACCGGGGTTCGTGGAAACGCGGAACCCGAGGTTCTTGCACCACCAAGCCTTGAACGCCTCGGCGTCAGGCACGTCAATAGCCACATGCTCTATCTTCATGTTGTGTTCTCCTTTCAGCTCAGCCTTCCGCCTCGAGCGCGGCGTCGACCTCGTCGGTCGTCTCCATGTTGTTGTAGACATCCTGAACGTCTTCGAGGTCCTCGAGCATGTCGATGAACTTCTGCATGGCCTTGGCCGTGGCGACGTCGCTGACGGGAGTCGTCATGTTCGGGACGAGACCGACCGAAGAATTCTCTTCGTCGACGGCAATGCCAGCCGACTTGATGCCTTCGAGAACGGTGGTGAAATCGTTGGGCTGGCACTTGACCGTGAAGCCGCCGTCCTCGACGATGACATCCTCGGCGCCGACTTCGAGCGCGACCTCGGTAACCTTGTCCTCGTCGATGCCGTCCGCCGCCGGGATCATGATCTGGCCCATGCGGTCGAAGAGACGCGAGGCGCTGCCCTGCTTGGCGAACTCCAGGCCGTTCTTCTTGAAGACGTTGCCGACTTCGGCGGCTGCGCGGTTCTTGTTGTCGGTAAGCACGTTGACTACAAAAGCGACGCCGCCCTTGATGCCTTCGTACTGGGCGTCCACGAGCGCGGCGGACTCGAGCTCGCCGGTGCCCTTCTTGATGGCGCGGTCGATGTTGTCGTTAGGCATCTGCGCGGCTTTCGCCTTGGCGATGAGCGTGCGGAGCGTCGGATTGTTATCCGGATTGCCGCCCTTGGCCTTGACTACGATGGTGATTTCCTTGCCAAGCTTGGAGAAGATCTTACCCTTCTTGGCATCCGCCGCGCCTTTCGCGCGCTTGATTGTCGCCCAGTGGCTGTGACCTGACATTATGTGTTTCCTTTCGAGTGGTTTTTAGAACGTTGGTGAAATCGCTTTTCAGTGCGCCGGGGGCTGCTGATCCTTGTGGCGGTATGTTATACGCCCCTTGCCGAGGTCGTACGGCGAGATTTCGACGGTGACGGTGTCGCCAATCGCTATCTTGATGAAGAACTTCCGCATCTTTCCGGAGATGTGGGCGAGCACTTCGTGCCCGTTTTCAAGCCTTACCTTGTACATGGTAGCAGGCAAAACCTTGGTGACGACGCCCGTCACCTCGATAGCCTGGTCTTCTTCTTTCGCCATTCGTTGTTAACCTTTTTTGGACGTAAAACTGTGATAGTATATCATATTACCCCGTCACAACGCAACGGAGGTGCTTTTTGATGCGCGGGAAGTTGTACAATGTAGTGAGTCAAATTGCAAAGGCAAGTTATCTTGATGGCGAATAGAGGCAAATTGAATAGGAACATGCTTAACAGGTCGTCAATAAGACCTTTCGGAATTTTTATGGAGATAGTTTTCGAGGGCTTTGCGCAGAACCTTGTATCCGCCGGGCGTCGGGTAGTCGCCGGTGAAGTACCAGTCGCCGGTCGTGCTGGGGCAGGCGGTATGGAGCGAGGCGACGGTCTGGTAGACGACGGACACCTCGGTGCTGATGCCGCTAGGCGTCAAGAGCCGCGCAATCTCCGCCGTATGCTGCTCGTCGGTGAAGCGCGCATAGAGCGGCGCAAGCGGATTGAGCGCACCGGAGTCAAGCGCCCTTTTCAGCTCCCGTTCCCCGTTGCCCGCTCCCCCTTCCCCATTAAGCAGGTTCACTAGCGCGCGGAACGCCACCAGCTCGCCCAAGGTGCTCATGTCGATTCCGTAGCAGTCGGGATAGCGAATCGGCGGCGCGGACGACGCGACGACTATGTGCCGCGGACCAAGCCGCGAGAGCATCGGAAGGATCGCGTTCTTCATCGTGTTGCCGCGAACTATGGAGTCGTCCAGAACGACAAGGGTATCGTCCTTGCCGACAAGCCCGTAGGTGACATCATAGACGTGCTTGTAGAACTCGCGTCGCGCCGCGGCATCCGCGATGAACGTGCGGAACTTCGCGTCCTTCACGGCGACCTCGCCGAAGCGGATTTCGCCGCCGCTCCTGAAAAGGCGCTCAAGGAGTCCGTGGAACGCGATTCGCGCAGAGTTGGGAATGTAGCTGAAGAATATGCGCTCCAGCGGCGCGTCCGCCGCCTTGAGGACGGACGGCACAAGCGCCGCGCCGAGCGCCTTGCGTTCGCGGTGGATGTCGGCGTCGTTAGCCCGCGAGAAGTAGATGCGCTCGAAGACGCATGCCTTGCTGTCGCGCGGACCGGCGAGCCTGACGAAGCGCATCTCCCCTTCGGGCGAAACGACGAGCGCCTCGCCGAGCGGAAGCTCCTTGACTTCCTCAGGCAGCACATCGAACGCCGCCTGAATCGCGGCGCGCTCAGAGGCGACGACAACGACCTCGTCGTTCGCATAGTACCAGCCGGGCCTTATGCCGTGGGGGTCGCGCGTCGCGAATACCTCGCCTCCGGCAGTCGCGCCGACCAGAGTCCACGCGCCGTCGGTGTCCTTAAGCGCATTGGCGAGCGCCGCGCCGAGTTCGCTCCCGGTCTCCAGCTCATGCGCGACAAGTTCGGTAATGAGGTATCCGTCGGCGCGGGAGGCAGGAAAGCAGTTTCGCCGCCTGAAGCTCTCGAAGAGATCGGCGGCGTTGGTGAGGTTGAAGTTTCCGGCGAGAAGCAGCGTCTTGCCGAGCTCGCTCGCCGTATGTACGAACGGATGGCAGAACGCCTCCTCGTTCTTGCCGAAGGTCGCGTAGCGCAAGTGTCCGAGGAATACGCGCTCGTCGTCGTCGGGCGTGCGCTTCGTCAGCATCCCCAGCACATCGGCGAGCGGCGTCGCGCTTGCGGACTTGAACATCTGGTAGGGCGCCGCGCCAGGCACAGGGTTCGCCTCGATTATCGCCGCGCCCGCGCCGTCCTGTCCGCGGTTGTGCTGCTTCTCCAGAAGGAGCGACAGCTTCACGCCGCCATAGTCGCCCGCGCCGTACTTGGCGCGGTAGTGCTCGCCGCCCTTCCTCAAGACGACCATCGCCACCGCACATTCATGTTTTATCTCATCAGACATAATAAGAGGTTATTAGCACACCCCGTGCCAACCCCTCATCTGCCGATTCTTTTACATTTCTTGTTGCCGCACGGCAAAACAGCGGCGAGGTTGTTACAAATTGTGCGCACAGTCGTTTCATTTTCGCCGTAGGGTCAATTCAGCTTCCCATAGGGTCAAATGCTCATCGCGCTAGGGTCAAATTCGTTTGCCCTAGGGTCAAATTTGCGTAGCGATTGGGCTAGGATTCTGCCTCCATCTTTTACCGTCGGGGATTTGGTATAATATGTGTGTTTCGCAGGAATCTTTTCTGTTAAACAACGGTGCCGATGGGAGAAATCCAAAGGGCCGAAGATAATTGTAGCATCAACGTTACTCGACGTTCGCTGAAAACTTAGGAACTTTTCATTGATGAGCGGCCTGAAAGCGGAGGATGCGCCCTATTTGGGCGCGTCTTCTTTCGGCATTCATCAATGGGCATCCTAAGGCCTTCAGCGAGTGCAGAATCAGAAGACTGCGCTCTTTTCTTTTTGCCGTCGGGTAAGCATCAAACCGAGGCTGAAAGAAATGAAGATATCAGAAACATCAAGCCAGAAGATAAAGAACATGAGTTTACTGTGCGCCATTCTTGTGGTCAGCATACACATTGAATGGACGCACGACCAGTCTCTATCGTTTGGTTGGTTCATGTATAATGCAATCGCGCAAGGTATAGCGCGTATTGCAGTTCCGTTCTTCTTTGTTGTGTCAGGATTCTTCCTCGCCCAACATTTCGATGAGGATGGTTGGTGGAAGTGTGAAGTCAAAAAGCGCATCAGATCACTCGCGGTGCCATTTTTTCTATGGTCGCTAATCGCTCTTGTATCAACCATACCTCTTAGCATTGTTGCCGACATGATTGCGCATCGTCCGTTTGGGACTAACCTTTATATTCTTCATGATGATAATTTGCTTCGACTGTTTGGGCTAGATCTGACTGAATTTCCTCTACATGTGCCGCTTTGGTATGTACGATGCCTTTTCTTATTTGTGCTGACAGGCTCTATGTTCAAGATAGGCGTAACACGATTCAAATACGTTTGGATTGCCTGTGCGTTTGCGTTTCTACTTGTCTGCAACCATCTGCCTGGAGAGAATCTGCGGGCGTTTTTCCGTATGGGTTACTCAGCTAGTGGCTTTTTCTATTTCTCTGTTGGCGTTGCGATCCAGCGCTTTTGCATGACGGAAGTATCTCGGCGAACTGCAGTCATTTGCGGGATTGTCGGGATTGCGTTGCTTGGCGTCAAGCTGTTGCTAACGTTCAATTCATGGCGCTTCGAGACAATCGTAGGTAAACTGTCCCTTCCTTTTCTCATATGCTTTGTCTGGCATTTCATGACTGCAATAAAACTATCGGATTGGCTGACATCGTGTTCATTTCCGATATTCCTGATGCACACTGTACTGTTTGCTCATATCGGTATAGTGCTTAAGCACCTTCCGATAGAGGGTATATCTAAAGATTTCGCCATGTTCTTGGGCGGCATACTTGGCTCGATAGTCATTGCTCGTATTTTTCGTTACTTTACACCAAAGACCGCGGCTTTACTTTTTGGCGGCAGATAAGGTGGGGGAAAATATTAGTGACGCTTCGGTTAATATGAGGAGGCAGGCCGAGTGGGCGCGAGTGAGGCGACAAAATCTGCAAGCGTAAGAGAGACATTGTATGCAACCTAACGCCATGTCGAGGCTTGACTGACTAAAAGACGGCTTCTTGTCTAACGATATAGCCACAGCAGATTTTGTCGCCGAGACCGAGCGCAGCAGTTCGGCCGCCGACGAACAGCATGTTCGCACATATCTTAACCGCCGCCAGACAGCTTCAGCAAAGGCGACTAGCTCGAATCAGAAATGCGCGGGCGAGACGCCCGCTCTCCCAGTTAGCGACTCGCCAAATTGTTTCGAGCCGATTGCAAATTCCACTAGCGAAATGAAAAGCCGCTATCGTGGCTTAGCTGGCAGTTCAAGTCTGTGCGGCTTGCGGCGGACAACTTGGGCTGCGACTTCGTCCGCCCATGCTGCAACCTTGTCTGATATGCGTTCCAATATATGTTCCCTTTTCTTGGGCGCCAACGCACACTCCCAGACTATGATGCGGTTCCAGCCTTCGCGCTCCCAGCTCTCTTCGTTGCGAATGTCGCGCCGCACGTTCTTGGACCACTTCTCCGTCCAGAACGCGACATTCGACTTCGGCATCGTGGACTCCTTGCAGCCGTGCCTGTGCCAGAAGCATCCTCGAATGTCTATGATCGTCTTCGCCTTTGGAATCACAACATCGGGCCGCCCGGCAAAACGCTTGTCGCACACCCGAAACCGCCAACCCTTCGCGTGAAGCGCCTTTCGCACGATTATCTCCGGTAGCGTATCCCTGCCGCGAATCCGCGACATGAGTTTGCTCCTCTGCTCTGGCGTTATGCGGTCCATCTATACTTATATCAGCGCGCAACGCTTCATGGCATTTCCATCGCGCGCATTGGTTTCAAAAATCTCGGCGGGGGCGCACCAAAGTCCGCCCTCGCCTTGCAAAGCACCGTTTTGGCGTCAATGACGGCGTTAGCCGATGTCAATGCCTATGCAACCGCTAATGATCATCAACACAGCTATGGTCACCATCGCAATAAGCGCCTTTTTCATTCAAGCCTCCTTTTTGTTTTCTGAACTTTCTGCCGATTCGGCATACGATGAATTGGAATTATACTATAATCGCCATGCGCAAATCAAGGGTTGCCGCGGCAGAACGCCAAAACCGCCGCAAAAAAAAGTTTTGTCAGAATGCGCCGCGAAGGTTTCCTTGCTTGATGTAAGCGCGAGAATGGGCTTGCGCGTAATGATGAAAGGAACACGAAAATGAACAAGACACTAAAGAAACTGATGATGGCCATTGCACTTTGCGGCGCTCTCTGCGGAACTGCCACTGCTGCACCAAAGGGCGGCGCACCAGCAAAAGGCAGGGCTCCTGCCGCTGTGACTGCCAAGGCACCCGCACCTGCCAAACACGTCGCGAAGGCACCTGCCCGCGAACATAGGCACGTTGAGCCGGCTAAGCCCGCCCACAGGCACGAGGTTGCAAGGCATGCTCCTCCGCCCCCGAAGCACCATGGGCCCAAGCACCATCACGACCATCATCACGACCACCGCTGCGATCATCACTGCGACCATAACGACGACAACTGGTGCGTGCTGGGTGCGTCTGTGATCGGCGGGCTCGTAGGCGGCCTAATAAGCGCCGCGCTGTAATAGCCTTAAGCAAAAGGCGCATATCACAAAACAAGAAGGTTGGCATTGCGCCAGCCTTCTACTTTCGCAGTGCGGAGAAAGGCTACATCTCCTCCTGCGTGATGTCGTCGATGGTGAACTCTGGCATGCCTTCGCCGAGCTCTTCGTCGGTCGCGCCCTTGATCGACATCGTCACGACGATCTTCGTGGTGCCGAGGATGGGCGCTTCTTCCGGTTGTTCGCGGAGGGTCCTGGGATTCAGGACAGCGTCCTTGCCAATGATGTTATGGAGCTGGGTCGATGGTGCTGTCGAAGCAGTCGACGCGGTCGAGGGCCACGATTGCGTCCCTGACTGCGATGATGCGGCGCGCTGTGAGCGGCTTTCCGCAGTCGTAATCCTTGAGGAGCATCGCCTCTTTGACGCTTTCGGGGATGTTCTGCTCTCCGCCGGACATCTGAAGATCGTCTTCTTGAAAACGGCGCGAACCTCGTTGTTGGCGGCCTGCGTGTCATTACCGCGAAGGAACACCATGCCAACCCAGTCGATCTTGTCCGTAATGGCAATGCCGCGCTCTTCGAGCGTAGTGCCGCCGCGGGCTATTACGTCACGCATGGACGCAATGGCCGTGTTCTAGCCCTTGGCTTTCTGATCCTCGGCAAAGCTGACGAATTTGCTGAACTGCTGATTAACTGCATTTATCATGGATGCTCTCCTTTTCCACCGTTGTTTTCTGCCTTGATTACACATGAGACGGGCAAAGGTTACAACGGTGCGGTGAGATTATGCAAACAATCGGGGAAACAGACTGGCGTTTACATTTTGTCGAGATCGGCGTCCGAGAAGGTTGAGATGAATTCAATCGGATAGCCGCGGTCGAGATCTTCCATTTTGTCCACCGAGCAGCTGGTGGCGGTCTGGATGGCGATGCGCTTGATGTTGATCTTCGCCGACGTAGTCCAAGTGAGCTTCGAAAGCGATATGAGCGCGTCCGGATCGTTCTCCGTGTCTGTCACAACAGCGACGATTGGGCCGTCCTTGCCGATGCGCGCACGGGATTCCACGGCGATCGTACCGGAGGAGATCGCGTCCGTGACGAGGCCGAGGCACGGCACAAACCAGTCGCCGACCATTCCGGCGGCATAGACACCAGCCTTAGTCGGCGCGAACGCGACGATCGCGGATTCGACGACGAGCGTGTCCGGCACGTCGGGGCTGTCTACGACAGTCGCGCCAATGGCCTCCTCCTGCGACTTGAACGCCTTGTAGTACGCCAAGCGCGCGTACTCGGCCAGGTCCTGCAAATCCTCTTCGGCGGTAGTTAGGTTCTTAGCGAACTCATCCCAGGCGTTGCCTTTCTGAAGATAGCCCATCTCTATTGGCGCGATATAGATGTGCTTGAGGTTAGCGGACTCGAATGCCTCGAGGTCGGCCCAGTAGTAGTGGAATGGGCATGAGTCGTCCATGCGACGGAGCTTCTCGTGGTGCGGGACGAAATCCGTCAACGGGACTGGATCTGCACGCAAGAGGGATGTAAGGGTCGACTTGCAACCGACGAGTGCTAGGAGAGCCGTTAAGACGAGGACAAACTTTGCCTTAAACATATCTACCTTTCGTGTGTTAAGTTGTTGATATGAATTTTATCAAAAACACATGGATGCGTAAAGTGCGCACCGTTGTGATATTTAAAATACGGGGTGATCGTCCACGCATCTTTTGCCACATATTATAAATGCGGGGAGAGCCCCTGAAAAAGTCCCGCGATTTCTATTGCTGCTGGTCTATTGAAAGACGGAAGAACCGGGCGGAGGTGGTATCGAGTTCGTTAGTCGATACGGCGTACCACGATGCATCGGGCGAGAGGCTATCGCAGCCGTAGAGCGTATAGGTGCGGTCCGGGAGAGCCGGATCCCAAGAAACGCGTGGCACGCCAGAGGAAAAGTTGATCGACAGCATAATATCGCGAACATCGGCATTTGCAGGGTCGAGACCGAGCAGCCAGTTCGCCCAGAGCGAGCGACCGTTCGCGCCGGCGAGCTTCGCCAGCGGCTCGAAGCCGTATGTCTCGTTGAAGTGCTTCGCGGCAAAATCGGATGGGGTCGTGTCCGCAAGCTCGGCGAGCATTGTCGCGCCGTCGTCGGTCGCGGACGGGAGGTCCGAAGCGCGCACCTCGCCGGAAAGGCGCGTGTAGGCATTTATACAAAGCGCCCAACCTTCAGTATCTGCCGCGTACAGTCCGTAGTCGTAGGCATCGTACCACCTGTTGGTTGCATCATTCTTAGACCATCCCAGGTAGCCATTGCCCGAACGGTAAGTGCATGAGCCGTATATCGGATCGTCGGCAACTGGCGTGTCAATCCCAACAAGGATCGAAGTTGCGCTGCCGGTCTGCTTGAAGACGATAGCATAGGACGTACCTGGCGCAAGCGGGATTTCCCTCTCAAGCGGAACCGTCGTGTAGCCGCCGCGCGTAAGCACCCCAGACTGCTGCAGCGCACACGTACCACCTTCAAGCGGATCTGCGGAAGGATAGACCGTTCCGTACGTCTTTGTGGAATAGACACAAGGCACGACCTCATCCCATCGTGAAGTCGTGTGGCGCACGACATTGGTGTAGACGGAGATTTCGTATTCGTATGGATAGACCGCGGTCCACAGGCCAACAGCCGCCAGGCTCTCGCCGGCCGCCGCGGTGAAGACAACGGCCTGGAGGTCGCTGTCGAGCTGGGGGAAGCAACTGTCGTACGAGATCGACGTATCGTAGTAGGGCCCTGCGAAGGCATAGCCATGCACGGCATCGTACGTCGCCGCGTCGTCCGCGGCAGGCAAATACACCGAACAATCGTTCCGTGCGAAAACTGTGTCGCAATAGGATACGTAGCAGAACCCCCCGTCGCCGATGTCGGTGCCCCAGCTGTTCTTTATAATCCATGCGCCGTCGGATGCTGGCGGCTTCTTGAAGCACGTTTTGGGGATGTTGTCATCCCAGCCGACCACAGTGATTAAATGATCCAGGTTAGAGCCGGTATAGTAGTAATATGTTCTGTTGGAGCTAGAATAGTAGTCGTCCCAATACATGGATGTCGCTATGGCACCATAGTCAAGGATGGCGCGCTTGAGCTCCGCGCGTCGCTCCTCGGTTCCGTCGAGGGCGGGGATCCACACGATGTCCTGAATATGCAGTTCGCTTGGCAAAGCCGGGCTGTTGGTGGCGTCCCACTCATCTTCCGTGCCGACATACGGATCCTTCTCCTCGGCGACAGGGCCGCTCCAGCGAAGCAAGTAGCCAGCCGCACTATTCGCGTAGGCGCCGTTGCCGCCGTAACCCGACATCGCGCAGAGCTTGGCCAGATTCTTCTCGGAAAAGTCATATTCGCCCCGTCCGGACTTGAGGAGCTGCGTCTCGATCGTCGCTAGCGTGGCGAACGCCCAGCAGTTGCCGAGGTCTTTCTGGTCCTTGACGGACGTCACCCAGCCGTTGCTCGCAGAGTTCCAGTACGCGGGCAGCTCATCAAGCGTCGAACGCAAAAGCGGCGCACGGTGCGCTGGCGCAAGCGCGCGCACGCGGATTTCCTTCCCAGGGGGCCTCGGCAGAAGACCCGGCACGAATTGCGGCGGCTCGTCCGCGAAAGCGGCCAACGCGACGAAGGCAACGAAGCATGTAAGTATCCGTCTCACAGCAAATATTATACCATATTGCACGTCCAGCGCGGCAAATCCACCAGTGGGCCACGAGCATTGACAGATTTCGCACCACATAATATACTACACGCACAAGTTTTCAATAAAATGTTGTAACCTTTCGCCGCACAATGTGTAAACAGAGAGAGAACAATACTTTGGGATTGACAATGTGAAGGAAAAACGCATAGAGACGATTGCGGAGCTTGAGAACGCCCTTGAGGAAATCGAGAGCGGGGAAGGCCTTTCGACTTTTGTGGAAGGCCACGGCCTGCAAAGTCTCCGATTCCGTTTCGAATGGAGCGAACCATTGCTCCGGATATCTTACGATCTGCCCACGGGCCGCGCGCTCTCTCCGGAAGAGGACCAGAAGGCGGACGACGCGGAGGCCGGCGCCGCGATACGGCTGGCGATCGTCCTTCTGCGGGCATTCGAGCAAGGCAAGCCCGAATCGTTCGAGGACGGCACGCTTATCGTGTCTTGCGACGACGACGACGGCGCGCGCTACGAGATCCGCGCCGACGACGGCAGCGTAATCGACGAGGAAGAGGGATGGTCCGGGCTGGCATCCCGTCTTGAAGGCATTTTCGGTAACTTGGCGGAAGAGCTGGTGATCTTCTGGCCGTAACATTAAGGAGTATAGCAAACCATGGGCGGACCTAACGGAGTTGGATTGGGCGGCAACCAGCCGCAGTTCATAAACTTCCCGGGCACGGGAAATGTCGGCAACGTCGGCAACGTGCCGCAGTCCGGCACACAGCCGAACATCGCGCCGCAGCATATCGACATACAGCCACAGGCGCAGCAGCAACCTTCGCGCGCGGCGGATGTCGTGGGACAGCTCGATGTTCTACTTCTGAAGGCGCTGAATGGCGCGTCTGGAGAGATCAATGCCAAAGACGTGGAAAAGGCCGCGACGAACGCGAAGCTGCCGAAGGAAATCCGTGAAAGCCTAAAGACCCTGGCCCAAGCCGCCCAGGAGAGCCTGGCTGCTCTCGACAAGTTCACAGGCAAGGACCTTGCCGCGGCGATGGAGAAAAAAGCAGACAATTCGATCGACTGGAAAGACGACAGCATCGTCGCCAAAGCGTTCAATGATGCGCAGATCGCACAGCAGGAACTCTCGAGTGCGATCGCGGATGTGCTCGGCCAGATCAAGAACGGGAAGGCCCAGGCGACTTTGGAGGAGCTGATGCTCCAGTGCGACAGACGCGTCGCCGAGATCGATACGCTCGCTCTGCAGATGGCGGACATCATCGACAAGGGCGGCGAAGACGCCCAGGCGAATGCGGCGGCTCTTGCGAAAGACAGAACCATAAGCTCCTTCAAAAGCGAGAATGCTCTCGACAAGTTCGGGCGCACCGAGATGTTCAATGCACTGATGAGCGACCTCAAACCCTTGACGGACCGTCTTGACCAATACGCGAATGACGGCGTGAAGGATCTCAAGAAGGCCGACGTAAAAGCGTGCGTCAGGGAGCTCAATGCGATCAAGGCCAAGTTCTCCGCCGCCGCGGCATCCGGCACTCTCACGGTCGGTAACAAAACCGTGTTCGTGGACCGCTCGCTTCTCGCCGAGGCATCCAAGATGCTTGACGGGGTCGGCAAGAAGATCAATGTCATCCATCGCGACTTGTTGCATGAGGCGATGGTGAAGCTGGTGGAAAAGGAGATCCCGTTCTTCAATGACAAGCTCTTCACCGATTTCGCAGACGAAATCGGCACGATTGAGACCGGAAACCCGAAGATCAAGCCCCAGGCGATGAAAGATTACGTCAAGCTGATCAATACGTTCAGAAGCGCGGCGCGCACGTATGCGCAGTCACCGACCGAGGCGAATGCCAACAAGCTCAGGGATGCCGCGTTGAATCTCACGTATGTGGATACGGATGGTGTCACAAAATGTTTCGCCTCCTCTGCCATCGTCAAATTCAAGGCGCCCGCCAACGCGTCGAAAGAGTTCAAGGATGCAGTGGAGGAATTCAGGATTCATGCGCTCAAGACCACCGGGCAAAACGACAATACGGCGTTCTCGGATCTGATACGCGCTTACGACCACATGGATATCGCAGCGGACAAGCTCATCGCTCTCGGCAAGGAGATGAACGCCGGGCCGGACAGCAAATACTTCGTCTCAGGCGCGGTTCTCGATGTTTTCAAGGGCAAGACGTCACTCTCGCCGCTCATAGAGTCCCGCGTGCATGGATACTCCGACAGCGACATCAACATTGCCCTGGACGACAAGAACGTCACAGGCTCGTCAACGCTCGGCAGCGGCAGCTTCAACACGGTGACGCTCGTCACGGTCAAGGACGGATCGCAATGGGTGTTCAAGCCGGAGATGGCCGGGCGACTGACAGCGCCGAATTCCCCGCTCAACAATGGCATGAAAATCGACCAGGAGATGACGCGCATCAACCTTGCCGTGCAGACGACGGCCGACGCACTGGGGCTTGATGACATCATGGTCAAGACTTCCGTCGGAACGCACCAGGGCCAGTTCGGAATGTTCATGGAGAAGGCCCCCGGAATCACAGGCCTAAAGTTCATGCATTCGAACCAATCCGAAATCAAGGCGATGGATGACGCCGACTTCGGCAAGGTCGTCGGCGGCATGATGCGCAAATTCAACCGCCTGCAGTGGTTCGACATCATCACCGGCCAAGGCGATCGGCATGCCGACAACTACATGATAGATGTCAAAAAAGGTGTCCCCCCTTCAGTCTCCATCAAGGCGATCGACAACGATGCCAGCTACGGCATTTTCCGCCATGGTCTCCACAAGTTCGTCCTGCAGGGGGGTGCCGACAGCGTCAGGGGCATGTCGGAAATCTTCATGGGAGCGCTGGATAAATTTGCCGAGTCCGTCACAGTCCCCAAAAAGGATGGCGAGACCAAGTATGATCACGCCCTGAGAATCCAGCAAGCGAGGGAGGATTTCAAGCGGACCATCCTGAAAGATCCTGGCGTCACCCAAAATTACGACGGCTCGATCGAGGTCGACCTTGCGAAATCCAAAAACCCGCAACTCCTGAGGTCGATGCTTAAGAGATGCGCCATGAAAAACGTCGCCCCGCCGGAGGAAATCGACCGACAGCTTTACGACAAGCTGATGACGCTTGCGAAGAATGCGCCGGACGGCGGCGTGGCGCGCAAAAATTATCTGTCCTCGATTGCGCAACGCCTCGGAAAGAACAGCGAGCAGTACAAGGCTGCCGTGCAGCGCCTTGACGAATCCATAGAATATGCCCGCAAGCTTGAAAAAGAAGGCAAGGTCTACAATGTAAAAGATTGGGAGGATCACGACATCCAGCGCAAGATAGCGAAGCCGAACCTCTACAACATGGAAGAAAAGTACGGCGCCAAAATGGATGAAGCGAAAAAGAACGTTGCCAACGGCGGAAAATACGTCAGCTATTCGAACACCTTCTTCCGCGACTTCTACGAAGCGCTCATAACGGGTTCGCCTCACCAAAACTGGTTCACGCAGGAGAGCTGATAATACCCACCATGCTTGCTACATACATCATCGGATCGCTGGCGCTCATCGTGAAGCCCGGACCTGACCTCACCTGCACCATCGCAACGGCGTTGTCGGACGGCAAGGCCAATGCCGCCACGCTGATGTCCGGGCTGATCGCCGGATGCTGGATGTGGGTGCTTTTGCTGACGGCGGGCGTCGCCTCGTTCTTCACCGCGCATCCTGCGACGATGACGGCGATTCAGATTGCCGGTGCCGCCTACATCGCATATCTCGCCTATGCCGCGTTCGCGGACGCCATCAGCAGTTTCCGCAACTCGTCGCCCGACGCGCTTCGTCCTGCGACGGCACGCGGCATGCGGCTTTTCCTGCGCGGAATAGCAATGTCCATGTCGAATCCCCTGACGATCCTCTTCTTCCTTGCGTTCCTGCCGAGCTTCACGACAGCAAGCTCATCCCTCTCGCCCGCCGTGCAAACGCTCCTTCTGGGAACACTCTTCTGCGCACTCGTACCGTTCGTATACCTTCCGGCAATTGTCGCGGCGGACTTTTTCCGCGCTCGGCTCGTAGGATCGGCGAAGGCAACGGCCTGCCTGAAGCTAATATCAGCCCTGATGCTCGCCGCCGTCGTCGCAGTCCTTGCAGCCAGGATCATCTAACCGCTCCGCCGTAGTCCCTCGACAAGAGACAATTGACGGCTAAAACACCCTTAGCGGAGATTTGGGCGCTGCCGCAAACTGTCGCGGAACGCCCTTCCCAGCACCGCCCTTCATCGGCGGCTTCATCGCGGCTTTCGTCCTCTGTTGCTTCCTTGTCCTCCGTAGCTTTAGCGAAGGAGGATGCATCGCGTAACCGCCCCTTGCGGGGGTTCGCGACCCATGGGAAAGCGAACACGCCGAGCGCAAGCGAGTGCCGAGCCAATCTTCTAGTCTTCACAAGTCCCATGTGTTCTTCTCAAGTAAGACTAATGTGGTCCAACCCCGTGATAGTATAATGGGTGCGTCCGTCAAAACACATCACTATGCGTTCCTGTGCGGGTCATTGACAACACAAGCGTCGATTCATTCTTGAAATAGATCAAAACCCAATCTGGCTCAATGTGGCAATCCCGATGCCCCACATAATTGCCCTGCAACGGATGGTCTTTGTATTCAGGAGGCAATTCATCGCCCGCACGCAGAAGATCTATGACATCCAACAGTTTGCCCATGTCATATCCACGCTTCTTAAGGCGCTTGTAGTCCTTCTTGAAGCGGGATGTGTACTTGACGTTAAATTTCATGCCTCAAGACTCCGGACAAGGCTCTCGCGCGTCGAATATGCCGGCACAGAAGGATCGTCAGCTATCCGCTCCGCCTCGCGCATCGCTGCCAGCGTAGAGTGGTTAGTAATCCCACGCGATATTGCAAAAGGAATTGCCTGCATCCTTATTGCCTGACGCAAAAAGATATTAAATGCCGTGGAAATAGACATACCAAGATCGTCAAACAGCTTTTCGGCCTCATTCTTGATGCCAGAATCGATTCGAATCGTAAGATTTGTCGCAACCATAATGCCTCCTCATTCGTTGATGTCGCAATTATATCATATATCTTACGTGCAAATCAAGTGCATACATAGTGCGAAACACCCCTTCTGCAGCATTTTGTCTCTCCTTTTCCGTTCATGCGCGGCACAGCCGCATTCCCGTAAGAAACCGACATGGCGGTTGTCATTACGCTTCACCATATATACCAAACAAAAAAATGCAATCGCAATCTATCCGCGAGCCATGTGGGGACAGTCCCCGCAAATGTCATGAGGGCAAATCGCCCGAGGGAGCGCATCTCGGCAACACTCACGCCAAAGGCGTGGCCGACGCATCCAGCTCGGGCGACAGAGGGAGTGTATCAAATTCCGCTTCCGGTGGCAAGGGCGCGGAGATTCGCGAGTCTCGTTCTCCTGTGCCGGCGGGGACTCGCATCCTCGACGACAATCAGACCAAGGGCGAGAAGTTCCAGGAGAAGTTCCTCGACCGTCTCGCGCCAGTGAAGTCCGTGCAGGACGAGATAGGCGGCGTGAAGGAGCCATGCGGGGACAAGACCAGTTTTGCCAACAAAATCTCACTTCGGACGAGTGGCTAAAATGCCTTTAGCGAGGCTTTGGCCCCTGCCGGCGCAAACTGCCGCGGATGTGCAGAGCTTGGATCGACCTTCTTCGTCGGCTTCATTCCCGCCTTGGCACGTTGCTGCTTCTGCATCGCCGCCAATCTTCTAGTTTTCACAAGTCCCATGACATCACCTCTCAGAGTACTGTGTCAATCCCACTGCGTCAACGGCGTCCCTGTTGTTCCTCCAGTGACTGAATCAATCACCCAATTCCTCATCATCAGATTCATGTACCTCGGGCATACCAACATCGCCAATGTTGGGACACCACCTCTCGACAATCCACTTCAAAAGCATCTCATGACGGTCTTTCACCTGTTTGGGAGACCAGGTTTCGAAATCGGCTATCTGGCGTTCCTGCATAATATTTGAGTTCCTGTAACAATAACGCTCAGATCGCGGCGCACCATCTTCTACACCATCCCTTTTTCGAGTGAAATCAAAATTATGATAACGACTATTATCCTTTGTAAAAACAAGGTTTCCAAGCGCGTGTTTCCAATGCTTAATCAATTCATCATTCCAAATCTTTTTCCACTCTGACTTATCGTCTGGATTTTGCGGCAAGATGTGTTCAAGCGTTGAATCGGCAGCAACCTCGTTCCACGTGATTTTAAGAGACTCGCCCGGATGATGGCGTTCCACTAAATACTGTTCGTATGCGAACAGGACACATCTCACCAATTTTGGCCGGGAATACCAATCCTGCAATTCATGAATTTCTGATTTAAACTTGGCAACTGGAGCATAATAATTGGCTAAACCATAGACTTCCTTTACAACTTGGTCAACCGAAATGCTTCCATCCGTCAGCAGCTTCGCAAAACGGAACAACTGCGACTTGCCGGCGTTACTTCTACGCCGTTCCCAAAGAAAAGCCCTAAACGAAAAGCATTCAACAGCCTTTAGCACCTCAACGTATTGATCAGATGAGATACTGCCCGCCTCCTTCTTCATCGTCAATGCCACCATCAGTGGAAGCGCATTTGCAATATTGCCCGTGTGCTTGACATTCTCCAATGCCGTTTTCTCACGAGGATTGAACTTGTCTCGTGGATTAAGCACTGCGGCATAGTTTCTCGAAACAACCACCAAACCATCAACAAACTTCTGAATGAATTCACGGACCACATTCTTGCTCCGCTCACTGAAATCACGAATTGGAATGCAGCTCTTCTGTTTAAAACCCTCATAGCCCTGCCAGTTCTTTGGCAATGGATCAAAAAATATAATCCAAGCAATGCGAAGGCATTGCCCGTCATTACCATCCTGTTTGCAAATCCCCAAATACTTATAGACCTCTCCCCAGCTCGTATTAATGGATCTTGTCACACTTTCCCTGTCTTTCAGTGGGATATTGCGAGAGGCCCAATACATCAAATAGTTCTTCAAAAGCTCAAGTACAGACAATCCTTTCCCTCGTGAATTCATCAGTTCAAAAGTCATTCCAATCTCACATTCCTCTTCAATGGAATAACTCGAGAAATTGAGCTTAGAAGTTATCGCGCCATATAAATCCACCAACTTCTTGTCATTGCATTTCTCAACGTATCCACGAAAATACTTGGCGGCCTCAGAGAGACGTTGTCTCTGCGGGGTATTAACTGCTGTAACAGTACCAATCAATTGTCCGCCGTTCTTTAACAGAGAAAGATAGAAATCACGATCCTCTCCATTCAACATGAGTTTGGGTACTGCTCCACTGAACAAATACTGCCCTTCAAACTGCCGAAACTCATCTTTCCCATGTTTTTTAAGCGCATCCAAAATAACTGCCAAGAACAGAAGGATTGACGTCAATCGCTGTTGCCCATCAACAACATCAAACACATCCACGGTTGAGTATTGATATTGTTCCGTATATTTCGTTTTAAACGTGACGATGGTTCCCATGTAATGCGAAGTAATTCCCTCATCCGAAACAAGCGCGTCAATGTCCAGAATGAGATCCTTAACTTGCTTCTCTTCCCACGCATACCCGCGTTGATAATCTGGAATACGGAATACCCCATCCGCAAGCAACTTCATGAGATTCTGTTTTGTATTGCTACTCATTGTACACTCCTTAACATGCCATGAAAAAAGAGAATTAAGTCACTCAACCCTCACAACGCCATGCTGAAGAAGGTCAGCAAATGTCGTGTCAAATGGTTTTGACGAATTGCGTCCGCCGCCATATCCATTCAATCCACGAATGTCGTACGTGCCGCCATACAATGGTTCGCCAGGCTGAATCTGCTTGAGCTTGAACATCATGTAATAATCACCACTTGGTGTTCCAGGATAACCAGTGTCCACAAGATCTTTCTTAGACCAGATCATACGGCTATTAGGGAGCCTTGTGGGGCCTGTCCCCGCATATGTCCTTACTCCGCCATCAATTCGGCCATAGAAACGAAGCCGAGACCGTTTGCCGAATCCGCAGAACCGATGATGAGATGATCGATGAGTTCAAGCCCTACAAGATTCGCGCCGTCGTTAAGGCGAACGGTCGCGTCATAGTCGGCCTTGCTTGGCGTCGGGTCGCCAGATGGGTGGTTGTGTGCGACGATGATTTCCTCCGCTCCAGCTTTAAACGCCGCACGGAAAATAGCGCCAGCATCAACGGTCGTCGTTCCGTCCTCATATCCGACCGATACGAGGATTGGATTTGCAAGCATCTTGCCATTCGCATTGAGCGGAAGAACGAAAACCCGCTCTTCCTTTTGATCTTTCGGCAACACCGCCCGAATTATCGCGGCAGCTTGCGCGGCAGTTTCAATTCTTTCTCCGGGCATCATTAGGCTTGAACTCCCTTAACAAAGTTGATGAACCTAGATAGCGTAACGATTTGCATTCCCGTATTCTTTGGATAAGATTTCACATAGGGTTGAGGTACAACCAGTACCACTTTTTCTGCCGCCATTTCATTCATCTGCTTTACCGTCATGCCTTGTTGAAGAGTGCAGAGGTATTTAGTCTGGTCGCGGAAACGATCTGCTTCATTGAGAATCTGCCGCCATCTGTCCTTACATGTTGTCTTTGCCGCAAGAAACACGAGCTTTTCAATCGGAAACGACATGTTGTGATAAGCAGAAGACGACGGGAATATGAAATCCGGCTTCTTATTCCCCTCTGTAACAACCTGCCCTTCAAACTCAATACCATTGCCTGCAAAAATAGCTCCAAGGTGATGTTCCAACGATTTCCCCGCTCGACTCTTTCTGCGATTGAGAACGGCATTCGCTTTCTCAATAAAATCATCTACACTTGAAAATCCATTTGCGATAAATTTGCCATAACGATCATTCTCAATAGCCCGAAAGAGCCGATATTCTATCTCAGACCAACTGATCAGTTTGACATCAGGCTGCGTTCGGATGTACTCTTCATGGTCATAGATGGCATCCTCAATTTTGCGAGCAGCTGCGGACATTATATCCGACGACGGAAAATCAACGTTGAGAGACTGTATGAATTGCACAAAGGCTTGTTCTTCTTGGGATTCAGGGCTCTTGCCATCAAGCCGAATCAGTTTGTTAGCGTCCGCAGGGCCAAGTCCTAACGCCCCCAAGAACTCATCTATCTCCTCCTCTGAGTTAAATACAAAAGCACGATATGAATCTACTGCTGTTCTTGCAAAAACAACGAGCGCTCCCGTATATTCTGACCTCAAGTACTCAAAGCCTCTGCCAAACTGAGTGATGCGAGATTCGTTTCGCGTACCAACGCCATAATACACAAAGCGAGATTCTGTAACCTTATCATCATTCCACGCTATCTTTGCCCGAACATCTTTGTTAGCCCCTTTGATACAAGGTTCACCCAAAGCCATTTCTGCAAATTCTCTTGGGATATAGAATCCGCACTGATGCCCTCCTGTATCACCAGTTTCATTGGCTGCTATGAATTTGAAAAAAGAAGGACAGCCAGATTGAACAAGATTTACAGCCTCAAAAACATGCGATTCCATTAACACCCTCCTTTGGCGATGTTCACATTGTCATTGTCTCAATTAGATTATGAGCCACCGCAGTTATAAGCGGCACAACAACAGAATTGCCACATTGCCTGTAGGCTTGAACATCAGAAACCGCATCAAGCCTATAGCTGTCTGGATAACCCATCAGCCGCGCACATTCACGAGGCGTAAGACGACGCGGATTTCGCCCTGCTCCCTGTGGTATCAGAATCTCAGATCCGTCTTTGTAATAGCGTGCGCTCAATGTTCTTGTTACACCATCCAATGATGCCATGCCAAAGCCAAAGCCGTTTCCCTTCTCCTGATGCTTTATTGCATAATTCTGAAGGTAATTCCAAAGCTTGTCGGAAAGCGTAAATTTTGGATCTGGGCGGTATTCCAATATGCTGGACAACTCATGCCTCGCACCCGTCGTCTGTGGGAATTCAAAATGCTCAGCATTGTGGAATAACTTTCTGTCAAATCCAACAATCATTATCCTCTCACGGTGTTGCGGAACATACTCTTTACCATCCATAACACGATAGTGTATAGAATAGTCAAGTTCCTCCAGCGTCTCTCGAATTACTTTGAAAGTATTGCCTTTATCATGCGAGACAAGGTTCTTGACGTTTTCAAGAAAGAACGCTTTGGGACGACGGCGACTGATTATGTCTGCTACATCGAAGAATAGCGTTCCTTGGGTTTTGTCCTTAAAGCCCGTAGCTCTGCCAAGGCTTTTCTTTTTCGACACTCCAGCAATTGAAAAAGGTTGGCACGGGAAACCTGCGCACAGAACATCAAAATGCTCTGGGATTGCCGCCTTAGTCTCTTCCTTTGTTATATCGCCATGCGGCACTTCACCAAAATTCGCCTCGTATGTCTTTTGTGCGTATGTGTTCCATTCGGAGGAGAAAACACACTTGCCTCCTTGCGCCTCCATAGCCAAACGAAATCCACCCATTCCAGCAAACAGATCAATGAAGGTAAAACTAAAATTTTCAGGCGGTGGGAACGGGACATTGGGTCTCATTGCTTCGCAATTAGGCACTTCCCAAAGTGACATCTGATATGCGAGTTCGCACACCTTCAACTGTTCTGGACGAAGTTTGGTGAGGATGGTCGGAAGCCGCTTTGCGAGGTCGGGATCTTTGCGGTCGGAAGACTCAAGATACGCCTTTAGCTGCTTGCGAATCTTCGGCGCAGTCGCAAAATCTGCCGTGCGAATTATGACGCGCTCCGCATCTTCAGGGACATCTCCCTTGTGCTGATACTTGAAGTCAGTCTTGAATAGAAGATACCTGTCGCCGTGAGCCTTGCCTTTGGCGGGGTAGCCATAGTCGCGTACAAGTTCATCGCGCGTCTTCGCGCCGACGAATTCGGCCTTGTAGTTTATCTGATCCTTCTTGCCGTTGAAAAGCCAAAGTTCCGTTATCTTCGCGGCGTCGTCCACGCCGATTTTGTCCTTCTCCGAAATCGGGTAGTTATACCACCCACGCCATTTCGTCAACTGGTCGCCTTTATATGTGCCGACAAGCACACACCGTTTCATCTTTTCGATCTTCTCTTTCTTCTCTGCCGACATAAATCTTTATTACTTGCCAACAAAGAGGCGCGCCTCTCTGTTTTGGTTAGAGGGGCGCGCCGAGCAATGCACTTTCGGAGGCCCACGACGGCCCGCTTAACTGCACAGCAAGGCGACACCCCAAGATTAAAGGGTATCGTCTTGCAAACCATGCGCCAGCGTTAGAATGTCGTGATTTCCCGAAAGACCGGTTTGCAACCGCTGGCTGATCCTGTCAGCCCTCCGCGCGGCGGTTCTCGCCGAGCGGCTATGATGCCTGAATCATTCCTGTTTCAAGCAGAGTGTATTGTACCAAAATCCTCGCTTATTGTCTTTATGGTACCGTGAGCACGGGCGGCGCATATTTGGTATAATATGTGCGCTTTCCTGGTAAACCGCCGCGCGGCGATGAAGCATGCCGCGAAACAACGACGCAATAGGCCGTGGGCTCGGTGACGTCGAATAGAATTGAACGGGAAGAGCATACCAATAACGCGGCGATGTGGACGATCGAAGCCGCGAGAAAGAGTTCATGAAAGATGTCAGAACAGATTTTGACCGGCGGCGACCTGTATTGCCGCCCTACGGAGATTGACGATGGCGCATACCTCCGCATACGACAGATAAGGCCCGTGGAGCGCGCTGCCGCGCCCATAATTGACCACAACATCCTGCTAACGGAGACCGCGCTTAAGGTCCGTCCGTGGTACCGCGGCGAAACGCGCCTGGAGCCGTCCGCCTTCATGAGCATCATGCTCGATCCGCAAGGCAACAACGCGCCCAAGATCCTCAAGGATTTCGTCGAAACCGTAAAGGCGTTCCCGCCGGGCGGCTTTCCCGGACACTGCCACGCGGTGCGCGAGCTGGAGTTCACCACGAAGCATCTGATCGCCACGCTTGCGACCCTTATCAAAACGACCGCGTTCGTGAATTCGCTGCGCGGCCTCGGCGCGTTCTTCGCCACGATCTCCGACCCTGCGAACATGGCCCTTCCCAAGCACGACCTCATTCAGCGCTTCGACACGAAACTGGAACAGCTCTTAGACTCGTTCCACTCGATATCGCGGGAGTTCGCAATGCACGAACGCGAGATCCTCTTCCGCTCCATCCCGCAGGAGTGCGACACGAAGACCGATGAGATTCTCACCGTCGTCAAACGCATCGACGCGCGCGATGTGAAACGCGGCAAACGACAGACCGAGGTCGACAAGCAGGACAAGTGCTGGGCGATCTGGGAGGCCGGACAGCGGAAGGACGGCGTGATCGCCCTTGCGGGCAAGAGGCGCGTCAGCCGCAGCAACGTCTTCGAATACTACAAGCGCGAGCTTAAAGGCATCGGCGTAAAGAACGCCAGCGATTTCATAAGATGCCTTCACGCCCGAACGCAGCGCCTGTCACGGCAAACCGGCAACTGACATCGCAACTTGTCACGTTTCAAGCACTACTTGTCACGGTTGCCTTGCAATCTGTCACGTTCTAAGTGCAACTTGTCACGTTCGGCAGTCTATCTGTCACGATTGACAGGTAACTTGTCACGTTTGGCAAACATCCTGTCACATTAAAATCGTCAAGTGACATTTTACTTTTCCTGAGAAAATCTCCGACTTGCATCACGCCCCTGGAAACATTGGTTTTCAGGGGTTTTTTCATGCCCTGATTCCGCGAGGGCACAACTCCCGTTTATTCAGAACTGGACTTTTTGCATGAGATGATATTCGCGCCGTGGAGAGGTAACAGCCTCAAGAGCGGCGCGAAATGACAACAAACACCAACCGTTCAAAAGAACAAAAAACAAACACGCCGATCCGTCCCGCTCCGTTCCGTTACGGAGAAGAGGGGGAACCTTTAGGAGGGGGAGAAACGGAACGGAACGGAAGCGGAACATGGAAGAGCGATAATTCCATAAGGGAGAGGGTGTGGGAGAGGGCCGCCGCCTTCGCCGCCGACTTCAAGGCCAGGGGCTACGCCGCCTTCGGCGACCCGCGCCACTCCACCGTCGCAATCTGCATCGCGCTTACCGGCGACTGGAAGAGCCTCGCCAGATGGATGCAGTTCGAGCGCGAGCTGCCGGACCAGCCACTCCGCAAAGAACTTGCGGACTTTCACCGCTCGCTCGCCGACGCACCTGTGCGCGACCGCAAACCCGCCCTCAACAGCCGCCTTTCCAAACTCGGCCGCAAAATCTACGGGAGGGCGATATGAGCGACAATCCCCTTCTGCGCCACCTGACGAAGCGCGAGCTTGAGCTTGCCGCAGAGTACGAGGCATTGGGCGACGATCCCGCCCGCCGCGACGCGATCCGCAAGGAACTGTATAACCTGCGATGGAAGCTGAACGAAGATAGCGCCCGCAAGTACCACACCACCGGCAAGGGACGCCGCAACGCCACAATCTGCGAGGGCGGCCTGCCAGCCGCAACGCGACCATCCGCGCAACGGCGGCAGGCGAACGTCGCCTTGCCGAAGGAACTTCAGCACGCGATGCCGACGCTTCGCGCGATCATGCGCAACGGAAGCGACAGGTCGCGCTCGATCCGCGAACTCGCGGCAGAACGGGGCATTACCTTCACCGCCGCGCGGAAGAAATACTTCGCCGACCGCAAAAAGCTCCTGAACCATTTTGCGCCGTGATAGGTACTGTCTAACCCAAAACCTTCCTCAAATATTGAAGGCAACGAAAAGGCCCTTGCGTCGCAAGGGCCTTTCGCGTGTCTGTTTCAGACAGGATTGGCGGGCTTTACTCCGTCACCTTCGCCTTGAGGCGATAGAAGCGAGAACTGCCGGACAGCTCAAGTCCGGCTGCCGCTTCTTTGAGGGTATGGCTCACGACATCCGCCGTACCCCCTACGTCGCTGGACTCTTCGATGCTGACCGTCACATTCACCGCGTTCACCACGGGCGGCGTCTTCACCACGACCTTGCCGTCCTCAACCGCGATGTCGATGATCGGCGGATTCTCAAACTCTCCGCTCGGCACATCGAACACGTAGCGGAACACGTTGTAGATGCCGAGCGCATCCTTCGCGTCCCACGCGCCCGTGACGCCGTTCTCCCACGCCCAATTGTTGTAAGTTGGCGTCCAGACGACCTGATCGACCCAGCCGCAGTCTTCACCTACTGAGGTACACTCATCTTTGACGTAGCGCCAGCAAAGCGTGTGGTTGCCCCCTCCCGATACTTCTACGGACTTCTGCGTCCAAGTGGTATTCGTTCCGCTGATTTGCGAATCGAGCGTGCCGTCCACATGGAATTTCAGCCAGTCACAGTTCTCCTCGCTGGAGACGTTCCACCAGAATGAGATTGTCCCGGGGCCGCACACGGTCGTCTCCATCCAGTTGTACTTGACGCTAGCCGTCAAGCCGCTCCTGGCGGCGTCATCGCCGTCGTGGGTCTCGGCAGTATCGCCTAACCATCCTGCGACGCCGCCTGTCGTGAACGTAAGCGCGGGAGCGTCGAGAGCGTCGGCTAAGGACATCGGATGATTTTCGACGCCAAGCGTAATGTCGTTGCCCCAGCTGTTGCCTATCAATCCTTCGTAATAGACAACGGTAATGACCGCACCATCTAATCCAAAAATGGGCAAGTTGGATATCGCGACATTCGCCCAGCAGGAACCGTGCATTGCGCCGCTCGTCGCGGAAACAGACCATGTTTTGCCGCCAGCCACACGAAGGGCGTAGATTCCCTTTCCGTCCGTAACGGCATTCGCCGTGTCGGAACCGCTCGTCGCGACCACGGTTGCGCCGGCGACAGGTTCTCCGTTTTCGTAGAGGACGCGCCCCGTCAGCAAGTCGCCGGTTTCTGTCGGATGTATGTTGTATACGACTTCGGCGAGAAACGAGCTGGTGTAGTCCACCCCGTAGGCGGTTGTATCTACGTCCGGAAGATTGTACCAGGCATTGGCGAAACCGTCCCAGCCAAGATTGATGTGCGTGTAGAGCGTCCCAGAGACGTATCCATAGCCGTCGGCGACAACAGCATGTCCATCGATGCCGAGTGCGACTGGGGCTTTTGCATCGAGGTTGGCGAGAATGGCCCGCTCGACATTATCGTCGGTAAATTTTCTTTTGATACCGTTGCAATACGCCATAGCGCTTGCGTAGCCGAAGACATCGCGAAACGCAAATACAAGCTCAGGAAGAACTGTGCCGGACCCTTCAGCTCCCCACTTCATATGTGTCGCGACGCCGAAGTCGTAGCAGAGCCGGCCAACAGCCTGTTTCTGGTCGTCGGTTAGCGAAGAGAAGTCCGATGGCATATTCTGCCAGTCGTAGGTGCCGCCCATTGTTCTGTTGGTACAGGCGACGCCATCGACCCAGCAAAGCCGATCCACCTGCGGCATGGACTCCGTGGGGAAGCGCCAGTAGTTGGCGATCTGCGCACCGGCGAGGGCGGCGCAGCCGCAGGAATAGTTGTCTTGGTCGCCGGCAGAGCCGGGCGGCGTGTAGTAGTCCGCGGCGTTGCGTTCCTGTCCCCAGGTCGTCGAGAGGAGCGGTTCCACGCGCAGGTCGGAAAGGCCGGAGGCATCGAGGAAGCTGGACGCCTTCAGCAACCGGGAAGGTTTCGCATCTTCCGCAAGAAGCGCCGCCCATGCGGACTCTTCAGCGGCAAACGGCTCGGCGGTGCCTGCCGTCGCGCCAAGGAGCATCCTTTTCGTGCCGCCCGTCGTCGCCGCCTCGCGCACGGCGCCAACCAGCCTCGTGCGCTCCGCCATGTCTGCGGAAAGAATGTCCCAGAGCGGATTTCCGTCGCCCTCGGTGGGTGCGTCGCCGTCGAAAAACGCGACGACCGGCGTCACGCCGCTTTCGGCGGAAGTCACGACCACGCCGCCGCCGGAGAGGCGGACGACATGGTATATCGGCGTGTCGCCGTCCCTGGTTGTCAGAACCTCGGCGGCATCGGTCGCAGAAAGCTTCGCGCCCAGCGGCGCACTGTCGCGCCGCACCCACGCGGCGGCGGCCCTTCCCGCCTCGGCGGACGTAATCTCGCGCGCCTGGCTTGTCCATGCGACAAACGCCAACGAAAAGACAAGCATGAGTTTTACGGGCTTGGTTTTCACATGCATCGGTGTTTTCATGGTTGTTTCTCCTTGAATCTTGTAAACCCTGTCAATCCTGTCCCAAAAACACGAACCGCCCGAGCGGATAGCGCCCGCGCTTCAAGTGCGTCTCGCATCCGTTCTGAATGTATCGTGTCATGGGGTTTGGGGGTTATTTCAAGTATTTGCGGCCCAAAAAGGAAATGGCGGCACGGGATAGTCCAACGTCTCGAACTTCTCGGACGTTGTCATGCGGTCTATCGCTTCCATTACTGCTGGCAGGGTTTCGCTCCTTCGGTTGTGCGACGAACATTATAACAAATATTCGGTGCGATGGGTACTGTCGAGGCAAAAACCTTCCTCTATTGTTGGAGGCGGCGATGGCGGCGCGTTGAGCATGAAACCCATGCCGCGTATGCAGCCCCTCCCTTCCCAACCAATCAAACACAAAACAAAAAGGAACAAACAAATGAAACTGACAAAAGCCGACATAAAGCAGAAGCGGGCCGAGCTCGTCGAAGTTCTGCTCAAGATCGAGAAGCTCAAGAACGAAAAGACGTCCCTCGAAAAGACGCTGGATGTCGATTTCGCGCAGAACGAGTCCGCCTACCGCAACGGCATCGTGACGGAGAACGGCGTTTTGATGCGCAAGCCCAGCTGGAAGACCTCCGCGAAGCCCATCGTGGAGGTCGCCTAGCGGCACCCCTGCGGGCGGCGCTCCATCATCCCTAGGGATGACGGGCGCTCACCCCTAGGCATGAGACCCTCTTACCCCTAGGCATGGCGGAACCGCCACTCCCGGGGGTCGAAACATCAACCAACCAACAACAAAAAACAACAAGAAAGGAAAAACAACCATGGCAGACAAGCCAACAGTAAAGTACGAGGTCCGCGCACAGCGCGACCCCATCAACAACGTCACGATCTACGTTCCGGCGATCGTGGACAGGAACGCCGCGAAGAGCCTCGGGGCGGTCATCGAGAACGCCATCGACCGCGGCCTCATCGTTCATCGTGGGCGTCAAGCCCTCCGCGGCGAACGGAATCGCGACCGGACTCTGCGAGCAGCTCTTCAAGGAGTTCAAGGACGGCAACTCCGTCAACTTCGACGGCTACTTCTACGGCCGCCTCTACCTCGACGGAACCGTGAACGCCGACGGACGAATCTCTGCCGCGAACTCCATCAACATCCGTCTCGTCAAGGGCGTCAAGTGGGCGCTCGCCGCGAGCGACTTCTCGTTCACGAACATCGCGGACGACAAGACCCCGAACGTGGAGTTCCTCATCTCCGCCTCGACGGGCGCGGTGCGCGGCAAGCTCATCAAGGGGCAGGCGATCCTCGTCAACGGCTCGACCTTCGGGGACGACGCGGAGCACGTCTCGGCGAAGTTCGTATTCGACGAGGGGACCGAGGTCGTCGGCACGGTGACGAGCTGCGGCGAGAACCTCATCACGGTCGCATGGCCCAGCGCCATGAGCGACGTCCCGGACGGCACCGAGGTGACGCTCACCGTCACCCGCACCGAGGACGACATGGAGTACATATCCATGCCCAAGACGGCGACGGTCATAAGCGCGGCATAAGCGGCACGGCGGCGGGGGGCGACTCCTGCCGCCTTGATTCGCCAAAGGAAAGGAGAAAAACAATGTTGCAGCTTACCTTCAAGGTTGCGGCGGCTCCGCCGTCGCGGCGAAAGATAACGCTCGTCAAGCAGCAATACCCCGACCTGCCGGACGACGAAATCGACTTCGGCGGACCAATCATCGCGACGGGCGAGGACCTGCAGATGGGCGAAGGCGACACGATCAAGATCGAACTCTACAGGGACGGCGAACCTTTCGCAGTGCTCGACAAGCTTCAGTCCATCGTGTCGATACCGACGGCGATATCGTTCTCCAACGAAACGAACACTTCGCGCTGTCCCGACGGCGACTGGTGGGGGCAGGACGTGCTGCTTACCGTCACCATCGGCGGCGAACCCGTCACCCGCTGGCTGAAGTTCCACGCCCACGGCTAAAAACAAGCGCGGCAGTCACCTGCCGCGCCATCATGCCCATCCTAACCAGGGAAAATGCGTGGACAGTCCCCGCAATGATCCTAACGAAAATGCGGGGACAGCTAGATGCCGAGAAGCTAGCCGCTAATGCGGTCGGCGAGGGCGGCAAGCTCGGCCATGTCGCCGGGCTTGCTCTCGAAGGTAAGCGGCTCGCCGGCGTAGCGCGGGATTATGTGGAAATGGATGTGCTTTACCGTCTGTCCGGCGGCCTCGCCGTTGTTCTGGAGGATGTTGAACCCGTCGCAGGGCAGCGCAGCCTTGAGGTGCGCGGCGACCTTCTTCACGCGGGCGACGACGGCGGCGAGAACATCGTCGCCAGTGTCGAGGAGCCCCGCCGAATGCGCCTTGGGGATGACGAGCGTGTGTCCCTTCGTGAAGGGATTTATGTCAAGGTATGCGAGGACGAGATCGTCCTCGTAGACCTTGAAGCTCGGTATCTCGCCCGCGGCGATTGCGCAGAATATGCAGTCGTTCTTCATCTCAGAACTCCAGCGCGTCGTACATCATCGCGAGGAACTCGCCATAAGTCATGCGCGTCTGCTTCATCGAGTCGCGCTCGCGCACGGTGAAGGTTCCGTCCTCGACGGACTGGGCGTCGATCGTGATGCACCACGGCGTGCCCGCCTCGTCCTGGCGGCGGTAGCGGCGACCGATGGCGCCGGAGACGTCCCACATGCAGTTGACCTTCTTCTGGAGCTTCGTGAAGATCTCGCGGGCGAGCTTGTCCTGGGCCTCGTCCTTCTTTATGAGCGGGAAGATGGCGACCTTGATCGGCGCGACCTTCGGGCTGAAGTGGAGAACCGTGCGGACATCCTCCTTGCCCTTCTCGTCCGTGAGCTTCTGCTCCTCGTAAGCCTCGCAGAGCAAGGCGAGCATCAAGCGGTCCACGCCGGCGGAAGGCTCGATCACATGGGGTACATACTTGCCGTCGAAGAGCGCGAGGCAGAACTTCTCGGCCGCCGCTGCGTCCTTGCCGCGCTTCACCCAGTCGGCCTGCACCTTCTCGATGAAGGCCTTGCGCGCGGCTTCGTCCATCTTCTTCGCCGCCTGCTTCAGCGGATCGTCGAAGACCATCTGGCTCTCGCCGGACCACTTCTGGTGCTGCGAAAGGTCGAAGTCGCTGCGGGCCGCGATGCCCTCCAGCTCCTGGCGTCCGAACGGGAAGTCGTACTCGATGTCCACGCACGCGCGGGCGTAGTGGGCGAGCTCGTCCGGCTTCTGCCAGTATTCCACGAAATGCTCGGTCGGGAGACCGACGGCGTTGAGGAACTTCTTGCGCTGCTCGACCCAGTACTTGTGCCAGACCTCCCAGCCCCAGTCGTCCTGCGTCGGGCCGTTGAGGTCGGGATTGTCGGCGAGCGTCACGACGTGGCCGTGAAGGATCTCGACCGCCTCGTCGGGACGGATGAAGAACTCAAGCTCCATCTGCTCGAACTCGCGGCTGCGGAACGTGTAGTTGCGCGGCGTCACCTCGTTGCGGAAGCTCTTGCCCATCTGCGCGATTCCGTAGGGAACCGTCATGCGCGAGGTGGAGGTCACGTTCTGGAACTGCGCGAAGATCGCCTGCGCGGTCTCGGGACGGAGGTATGCGACGTTCGACGGGTCGTCGATGGGGCCGACCACGGTCTTGAACATGAGGTTGAACGGCTTGGGCTCCGTCATCTCGCCGCCGCAGTGCGGGCACGAAAGCGCGAACGCGGGGTTGACGGGCGCGGCCTTCTTGCCGAGCTCGGCGCGGATGTCGTCGAGCTGGTCGGCGCGCATCAGCTTCTTGCACTGCTTGCACATCGTCATCGGGTCGGCGAACGTGTCGAGGTGGCCCGACGCCTTCCAGATCTTCGGGTGCATGATGATCGTCGCGTCGAGTCCGGCGACGTCCTCACGTCCGCGCACGGTGAACTGCCACCACGCCTGCTTGACGTTGGCCTTGAGCTCGCAGCCCAGGGGGCCGTAGTCCCAGAAGCCCGGCATTCCGCCATATATCTCCGACGAGTGGTAAATGAATCCGCGGCGCTTGCAGAGCGCGCTCAACGCGTCCAACGACGACTTGTTCTCTTCTGCCATTGATGTTGCCTCAAATGTGTTTTGTTGTCTCTTCGTTCAATTTAGCGATGAAATCGGCCAGCGTCATCGCTCCAAGGTCGCCATCGGCGCGGGAACGGACGGATATTGTTCCGGCGGCCTCGTCGCGCGGGCCTACGACGACCTGGTAGGGAACCTTCTGCACCGTCGCCGCGCGTATCTTGGCGCCGAGCTTTTCGGCCGATGTATCGATATCGACGCGGAATCCGGCCTCGGCGAGTCCCGCCTGGACCTTGTTCGCGTAAGCGAGGGCCTTGTCGCTGATCGGCAGGATGCGCACCTGGTCGGGCGCGAGCCAGAGCGGGAACGCGCCCGCGTAGTGCTCGATGAGGATGCCGATGAAGCGCTCGAGCGAGCCGAGGACGGCGCGGTGCAGCATCACGGGATGGTGCTTCTGTCCGTCGGGACCGATGTACTCGGCGTTCAGCCTCTCCGCGCTCGGCAGCTGGTAGTCGAGCTGGATCGTGCCGCACTGCCATGAGCGGCCAAGGGCGTCGATGAGCGTGAACTCGAGCTTCGGGCCGTAGAACGCGCCCTCGCCCTCCTGGATCACGTAATCCATTCCGCTCGCCTTGCATGCCGCCGCGAGCGCGGCCTCGGCGTGCTGCCACGTCTCCACTTCGCCGACATGGTCATCGGGCATCGTGCTGAGCTTGACGAGCAGGTTCTTGTCGAAGCCGAAGTCGCTGTAGACGTCCTTCAGGAGCCTGCAGAACTTGGCGACCTCCTCCTCGATCTGCTCCTCGGTGCAGATGATGTGCGCATCGTCCTGGACGAACCCGCGAACGCGCATTATGCCGTGCAAAGTTCCGCTCGGCTCGTTGCGGGCGCAGTGGCCGAACTCGGCGAGACGCAGGGGAAGGTCCTTGTACGATCTCGTGCGGCTCTTGAAGATCTCAAGCGCTCCGGGGCAGTTCATCGGCTTGACGGCGAAGATCCGCTTTTCGCTCTCGGTGATGAACATGTTCGCCTTGTAGTGGTCCCAGTGGCCGCTGCGCTCCCAGAGCGAACGCGGCATAAGCGCGGGGGTGTTGACCTCCATGTAGCCGTCCTTGACGAGCTTGGCGCGCATGTAGTCCTGAAGCGTCACGTAGATGCTCCAGCCCTTCGGATGCCAGAATATCTGGCCCGGATCCTCCGGATCGAGGTGGAAGAGGTCGAGCTCGACTCCGAGACGGCGGTGGTCGCGGCGCTTCGCCTCCTCGGCGCGGGCGACGATCGCGTCCATCTCGGCCTGGTCCCTGGCGATTATGCCGTAGATTCGCTGAAGCATCTTGTTCTTCTCGTCGCCGCGGTAGTAGCTGCCCGCTACGCGGGTGAGCTTCACGACGCCGATCTGCGACGAATGCTCGACGTGGGGGCCGCGGCACATTTCGGCGTAGTCGCCGACCGTATAGGTCGATATGTCCTCGCCCTCGGGGATGTCGGCGAGACGCTCGAGCTTGTACTTCTGGCCCTCGAGCATCTTCGCGCACTCCTCGCGCGAGACGATCTTCTTTACGAACGGCTCGTCAAGGGCTATGAGGCGCGCTATCTCGGCTTCGATCTTCGGAAAATCCTCAGGCGACAGCCTGTGGGGGAGGTCGAAATCATAGTAGAATCCCTCATCAGTCGCGGGACCGATATCGACCTGCACATCTTCAAAAACATTCTGCACCGCGCGCGCCATCAGGTGCGCCGCGCTGTGCTTTCTCATTTCTTCGGTAACTTCTGCCATACTTCTCCTTTGAATGGGATATTATACCATATATCTGGGGTTCCTGCCGACTCACGCACCAGCTGAATAGTCTGTGGCAAACGCATACCGCTCCAGCCAATCGGCGAATGCAGCAGCACCCATTTCTCGCGCAGCATCCACCGCCTTACGAGACCATGTATATTCAGTCGCGTACTCCGGTAGCAGCTCCGGCACCAACTTGTCCATGTCAACATACTGGAGGCAATGAGCCTACAAGTCGGTCGAACAACTCTTCCGGCGTACGCCCGGAAACCAATGTCTGAACGGCCGCGTTTGTCGAAAAGCCCTTGTCCCGCGTCTGGATGAGAAAATCAATGAGCGGATCATAATAGCCATTTACGTTCAGAACGCCGACGGGCTTCTTGTGTCCGCCGTTCTTGACCCGGCGCAACGCCAAAGCATCGAACAGCTCATCAAGAGTTCCAAGTCCACCGGGAAGCGCCACAAGCGCGTCGGCGCGTTCGATCATCTCCCTCTTGCGCTCCGCCAGCGAATGCGTCACGACAAGCTCCGTCAGTCCCGGATGCGCAAGCGACATCGGAAGGTTCGTAGTGAACACGCCAACGACCTTGCCGCCAGCGGCGAGAGCCGCATCCGCCACCGCCTTCATCGTCCCGACATTGGAGCCGCCAAACACAAGCGTCATGCCATGGGAAGCGATGAACTTCGCCAACCTGACAGCAGCCTCCTCGAACGCACCATCCATAGGTGTCCTTGAGCCGCAATAGACTGCCACACTCTTTATCCGATCGTAGTGCTTCCTCATTTTAAGACCCCTTTCTTTAATGAAATCACTGCAATTCCATATTGCATATGATAGCACATTTATCCATACTTTGGCGCATCCCTTTGGAAGAGCGGGCGTCCGCGCTTTCAAGATGCCCGACCAAGCGCCTCGGCTACTTTGCGCGACATAGATGCACGCGCATGAATGCGCTTGGCGAAGTCATCGGTGTAAAGGCTTATTCGCTGATATCCGCAATCAATGATTCAAATGAGTTCATGGCTGTTTTGAGTATTACATCTGAACGAGCGCGTTCCAGAGGACGACCGTAAGACATGCGACTGCAAGCACCAGAACAAAATAGCCCGCCACCTTTGCCATAACATCCCTTTCGCGTCCGGCGAGACCCGCCGCCGCGCATCCAAGCACAAGCGACTGCGGACACACCATCTTGCCAATTCCCGCGCCCATCACGTTCGCTGCCGCAAAAAGGAGCTTCTGCGCCTCGCCTTCGCCGACCGACGCCTGCAAAGCACCAAAAAGGACGTTCGAACTGGTGCCGGAGCCGGTGACGAATCCACCCAAAGCGCCAACCATGCCAGATACAGCAGGATAGCCCTTGCCAGTAGCGGCAATGAGGGTGTCAGCAAGATTCTGCGTCATTCCGGCGGCGCCCATTACCTTCGCAAGCGCCAACACAGCACAAATCGTAAAAAGAGCCGGCGAATAGCGGACAACCGTCCGCATGGCTATGGCGCCGATTCGCATCGGGGCCACCTTCTGGCAGAGTCCGCCGACGGATGCCGCCGCGAGGATGACAAAGCCGGGGGAGATCTTACGATCCGGCGGCAGAAGCGCCGCGCAACCGAGCGCCAGAACGACAAAGGCAAACGGCATCCACGCCCAAGCCTGGCGGCGGACGTCAATTCCATCTCGATTCCCGGACGCGGCAAGTACCGCCATTACCGCCATGCCGCCCACTATGTTGGGCAGTTCGCATCCTAGGAATGGCGCAACCACCAACCACGCCGCAAGGAAAACTAAGGAAGAGACGAACGCAAGACGCCAACATTCGCGCAAGCCGCGCCAGCCATCGACGATGACGAGCATGAGAAACGGCGAAAGCGATGTCGCCGCGAGCTGAAGAAGCGCAATCGTCGTCGTAAGCCTTGAAAGGTCTACGCCAGCCTCTCCCGCGAGAACCATAGTCGGCACACCCACAGACCCGAAAGCTGTCGGCGTAGTATTCGCGACAAGGCAGCAGAGCACCGCCTTCATGGGATCGAAGCCTATGCCGACAAGTATCGCGCACGGAATCGCCACGGCCGTGCCGAAGCCAGCCATGCCCTCCATGAAGTTGCCGAACCCCCACGCGACAAGCATCGCCTGAAAGCGCCGATCCTCGGAGAGACGCGAAAGACCGCGCTTGATTTCCGATATCGCGTCCGACTCGACGATCAACGCATATGTGAAAAGCGCCGCGACTATGACAAGCCCTATCGGATAAAGGCCTGTGGTCACACCCTTCACCGCGCAATCGGCAATAGCGCCAAGCGAAAGGTCAAATATGAAGACGGCCTCGACCGCGCCCGTAACGAAAGCCGCAAGCGCAGCGCACCACGCCGGAAGCTTAAGCAAAGTCAGGGCGATGACAAGAACGGCAATAGGCAGCAATGACATTAAGACCATATTTTATCCCATCCAATTAATTTGCACCAATCATACCATAAACGGACGACATCAGTCAATCATTCTACTTGGCTAGTCGCGGACTGAGCGGGCAAGGGTTGCGGCCCAGACGCGGGCGGCGCCACTCTCCTTTAGCGCACGGGCGGCATCCGACATTGTTGCGCCCGTCGTGAGTATGTCGTCCACGACAAGAATGGTTCTGCCGCGAATCAGGCGCGGCCGCCTTACGATGAACGTGCCTTTGGCGTTCTCGCGGCGCTCCTGTTCCGTCAACGACGACTGTCTCTTCGGGCTGCCGCAGCGGGCAAGCGAACGCACATCAAGACGACGCCCGATCCTGCGCGCCAGAAGGCGCGCTATCGGCTCGCACTGGTTGTAGCCGCGATCCCAGCGGTGGATGATCGTCGTCGGCATGGGTATAACAAGATCAATGGACGACACATCGAATCGCACGCGCACCGCAGCCTCAAGAAAGTCCACCAAGTCATCCCTTATCCACAGGTGCCGATTGAACTTGAAGTCGAGTATCATCCGCCGCGCTTGTCCCTCGAACTTCATTGCGCAAGCGGCTCGGTCGAAAGCCGGAGGCGCCTTGGCGCACTCCTCGCAGACATATTCGGACGAGAGTCCTTCAACAGGGCGCCCACATACCGAGCAGCAGCCGGTCTGCGGCAGCAGCGGCAGGCGCATGAGGCAGTCCGAACATAAATGTCGCCCGTCCCTATCGGACGGGCGATTGCATAATTCACACCTTCTTGGCCAAAGGATGTCAGAAAAGCTTCTGAGGATATTCACCGGCGTCGACAAGCTTCTTGATCTCGGCCATGACGAACGGCTTGTCCTCGCGGTACGTAACGCCGAACCAGCTGGACTCCGTCGGAAGCACCTTGCACGTGGCCTTGCCCTCATGAATCAGCTCGTCCACAACGAACGGGATGTACCACTCGCTCTTCTCCTTCTCGCCGTTCACGGCGAGCCACTTCGGGAAGCGCTCCTCAAGCTCGGTGAAGAGTTCGGGAGTGAAGCCCCAGAGGTTCATCGAGACGCGCGAATCGAGCGGGACCTTAACGGGGGACTCGGGATCCTCGCGGTTCTCGGCGACGTCGCCGGCCTTGACGAGCTTCGTCATCTCGGTGACGGCCTTGAGCGAGCCATCCTCGCCGACGGTGCATATGCCGCGGGCGACGGAGCCGTTCTCGGAGAGAGTGAGTTCAAGCTTGTAACCGACCATCGAGAACTCCATGGGCTTGGCGGCCGAGAGGAACTGGCCGAGCTTCGCAAATGCATCGCGCCCGTAGAAGTCGTCGGCGTTGATGACGGCGAACGGCTCCTTGACGATGTCGCGCGCCGCACGCGTCGCGTGGGCCGTGCCCCAGGGCTTCGTGCGCCCTTCCGGAACCTTGTAGGGGGCGGGCAGGTCGTTCATGTCCTGATAGCAGTAATCGACGGGGACGACGCCTTCGTACTTCTTACCGACCTTCTCCTTGAACTCGGCCTCGAAGTCCTTGCGAATGATAAAGACGACCTTGCCGAATCCACCGCGCACAGCGTCAAATACCGAGTAGTCGAGGATTGCCTCTCCTGAAGGGCCTACGGGATCGACCTGCTTTAGACCGCCATAGCGAGAGCCCATGCCGGCTGCGAGAACTACGAGTGTTGGCTTCATTTAGTTTGCTCCTTGTTTTTGATTTGACAAAACTGTTGCAAGTATTATACCAAAAATTCCGAGCCTCAATTTGCCATTTCCACGTCCTGCTTGTCCCGGGTGCTGTTGTATGCGTCCAATACCGAAAGATCTGCGGTGCCTTTCGCGAAACGGACGCTTACCCTGTCGCCTGCCGTCAGGAGGGAGGCATCCCGCACGATTGCACCGGCGGAATCGGTGACAATTGAATAACCGCGCTCAAGCACACCGAACGGCGACAGAAGCGAAAGCTTTTCCTTTGCGCGCAAGAGGCGTGAATCGGCCAAGGAAAGTCTAAGCTTGAACGCCGGAAGAAGACGCTCTCTGGCCGCCGAAAGACGCGCTTCGCTCTTTGCCGCCTGAATCGCAAGCGACGGGGAAAGCCTGCGCACCGCACCTTCGAGACGCAGCTCTGCGTGCGCAAGCGCCGTCTCGATGGCAGCCGCCATAGAGTCCGAAAGATGGTCGATGCGTTGGGCGAACCATTCGCCGCGTCCCCTCAGGCACAATGCAATCTTAGAGCCAAGCATTTCAAGACGATCCATCAGCTCCGAAAGCACCGGCACGGCGATTTCGGCCGCAATGGATGGCGTCCCCGCGCGGCGATCCGCGGCAAAGTCGCACAAGGTAAAGTCGGTCTCGTGCCCCACTGCCGAAATCGTAGGCACTACGGACGCCGCTACACATCGCACCAGCGTTTCGTCGTTGAAGCAGAAAAGGTCCTCAAAGCTGCCGCCGCCGCGCGCAACGATCAGAAGATCGGCCCGCCACCCGTCCTTCGAAGGCGAATTGAAGTACTTTATGCCCGCGATTATGGAAGCAGGCGCATCCGCGCCCTGTACTTGCGCCGGGAAAAGGCGAATGGAAACGTTCGGGAACCTGCGGGAAATGACATTGCACATGTCGTGAATCACGGCGCCGGCCTCGCTCGTGACTATGCCGATGCGCCGCGGCAGGAAAGGAAGCGGTCTCTTTTTCGCGGCGTCGAAAAGTCCTTCCCCTTCCAACTTCGCCTTAAGTTCAAGGTAGCGCTGCATCAGATCGCCCGCGCCAACGGGCTTTGCGGCCAGGACCACAAGCTGGTAGTTGCCCCGCGGCGGATAGACCGTGACATTGCCGTAGACAAGCACTTTTGCGCCGTCCTTAAGCGAATCCTTCGCGCGGCAGCGTTCGTAGGCGCTTGCGAACATGACAGCCTGAATCTGTGCGCCGGAGTCCTTGAGCGTAAAGTAGCAATGCCCGGACGGATACCTTTTCCAGCCGCTTATCTCAGCCTCGACATATATCTTCGAGAACTGCGACTCAAGGGTGCGCTTCAACCTTTCGGTGAGCGATGATACGGTAAAAGGTGCAGGCTTTTCGTCAGCCATGCCGCGTTACGCGAAGCGCACCGGCCGGTCTTATGGCCTCGCGCTTGCGGTCCCTGTAAGAGTGTATGCCGACAGAGAGAATGGTCCCGACGGCGAAGAAAGCGCTTATGAGGTTCGTGCCGCCGTAGCTGAAGAAAGGCAAAGCCATGCCCTTTGTCGGCAATGCGCCGCTTACGACGCCTATATTGAACATGGCCTGGAAGAATATTATGAACGCCATCCCCATGACAAGATAGCGGCCAAACCGGTCGGATGCCTTCGCAGCGATGTAAACCGCAAAGCCGAAAAAGGCCAGGAACAGCAGGATGACCGAAAGGGAGAAGAACAACCCGAGCTCCTCTGCGCCAATGGCAAAGATGAAGTCGGTGTGGTTTTCTGGAAGGTAGTAGTGCTTCTGCATGGACTGGTTTAGCCCCACGCCCCATATTCCGCCGTTCTTTATGGCTATGAGGGCGTGGTGCAGCTGATAGGCCGTGCGCTTTGCGGCCTCGTCCAACTCTGCACCACCGGCACCGTTCGCAAAGCCGCCCGTGAAGGACGCCAGACGTGCCATTCGGTTTGCGTTCGTCATGACCTTGTAGGCGACTACGCCGAACCCGGCCAATACGAATGGCAGAAAATGCAGAACCCTCACGCCTGCGACAAACATTATGAGAAAGCCCGACAGCGCAACGACCATAACAGAACCGAAATCAGGCTCAAGAAGGATCGGGAACGCCAGGACGCCTATCAGAACCGCCGGCCAGAAAGCCCCTCTCATGAAAAGCTCGACGCGCCAGCCTGCGATGTCCAGCCAGGCCGCAAGCAGTATTACTATCGCAGGCTTCGCGAACTCGCTCGGCTGCAGCCTGAGCGGACCCAGCGCTATCCAGCGATAGGATCCGTTGATCGGCCTGAAGCCGAAAACACCCCAAAGCAAGACGAATACGACGATGTAGAAGAACACCGCCAACGCCCAATGCTCCCGCCAGACGCGATAGTCAACCCATGCAGCAAGAACCGCCACCAGCAGCCCCGCGCCAAAATACATGAACTGGCGCTTCATAAAGAAATAGGCATCGCCATGCAGACGCATTGCGTTCGCCTCGCTCGCGCTGGAGAGAATGACAAGGCCCAGCGCCACGAGAACCGCGACAACCAGGCCGAATCCAAATAGTGCGGACTTGCGCACGTTACTCTATATCACTGCTGGTCGTCAGCAGGGAGCTTAATGACCTGACCGGGCTTAAGCTGGTCGTTGTCACCAAGGTTGTTGAGCTCGCGGATCGCCGCGGCAGACACACCCCAGCTGATGGACACGCTCGTCATGTCGTCGCCTTCCTGCACGACATAGGAAGTCGTAGCCACCTCCGCAGGAGCCTCGGCCACAACGGCAGGGGCCTCTTCCGTGATCGTAACGGCGGGCAATTCCTCAACAGCGGCCTCAACAACCGGGTCTTCCACCGCAGGAACCGAAGCAGGAGCCACCACCGGCGCGGGTGCTACTGCAGGGGCGGCCACCTTGGCTGGCTTGGCGACGGGAGCAGGCGCTTTGGCGACGGCGGGAATCATAAGCTTCTGCCCGACGCGGAGAACATCAGAATCAAGCCCGTTAAGCTCCTTGAGCTGGCGAATGTTGATGCCGTTGCCGTAGGCGATCGCACCAAGGGTGTCGCCTGACTTCACGACATACTCCTTCGTCGGTCCCACATACGGGGAATAAGCCTTCTTCGCCGGCTTTGCGACCTCGGGGACCTTCTGCTCGCCTACCTCAATGCCTGCGGGCAGGTTGAGCTTCTGGCCGATGCGGATCGCATCTCCCTTGAGGGAAGGATTGAGCCTGTAGATGGCGGCCATCTTTACGTTGAACTTCTTGGAAATCTTCGAAAGCGTGTCATTGCGCTGGACGATGTAAACGACGCTCTCTGGTTCAGCCGGCTTGACAGGCGCCGGAGCGACCACTTCGCAGCGGCAATCCGCCGCGCCGCATCCGCAAGGCTCGGTGTGCTTGGTTCCGGCAGGGCACTTGCAGACATTCTCGACAGTCTCCACAACCACTGGCGGCGGCGGGGGAGGGAGGACATTCTGTTCAGGGACGCTGACTTTCTCCGGGGCTGGCGTCGTAGCCACAGGCACGTTTTTCACTTCGTCCTGATCGGTTTTGTTCCACTTAGACTTGTAGGCTGGATCCTTGCAGCCCGCGAGGGTCGCGATGGCCGCGGCGCCAAGCACAATGCCGAGTTTTTTCATTTCTTTTTTTGTCCTTCTTTTTTGACGAGTTCCGCGAAGACATCCCCGCGTTGCCCGAAACTTTGAAATTGATCGAAACTGGCCGTTCCAGGAGACAGCAGCAAAGTATCACCCTTCTCGGCGTCACGCATCGCACTCTCCACAGCCCGTTCCATGGTGCCGCATACCTCACAGTCGACGGAACCAGACCAGGCCGCGGAAAACACTTCTGCGCAATGTCCTATAAGATACACTTTTTTGACCCGTCTCGTCAAGTGGGGTATGATAGATTTAGGGTCGTCACCTTTGGCGAGCCCGCCGGCAATAAGGCGTATTCCCCGGCCTGCCATGCAGACACCAGCCGCAAGCGCGGCGAGGCTGGTAGCCTTCGAGTCGTCGATGCATTTGACTCCACCGAAAGATCCGACGACGTTCATGCGGTGCGGCAGCGGCTTGAAGTCGGCGAATGCACGCGCTATGACATCGTCAGCAAGTCCTGCCGTCCGCATAAGCCACACGGCCGCCGCGCCATTCGCGCACAACACATCGTTGTCGAAATACGAACCACGAAAAAGCCGTGAACACCCACCGACAAGCGCAGCGCATCCGTCGGGATCCAATTTGGCGCGAGCCATTGCAAGAAGCCGTCTCTTGATCGAGTGGTATGCGCCAACGTTTCCGTGCCGGTCGAGATGGTCCTCCTGCAGATTGAGCACGACTGCGGCCTCGAATGCATCAGCTGGAAGGTTTGTCGTCTCCAACTGGAAAGAGCTCACTTCCACAACGGCCCAGTCGACATCGCCCTTCAACACCACATCGCATACCGGCAGGCCATAGTTGCCGCAGGGGACGGCACGACGTCCTGCCGCCGCAAGCGCATCCGCCACAACCTTGACAACGCTCGACTTTCCCTTCGAGCCTGTTACCGCAAGCAGCCCTACGCCACGCTTAAGGCATTCCTCAACGCCTAGCTGAAGCTCGCTTTTGACCTCTATGCCGCGTTCCTTGCACGCGAGAATCCACGGATGTGAAGATGCGATACCGGGAGAGACTACCGCAAACGCAAAGTCTCCGTCCGGCAGGGGGTCGTTGCCGTCGATAACGGTAGCGGCGAAGCCAAGCTTCGCCGCGAGGGCCTCTGCGGCCCGGCCGCTTCTGCCGCGGCCAAGTACAAGAGCTCTTCTCACTCGCCCCAGACGATGGTGGTGCGCGAGCTTACGATTCCGAGGATGTTCCTGACCGTGTAGTCGACGTGGTGTATCCTCGAAATTCCACCGTTCTCCATCGCGGCGCTGATCGAAGCATCGCCCTCGACAAAGCAGATGATGCCGCGGGCCGTGGCAGTGCCTTTCTTGGCGGGCTGCACGCTGTTGTCGATGAAGTGCGTATCAGGGCGGCCTGCATCGATCGTGATCGGACCGTAGTCGAAAGTGTCGCGGATCATGACACATCCGGAAGCCATCGCGGCGAGAACCGCAGCAAGCATGAGTTTCTTCATTTTGTTTTGTTCCTTTGTTTCTTGAGTTGTGTTTCGTGCGCGGACTTCCCCGCGTCGCTTTGTTGTATGATACATTATTTCCCTTAAATTGGCAAGCCGCAGGACGGACTGCGCTAGCGGTTCTTCTTGGGCTTTATCACCGCTCTCGCAGCCCTCTCGCCAGCGCGTGTACCAATCGTTCCGAAGAACGCGCTGCCCGCCGCACCGACGCCCGACGAGACCATCTCCTTGACGCGCGTGCGCCAGCTGTTGAGATCCTGGTCGATCGCCTCCTGCTCGGCTGCCGCGAGCCTCTGCGCGTGCGCCTGCATGGCGGCAGCCTCCGCAGCAGCGGCGGCCTGGCGCTTCGCGTTGTACTCCTCGTCCGCAATTCGCCGCTCGTCGGATACCTGCGACAGGCCGAGTTCGGCATCGCTCTGCGCCTTCTGCCGGCGCAGCCTGCGCGAGGTGTCGAACGTGCCAAGAACGCTTCCGCCGTCGTCCGGCGCCTCAATGAAATCGCCCGCTTCCGCCTCGGCGTCCTTGAGAGAATTGCGCTGCTTCTTCTTTTTCTTCTTCGCCTTCGGCTTGCTGTCTCGCTCGAGCCACGCCTGCAGCGTCGGCACGTCGCCCTTCTCCTTCTCCCTCAGCCTCAGCCACGACTGCACCTCGCCGAGGAACCTGCCCGCCGCCGCCACCTCGGAGGCGAGCTCGCCCTTCGCCACCTTGCCGCGCAGAGCGCCGTACTTCCCAGGATCTGCGCTCGCATCGTCCACGAACCCGGCGAACGCATTCTGGGCCGCGTCCTCATCCTCGTACGCGCCAAGCAGAGCCTCGCGCGCGCGGTCGAACAGCTGCTCGTGGAAGCGGTCGGCAGCCTCCGCAACCTCAGGCAGGTCGGACATCTTCCGCGCCTGCTCGACGACCTGCTCCGCGAGCTCCATGCGCATCAAAACGCCCATAAGCACCCGCTCGTTCGCGCCTTCGCAGAGCGACGCGAGAGGAGCCGCGAGAGCCAACAACAACATCATCAGCCGCTTCATGACAAGACCTCCCTGCGACCGCTAGTCCTCATCCTCTTCGTCCTCATGCTTCGGCGCGTTGACGACGCGCAAGCTGAGCACGGCCGGCTTTATCTCGACGACCTGCACCTTCAGGTCCGCCGGGGGATGCAGCACCAGCACCTCGGCAAGCTCCTCGGACGGCAGGAACGACACAACCTGGAATATCGCAACGCCCTGCGCGTAGCTCTTCTGGAGGACGGACGCAATTTCCTTCTTCATGCCTTTAAGACGCAAGCGCATCTCCTTAAGCTTCCATATCTGGTCGATTCCGCCCACGGTAAGCTCGATGGTCGTTCGCGTCTCCTTGACGGTGCCGGAAGCCTCGAGATTCTCCCACTTAGCGAGCATCGCGGGGATGACGGAGTCCAGCGCCTTCTCGCCCGCGACCCTCAGGGACTTCGACGAACCCGTTATGTCGTCCATCGCAATCACCGTCGCCGTCTCGGACGACGAGGCGATGTTCACGCCGTTGTCCACGCGCACGGCGCGGAATGTGACGGATGCTACGTACGAACGCAGGTTCGAGTCGCCGATCTTCGCGGCGTTCGGCTTCGAGACCGCCTCGCCGATAAGCATCAGATCCGCGCCGAACTCGCGCCCCATCACGGCAGAGCCGCGCGTATCGCCCGCGCCGCGCAACGCCTTCTGTATGCGCTCGAGATTCGCCTGCACCATGCTCTGGTCTACGGTCTCGACACCTTTGGCGGAGAGTTTCCTCACCGCCATCGTCTCGATCTCGGAGGTCGATACCGAGCCGAGGGCCTTCTCGTCCATCATCACCATCACTTTCGGCAGCGCGGCATGCGCGAACATGGCCGCGAAAACCGCAATAGTCATCAACTGCATTTTCATTTCTTGCATCCTCCTATTTCCATTCGACTTCTCTGTTGTCGTCCTTGCAGAACGCATTGCATTTGCCGCATACGCGCCCAGACTGCCCGCTCCAATGATCTACCACCTCGCCAAACAGCCCGCCGCAGTTCTTGTGATAGGGCTTCTTGGGCGTTTCGGGAGGCGTTTCAGAGGTCTTCCCGTCGCCCTTCTTGTCTTCATCGCACATCTTGCCGGTATCGCCTGTCTGCGGCACTCCGCCATAGAACTGGTTGCAGCACGATTCGCAGAACCAATATCCATAGTACTTGTAGCATTTACCGACAGCCCCGCACTGATGGCATGTCTGGCCATCCTTCGCGTTGGAGCCCGACTTGAGCGAGGGATCCTCCCCGCCGTCGCCATTCCCTCCTTCTGCGCTGCCGCTTTCTCCTCCGCCGCCTCCGCCGTGTTTGTTGAGCAACTTGGCGGCTACAGCGGCACCGCCAGAGCCACCATGTTTCTTGTTGTCGTCGTGCTCCTTTAATATCTTGCTGGCGATGCTGTTGCCGACCCCGCTTCCGAACGAGCCGCCAAGCGAAGTCAAGCCGGTCGTAATGCTCTGCTGCAGAGCGTTGGACAGGTGGCTGGACCAGCTGTTCTGATCCTGCGCCTGGGCGGTAGACCTCGCGGAGTTTTCGGATGTCGTCTGCGCCGCATCGCCGCCCTGGTTCCGCGTCGTATTTGCGCCCTGCCTGGAGATAGTGTTCTTGTTCTCCTGCTCGCGCTCGTTGTTGATGTAGTTACTGGTGTTGTTCGAATCGTTGAACTTCTGCTCCTGGTCTTGGTTCCAGTCACCGATGAATTTCGGGAGAGAAGGTCCGTCGGGACCATTCGGTATTCCGCTGCCCGCCCCGCTCGTCGGATCGTCCAGCTCTGGCTCTTCTTCCCTCAGATCGCCTTCCTCTTCATCTTCGTCCTCTTCATCCTCGTTATCCTCGTTGTCGTTATCCGTATCGGTGTCAGTGTCGTTGTCGGTATCGTTATCGTTGTCAGTGTCGGTGTCAGTGTCGTTGTCGGTATCGTTATCGTTGTCGGTATCGTTATCGTTGTCAGTGTCGTTATCGGCATCGTTATCGTTGTCGGTATCGTTATCGTTGTCGGTATCGTTATCGTTGTCGGTATCCGTGTCGGTATCCGTATCCGTGTCGGTGTCAGTATCGGTGTCGGCTTCTGTTTCGGTTTCGGCATCCGTGTCAGTTTCTGTTTCAGCATCCGTTTCCGTATCAGTATCTGCTTCAGTGTCGGTATCTGATTCAGCATCGGTCTCGCCGTCGGCGTCGATATCCGCATCCCCGTCCTCGTCGCCTTCGCCCTCTTCGCCCTTCTCCTTCTCGGCTTCTTCCTTCGCCTTCTTTTCCGCCTCTTCCTTAGCCTTCTCTTCCTCCTCTTTCGCCTTCTTCTCTTCCTCCTCCTTTGCCTTCTTCTCGGCCTCTTCCTTCTCCTTCGCCTTCCGCGCCTCTTCGTCTTCGGCGATCTCCTTCTTTGTGGCGTATTCCTTTTCCATCTCGTCGAGATGCTTGTATCTGGACAGGAGGAAGTTGTATCTCTCGAGATCCTTGTCGTTCAAAGGAATGCGAGACTGCAGTTCCTGAATCTCCTTGAGGACGGCATCCTTCTCCAGCCTGTAGTTGTCCATGATGTTGCCGTACCTCTCGGAATCGGAACGGTTCTCCAGTTCGTTCTGGAATTTCTTGACGACGTTCGAGGACTTTCCCTCTATCTTGGCGTTGATGTACTGCTCGGCAATCTGGCGCGCTTCGAAGTCGGAGGCGCCAGCCTGCTTCAGGATGTCTATTATGTGCGACTTCTTGGTCGCAAGGTCGGCGTTGCCGTTCCACCAGTTGTCGATGGCTCTTGCCAGGTTTCCGGCCTCGGTCTTGACAAGGTCGACACCAGCCTTCAGGTCCTCCTTCTTCTCCTGGAGCGAAGTGTCGGTAACCCAGACGGAGAAGTTTCCGGCCGTCTTGCCGATCACCTCGCCCGTGTTCTTGGTCTGCTGCCAGATCGTGCTCGGCGCATCCAGGAGCCCTTGGAACGAACGGTTGCCCCAGTCGTTTACATGGTCCAGTATCTCGTCCGTGGTCAGGCCTGCCGTCTTGCGCTCCGGGAAATCTATGCCGTTCTGCTTGTAGAAATCTTTCACCTCCTGGGTATACTTGCTGTTTCCGCTCATGAATCCCTCGGCGATCCTCTTGGCCTCGTCGAGCGACTTGCCGTTCCGGTGGAGGTCTATGACGATCGACTGGTACTGCTCCATGGCCATCGACGTGTTGTCGTGGTATGCGGTGACTCGCCCGGTCTCCTTGGCCTCGGATCCCGTTTCGATGATGTTCTTCGTGCCCGACACCGCGCCGTTCGTGTAGACGTCGGCCATGGTAGCCAGGACATTGGCCGTCTCCCTTTCAATCGCGTCTATGTCGCCCTTCTCGTACGCGTCGTTCAGCTTCTTGGTGGCGTCGCCGACGGAAACCACATTCATCACGTTGTTTACGGAATCGAGAATCTGCTGCTTTACCGTCTTAGGAACTTTGGGGTCTTTCAGGGTCTTCGAGAAATTCTCCTTGGCCTGCTTGACCGTTTTCGTCTTGGACTCGACAGCCTGCGATTTGTTGTTGAAGTTCTCCTGCGACACTTTCTTCTGGGCGTTCGCGTTGTCCAGAACCGTCTGCCGTTCGGAGATTACGGCATCCTGCGCCTTGGATTTTTGAATGAAGTCGTCAGCCTGCTGCGAGAATTTCTCGGACTTCTGGAAATTGGCGTTCGCCTCCGCCTCCAATTTCGACGCCTTCGACTCGAGCTTGCCGGCCTCCGCGGTCTTGCCCTGCTTCTTCAGCTCCTTCGCCTGGTTCTTGAGATTCTGCGATTCCGACATCTGGGCGTTGCCCTGCTTCTTGAAGTCGTTGGACTTCGTCTTGGCGCGGTTCGCCTCGTTGTCAAAATGCGCCTTTTCGTTCTGCGCGGTCGTCAGGTTTTCCTGGGCCTTGGTGGCCTCCTTCGTCTTTTGGCTCAGGTCTTTCTGCGCCACATCCTTCTCGCCTTGCGCGAAGTTGAGGTTGTTCATCGCCTCGGCGAAATCGTTGCCGACCTTGACCACCTTCGGCCTTTTGTACAGATTATACGATTCATCGGCCGCTTTGCCGGCCTGATCGCCCAGCCCCTGTCCGACGATTCCGGTCATCGCGCTGTTGTCCTCTTCGCCGTCGTCGGCAAAGAGCGGGACCGCCGCGAGAAGCGTCGCGGCCAGCGTTGCGCAATTGAAGATTTTTGTGCGGTGCATCATGAGGAGGCCCTCCTTCCTGTCTTCAGTTCCTGATCGTCACCTTCTCGGACGGAAGCGACTCAAGGCCGCACTCGTCGATGGACGTCACAAAGATGTCCTCCGGCCTGCCCGCTGAAGGCGCCGGGACCACCGCCTCTGGCTCGTTCACGCGCTTTATGAGCTCGTTGCGCCCGAAGACCCTGCGGTAGACGTTGAACGAGGCCGCGCCCTGCGCCAGGGGCCTGAACGAAATCCGGAACCCCTCGTCGCACTTCGCGGCAGCTACCCCCGAAGGCGCCTGCGGCAGGGGACGCGCCGCACCCTCGCATTCCGCAGACCAGTTGCTTTGAAGGTTCTTGGGGCCAACCGCCATCACGCGGAATATGCGAACGTCCGACGGACGAAGCCCCTTCTCCTCCGCACGGCATGCCGTCGTCGTCGCAACCTTTCGCCAGAAGCGCTTTCCGCTGTTGCGCGATTCGACGCGATATTCGACTAACTGGGTGGCTGATTGACGGGCCTTGCAGATTGTGATACCATTTCAGGCATGA
>CAMZEN010000011.1 GCA_947305775.1 uncultured Verrucomicrobiota bacterium
TACGCTGCGAAGGGAAGCGAATCGTTTTCTGCAGAGCAGCCCTCTATCGCAGGGGTGTACGTTGCGAGGTTCACGGTTGATGGGACGGACGACTGGTCTGGACTGGAAGATGACGTGGAATTCTCCGTCACTGAGAAACCGGATGATCCCGAACGAGGGCCGGAAGATCCCGACTTTATACTTTGGCCTGATGATGAGAGTTTTGATGGCTCTAGCGCGTGGGTATACGACGGATGGATAATGGATGCTGACTCTGGTGTTCTTGTTGGAACGCTTCAGATCAAGACCGCAAAAATGAAGTCTAACACAGGGAAGTTCTCCGTCAAAGCGACAGTGAAGGACGGGAACGCAAAGTCATGGAGCTATAAGAATGGAGTAGGAGACGCGGAAAGCGGAAGCGTTACTGGCCTTTCCTGCTCTACCAAAGGGGTGGCGGTTAATTCGTTCGATGTCAAGCTGGGCAAGAACGGCATGTCTGGCAAATGGGGCCGTTTTGAGATAATAGGTGCGCGTAATGGAATGGGTGCGTCGACAGACGCAATGAAGAGAGCGCTAGATAAACTTTACAAGCGCAGTTGGACGGTTGTCTTTACAAACGGTCTCGGCAAGACGCGACTTGTTTTGGCTGTCGGCGCCAAGGGCGCAACGACGATAACTGGAACCATAGCGGCTAATTACACCGCGAAGTGTAAAGTGCAAGCGGTTATGGGACACGATGCCATTTATATTCCATACTTGGCGAATGTCAAGCGCGGAACTGATGTGTTTCACGCAAACATGCTTCTGAAGATTCCAGGCGTTGAAGACGGTTCGTTTGAGGCCCACAACTCAAGCTTTGGGGTTCTTGTCGCTGCAGGCGAGCCAAAGACAGACTCTCTTGGCGAAATCGTGTATCATGAGGGCACCGCAGCCGAGAGCAGTGCTGAGTACAGCGGCATCGTAACTGTGGACGATCTTGCGTATCCGGTAAAGTTCTCGGCCAAGGGACTTCCGTCGGGACTCAAGATCAACTCTACAACTGGCGAGATATACGGAACTCCTAAGAAGCCTGGCGTATATCTGGTGACGATCACTGTAACAAGCGTGGCAAACTCGAATGTCAAGGCGACGACTTCCATAGAATTCAATATCGCCAATTTCGTGGATGCGTTGATACCGGTAAAGGATTCCTATGGAGAGTATCGCGTAGGCGTGAAGGTTTATGAGGAACTGGCTGCTGTGGCAGATGGATGCAAAGTCAGCGGACTGCCGGCAGGTCTTAAGTTTACGACCAAGAAGACAACTGACAAGGTCTACGGTTTTGGCGAAATCCCGGCGTTCACACTGTATGGCATTCCTACGAAGACCGCGACCAATACGGTCTACTTCAAGAAGACGGTGTCGCAGAAGAATGCCTCCGGAAAGACCGTGAAGTCAAAGCATCAGGCCACTTCTACGTTCCGGGTGGCTGCGATGGACCCTTGGGCTATCGGTTCCTTCAATGGTGTTGCCGTTGCCGAAGATGGAGCCGTATGCGGGCTGATGCCTGAGGTTGATGTCGCGAAGGGCGGCAATATGTCCGGAAGCATCATCGTCGACGATCAAGAGCTTGCTCTCGTTTCCTCCGCATACGATCGCTATGATGCGGATTCCGCTTCATATGAGGCAACCATTACATGCAAGGGCGCTGGCGGCACATTTACCGGTCACCTGACCGTAAGCGCGGAGAAGCTTGATGGCTTTACGCGTGGCGTAATGATGAGTGATGTGGACGGCTTGTATGCTTGGCAGAATCTTTGGAAGTCGGAACCGTTGAAGACTCTCTCCAAGCTGTTTGTCGGCAAAACGCTTACGCACAACATGAAATTCGATGGTGGCGATGTCGCTTTGACGATTAGCGTTGGAGCATCCGGGGCTGTTGCCGTGGACGGCAGGTTTATGCTTGCGAACAATGCGGTGTACTCCGCCTCGTGCACCACAACGCTTATACCGGACGAGGACGGCTACGTTTTGTTTGTGCACTTCCCGCCCAAGGCGACCAGCGCTCTGAACTTTACGGGCTTTTCCGCAGGGATATCGCTTGTCTGGAATGGCTCAAACTTCGTCGTGGCATCTGTCGACCAATCCATCGAATGAAGCGTGTCGCTATAACCGGCGGCATCGCCTGCGGCAAATCCCTCGTGGCCAAGCTGATGAGGGACATGGGTTTCGCGACCGTCGATGCGGACGACATAGCCCATGAACTCATCCCAGCCGACGAACGCGCGCGCCTTGCGAAAGTCGTTTTTCGAGATCCCGCCCTGCGCAAGGCCCTTGAGTCTCGGCTCCATCCTCAGATTCGGCAAAGGATATCTGAATTCATTTGCGCTTCGCCAGGAGCCATTGCGATAATACCACTCCTCTTCGAAGTGCATTGGGACGGAGATTATGATATAATATGTTGCGTCACGTCTGAAAAGGAGACCCAAATCTCCAGGATGGTGACGACGCGTGGCTACACGCGCGACGAGGCCGAAGCCCGAATTGCGGCGCAGATGCCGCTGTCGGAGAAGGCTGCGAAATCCCACTATGTGATTGCCAACAACGGATCGGTCGACGATCTTCACAAGGCGGTCGCGCAGTTTGCGGAGTGGCTGGGCTCTCAGAGCCACTGTTAAAAGGAGAATTAGACAATGTCAGAAGAACTTGACGTCTTCGCCGGAGCGCTTGGTTCCGGCGCAAAACCTGCACAAGAGGTGCCGGCAGAAGAAGTTGCAGCGGATCCTGTTGCGGCCTCGGCGCTGCCGCAACGTCCTGTAAAGAAGTATCATGCAGGCAGAAAGCAGTTTCAGCGCCAGCAGCAGAAGAACAATTCGCCGATCAGAGGCGCGAATGGAGAGGTGTCGGTAAATCCTCTGCTTAATGCGCCGCTGCCGCCAGAGCAAAAGGCTCAGGAGCCCGAGGCGGCGGCGAATCCCAACCGGAATCCTGAACTGCCCGAGTATCGCCTTGCTGATATACAGACATGGACCGCGCCGCAGATTGTTGAGCGCATGATGCCCGGCGCCGATCCTGAGGAGTTGGGCACATACCGCAAGCACGAACTCATATTCGCGGCCATCAGGACATATCTGAAGAACGGCGGCGCCGTGTTTGCGTCTGGATGCCTTGAGATCATGCGCGAGGGCCACGGCTTTCTGCGTTCGGCCAAGAACAACTTCCTGGCGTACCCTGAGGATGTGTTCGTCACGCAGCAGCAAATCCGCCGCCATGCCCTCAGGACCGGTGACGTTGTGGAGGGCCCGATACGCGACCCACGCGATCGCGACCGCTTCTTCTGCCTTGGCGGAGCCACACTGGTGAATGGCAAGGAGCCGTCGGTTGCGGCGCGAGTCATTCATTTCGAAAACCTCGTTCCGACCTTTCCGACCCGCCGCATAATACTTGAGACGGACCCGACGGAGTTCTCAACGCGCGTCGTCGACATGTTCACGCCGATCGGGTTCGGTCAGCGCGGTCTCATCGTCGCGCCGCCGCGCGTCGGCAAGACGGTTCTTCTCCAGAAGATGGCGAACGCCATCACCAAGAACCATCCCGATGCCATCCTTATCGTGCTGCTTGTCGATGAACGCCCCGAAGAAGTCACCGACATGCAGCGCAACACCAAGGCAATGGTCCTTTCGTCAACGTTCGATGAAGAGCCGCAGCACCATGTGAACGTCGCGGAGATGGTCATAGAGATGTCCAAGCGCCAGGTCGAGAACGGCAGGGACGTCGTCATACTTCTCGATTCCATCACACGTCTTGCGAGAGCCTACAACACGGTGCAACCGCACTCCGGCAAGATCCTTACCGGCGGTGTCGATGCGCTGGCGCTCCACAGGCCCAAGCGTTTCTTCGGCGCGGCACGCAACATTGAGGGCGGCGGTTCCCTTACGATAATTGCGACCGGTCTTGTGGATACCGGTTCCAGAATGGACGAGGTGATCTTCGAGGAGTTCAAGGGCACAGGCAACATGGAGCTTGTTCTCGATCGCGGCCTTGCCGACAAGAGGATATTCCCTGCGATAGATATCGACAAGTCCGGAACAAGAAAGGAGGATCTGCTCCTTGACCCCGTCGAGCTTGAAAAGACCTGGAGCCTCAGGCGCGTCCTTTCCGACGTCGGCCCAGAGTCGGCCATGAAGAGCGTCCTGAATTCCCTCAAGAAGACCAAATCCAATCCTGAGTTCCTCCTTGCTCTAGACTTGAAGAATCTCGGTCACTGATGGATATAGAGATAAAGAACGCCCGGATGCACAACCTGCGCGGAATCGATGTTACGATTCCGCGCAATTCCCTTACTGTGGTGACGGGCTTGTCGGGGAGCGGAAAGTCCACTCTTGCCTTTGACACGCTGTACGCCGAGGGTCAGCGGCGCTATGTGGAGTCGCTTTCGGCCTACGCCCGGCAGTTTCTGGATCGGATGCGCAAGCCGGAGGTCGACAAGATAGAGGGCTTGTCGCCGGCGATCTCGATAGAGCAGCATACGACCGGCGGCAATCCACGTTCGATCGTCGCCACGGTCACCGAGATACACGACTACCTTCGAATCCTGTATGGATCCGCCGCGACTCCTCATTGCCCGAAATGCGGCAAGGAGGTCCACCGCCAGAGCGCGGAGCAAATAGTGGACGCCATACTTTCCGCGGCAAAGGGAAAGATCGTCATATATGCTCCTGTCGTAAAGGGCAAGAAGGGGTGCCATGAAGAGGTCTTCGCCTCGATCAAGCGGAACGGCTTTGCCAGAGTGCGCATTGACGGTGCGATGCGTTCGGTTGACGAGCTCCCCGAACTGGACAGGAAGAAGCCGCACAACATCGACATAGTCGTGGACCGCCTTGCGGCGCCATGCGAAAGGACTCGTCTTACGGATTCTGTGGAGCTTGCGCTCAAGCAGGGCGGCGGCATGCTTTATGTGGAATCTCTGGAGAGCCGTAGCGAGACGGTCTATTCAGAACTGAACGCCTGCGTAGACTGCGGCATATCTTTCGATGAACTAAAGCCGCGGTCGTTTTCGTTCAACTCGCCGTTTGGCGCATGTCCGAAATGCGCCGGCCTTGGCCAGATATACTATTTCGACGAAGACCTTGTCGTTCCTGACAGGTCGCTGCCGCTCAGGGAGTGCATACATCCATGGAGACGTGCAGGGCACAATGCGATCATGTACTACAACGCCCTCCTGGAGCAGATCGCCAAACAGTATGGCGTCGATCTCGACACGCCCTACGAGAAGCTTCCGGTGAAGTTCCGCACGAACCTGATGCATGGCTTCAAGGACGATCTGGTCCTGCCGTGGCGTCGCGAAGACCGGCCTTTCGAGGGGGTTCTCGCTACTCTCCAAAGACGTCTCGATGAAGCGGAGGACGACGAGACGCGCCAGAAATGGGAGGCTTACCAGAGTTTCCGCACTTGTCCCGAATGCCGCGGAATGCGCCTAAAGCCTGCATCACGCGCCGCGACCGTCGCCGGCAAGACTATAGTCGAGGTCATGGCGATGCCGATACGAACGGCGCTTGAGTTCTTTAAGACGGTCCCAAAGTTCGCAGGCCTTGGCGATGTGCTTGCCGAGATCATGAAGCGGCTCCAGTTCCTGCTGGATGTCGGGCTGGACTATCTTACGCTCGACCGCGCATCGGCAACGCTTTCCGGCGGCGAGATGCAGCGCATTCGCCTTGCAACTCAGATCGGCAGCGGTCTTACCGGCGTTCTGTATGTGCTGGATGAGCCGACGATCGGCCTTCATCCGCGAGACAACGAGCGTCTGATCGGCACACTGAAGGACCTTCGCGATCGCGGGAACACGGTTGTGATTGTCGAGCACGACGAAGAGATGATGCGTGCGTCGGATTGGATTGTCGATCTCGGCCCGGGCGCAGGGCGGGAGGGCGGCCGGTTGATGTATCAAGGTCCGTTCAACGGTCTTCTCAAGGCGCAGTCCCTGACGGCCGATTACCTGGCTGGACGAAAGAAGGTGGTCGCCCTCGCCGCCGATTCCGCGCCGGCGGAAAGACGGTCGCGGCAAGCCAAGCGCTTCATTACGATATCGGGCTGCAGCGAGCACAACCTGAAGAACATAACAGTCAACATACCGATCGGTTCCTTCACGGTCGTTACGGGCGTGTCGGGGAGCGGGAAGTCCACGCTTGTGGATGAGACGCTCAAGCGAGCGCTCATGAAGCACTTCTATCATGCCAAGGCCGTGCCGGGCAAGTATCGGAAGCTTACCGGCATCGACCAGCTCGACAAGGTCATTGAGATCGACCAGTCCCCCATTGGCCGCACGCCGCGCTCCAACCCAGCGACATACGTCGGCTTCTTTTCGGAGATTCGCGAGCTGTTTGCCCAGACAGAGTCCGCGAAGGCGCGCGGGTACACGGCGGGGCGGTTCTCGTTCAACGTCAAGGGAGGTCGCTGCGAGGTTTGTGGCGGCGACGGCTTGCGAAAGCTCGAGATGAGTTTCCTGCCGGACGTGTACGTAACATGCGAACAGTGCGGCGGACGCAGATTCAACGCCGAGACGCTTGAGGTCACCTATGGCGGAAAGAACATCGCCGATGTCCTCGAAATGACGGTCGCCGAGGCTTACGAGTTCTTCGGCAAGGTGCCTGGCCTTGCCCGCAAGCTCAAAACGCTTGTTGATGTGGGCTTGGGCTACATAGCGCTCGGGCAGTCCGCGACGACCCTTTCCGGCGGCGAGGCGCAGCGCATAAAGCTCGCCACGGAACTTTCGCGCCGTTCGACCGGCCGGACACTGTATCTTCTGGACGAGCCGACGACCGGTCTTCACTTCGACGATGTCGCGAAGCTCATGAAGCTTCTCCTCAAGCTGCGCGATCAGGGCAACACCGTCGTGATCATCGAGCACAATGTGGATGTCATGAAATGCGCGGATTGGATAATCGACCTTGGCCCAGGCGGAGGAGACGCCGGCGGACACCTCGTTTGTGAAGGCCCGGTCGATATGGTCCGCTCCTGCAAGGCGTCCGTAACCGGGAAATTCCTATGACAGTAATCAAAGGCGGAACCATAATCGATGGTTTGGGCAACGATGCGTTTGTCGGCAGCGTTGTGGTTGACGACGATCGCATAGTTGATGTCGTCCACGGCGACATACAGTCTCAGCAATGCGATACGATCGACGCCAGGGGCTGCCTAGTCACGCCAGGCTTCATCGACGCGCATGCGCACTCCGACGCATACCTCGTTGTCGAGCCGGATGCGCCATCCAAGATAACCCAGGGCATAACTACGGAGATCAACGGACAGTGCGGAGGCTCGGTGGCCCCGCGCTACGGCGAGGCTAGGCTTTCCGGCGACTGGGCTTCGATTCTTGGCGACAGGCTGACTTGGCGATCTCTCGCCGAGTATCGCGAGGTGCTTGCGGCCGCGAAGCCTGCCGTGAACACGGTCCAGTTCATCGGCCACAACACTCTGCGCTCGTCCGTCGTCGGCTACGCCGCCCGCCAATCCACACCACAAGAGCTAGAGGCGATGGAACGGCTCCTTGCGCAGTCTTTGGACGAAGGCGGCTGGGGCTTGACGACGGGGCTTATATACCAGCCGGGCAAATATTCGACCAGTGAAGAGGTCGTTGCGCTTGCCAAGGTGGCGTCCGGGCGCGGCAGATTCTATGCGACCCATATGAGATCCGAGGGCGACGGGATAATCGAGGCGATTGATGAAGTGCTGGCTCTGGTGCGCGCCACCGGAATCCGCGCCGAGATATCGCATCTCAAGACGAGCGGACGGTGCAACTGGGGCAAGATCGACGCAGTTCTCGAAAAGATCGAGGATGCCGTCGGCAATGGGTTGCTGCTTGGAAGCGACAGGTATCCGTACTGTGCGGCCGGCACCGACCTCGACGTGCTGCTGCCGGACTGGGCCCAGGAGGGCGCGGCAAAGGCGGAGTGCGTGCGGCTTGCCGACCCCGCAGCACGAAATCGCATTGAGCGCGAACTTGATCAGTTGGACCGGGATTGGTCCACCGTGATGATCGGTGGCGTGTGGCACGACGACAACAAGCAATATTCCGGCAGATGCGTCGCCGACATATTGCGCACAGCCGACTCCACGCCGGGACGCGTCATTTGTGCCATTCTTGAGAAGGACCTGTGCAGGACAGGGGCGTTCTTTTTCGGGATGAGCGAGGAAAACCTCGACAAGATATATTCCCGTAAATGGATAGTGCCGGGGAGCGACGCGTCGCTTAGGGCTCCGTGGGGGCCGTTGGGCGCCGACCATCCGCACCCGCGCGCCTATGCCACCATGCCGGAGTTCTATAGGCGCGTTAGGGCGTTGGGCTTTACGCGCGAGGAGACTGTGGCGCGCATGACTTCCGTGCCGGCGCGGCGTTTTGGCATATCTGGACGCGGTGCGATCGTGAAGGGTTCTTTCGCCGACATCGTAGTCTGGCGCGAAGAGGACTTTCGCGCAAAAGCGACGTATCTTGCGCCGCACCAGTTCTCTTCTGGCGTGAAGTGCGTCATGGTGAACGGCTCGGTTCCGTATATGGACTGTGGCTTTACAGGTGTCAGATCGGGCAGATTCCTCGATCCGGACTGACGTTTGAGGTTTTCGGACGGATGTGGTATAATACTCGTTGGCAAAAGCATCAGACTACAAAGTCGGACAAATTACAGGTCAAATAACAACAACTAAAGGAGAACAAAATGGCACACAAGATTGCTGCTGACAAGTGCGTGAGCTGCGGTTGCTGCAAGGATGCATGTCCCGCCGAGGCGATCAGCGAGGGAACTCCCTTCTCGATCGACCCCGACAAGTGCGTAGACTGCGGCGCCTGCGCGGCGCAGTGCCCGAGTGAAGCTATCTCCCCGGCGTGATAGAGTTCATTCACGAGACCCTGCTTCTGCTTCCGTTCCTCTTCGGAACGTATTTGGTTCTTGAGACTTTGGAGGCAAAAGCGGGCGGCGCGCTCGAGCGTTGGCTCGAGCGTGCTCGTTCTGTGGGGCCGTTGGCCGGCGCATTCGCTGGCGCGATTCCTCAGTGCGGAGTATCCGCCGCCGCCGCGTCGTTCTATGCGGGCGGCGTAATAACGGTTGGCACTCTTCTGGCGGTTTTCCTTTCTACGTCGGACGAGCTTATTCCCGTTTTTATTTCCAGGCATATGCCTGTGCCACTTATGGTCAAGATAGTTGCGCTCAAGATATTTTGCGCAATTGTCGTCGGGTTTTTGGCCAATGGCGTGTTGTCCTTGATGAGAAAGAATCGGCGCGAGGTCTCCGTGGGGGAGCTTTGTGCGCACAGCCACTGCCATTGCCGCGAGCACAAGGGCATACTTGTGCCGGCTCTCATACATACCGCCGAGATATTCGTTTTCATAGCACTGGTTTCGGGTGCGATAGAGCTTTCGATGCACTACTTGGGCGAGGATTGCCTCAAGCAGCTCCATCTTACATCCCCGATATTTGGCGAAATCGTGGCCGGGGCCTTGGGCCTCATTCCGAACTGCGCGGTTTCCGTGGCTGGCGCCGAGCTTTACGCCAGCGGAGCGATGAGCGGCGGTTCCCTGATGGCGAGCTCCTTCACCGGCTCAGGGTTGGGGATTTTGGTGTTGCTTAGGACGAACCGCAACATAAGGGAAAACATCTGCATAGTGGCCACGATCTATGTGACAGGCGTGCTGCTTGGCGCATTGACCGGTCCATTGCTGTAGAGCAAACAAGGAAACCGTTCATGTCCTGCGTAAAGGATAAGGCTATTCGGGTATATGGCTGGGGCCGCAACGTCGTCTTTGGCTTTGTCGGCAACCACTGCTCCATGCACGCCGCCGGGCTTACCTATTTTGCGATGCTTGCGCTTGTGCCGAGCCTGTGCCTGCTTCTTTTCGCGGCGAAGATGTGCGGTGTCGACGACTATGCCCGCAGCGCGATAAACACGCACATCGACGAGATGATTGCGAACATCGAGAAGGGACAGGACGACGATGTGGTGCACACGCTTGCGGACGTGAACGTTCTCAGCGAGGAGGAGCTTGAGAAGAAGCGCATCGCGGCGCTTGAATTCGGCGCGCAGGCCCGCGAGATATCGAACGGCATTTTCGACAGGATCGACAAGTTCGACGTCGGCACTCTTGGATGGATAGGCTTCCTCTTCCTTCTGTGGACGGTCATAAGCTCGCTCGGCATGGTGGAGGTGAGCTTCAACCAGATATGGAGCGTCGCCAAGCCGCGACCGGTATGGAAGCGCGCCTACATGTACATGTTTGTTTCGATAATACTGCCCGTGCTCGTGACGCTTGCGATGTCGATGCCGATACTGAACGTCGTGAAGGATGTGATCATCGCAACGCTCGGGGCGACCTGGCTCACGAAGTGGGTGGGTGACGGGCTTGTGTGGCTCATTGATTCGTGGCTCATCCGCTTTGCGTTCACGTTCATGATCGCTTCGCTCAACTTTGCGCTGCTCTTCTATCTCATGCCCAACTGCCGCGTCAGGTTCAGGGCGGCGCTTTGGGGCGGCGCCATAACGGCGTTCCTGTACGGAGGATGGATGAAGGTGTGCGCAATAGCGCAGGTTGGCATCGCCAAGTCTTCAGCGCTGTACGGATCTTTCGCGATATTCCCCATACTTCTTGCCTGGATGTACATGAGCTGGGAGATAATCCTGCTGGGGGCCAACATAGTATGGGCGTTTCAAAAGGAGATGGAAAAATGAAGATCGTCATAACAGGCGGCAAGGGCATGCTTGGACGCACGCTGCAGAAAAAGCTGGCGCAGCATGAGATCGTCGTCGCGGACCTGCCGGAGTGGGACATAACTGACGCGGACTCTCTCGCCGAGAAGATGGCGGCCGAAAAGCCGGACGTGGTGGTGCATTGCGCCGCCATGACCAAGGTCGACGACTGCGAAACCAACCGCGAGCTGGCGTTCAGGCTGAACGAGGAAGGTTCCCGCAATGTGGCGATCGCGTGCAAATCTTGCGGGGCAAGGCTCATCGCCATTTCCACCGACTACGTGTTCAGCGGGGAGCCCCCGAGCGAGCCGTGGGCGTGGAGCGAAACCGACATCCCCCGTCCGCGCACGGTCTACGGCGCGTCGAAGTTCGCGGGCGAGCAGATGATCCATATGATCCTGCCGGACGCCGTGATTCTCCGCATCGCGTGGCTCTACGGGTCTGGCGGCCCCAGCTTCGTGCACACCATGGCCAAGCTCGGCGCGCAGGAAGGTGCGCCGCTTAAGGTCGTTAACGATCAGCGCGGCAATCCAACAAGTTGCCATGTCGTAGCCGATGTAATCGCGTTTCTGCTCACAAAGCCCGATGTGAGCGGAATCGTCCATGGAACCTGCGAGGACCAGTGCACCTGGTATGACCTCACTGTCGAGCTGTTCCGTCTTCTCGGGCTGAAGCGCGAAGTCGTCCCGTGCACGACCGACGAGTTCCCGCGCCCGGCGCCGCGTCCCAAGAACTCCGCGCTCAAGAAAAGCGTGCTGAACCTTCTCGGCTACCGCACTCCCCGCTGGCAGGACGCCCTTGCCCAATTCGTTCGCGAGGAGTTTCAACAATAATTCCAACAGGGCCATCAACGACATGAACTACGAAACGCTTACGGCAATAAGCCCGATCGATGGACGCTACGCGGGCAAGTGCCCCGAACTTAGGGATATATTCTCCGAATATGGTCTGATCAAGCGCCGCGTTCTTGTGGAGTGCGCCTGGCTCGAGGCGCTTTGCGGCGCCAAGGAGATCAAGGAGTGCAAGGCCCTGACCGCGGCGGAACGCAAGACCCTGCGATCCATCGCGGCGGACTTCTCCGTTGAGGATGCCGCGCGCGTCAAGGAGATCGAGAAGACCACCAACCATGATGTGAAGGCGGTCGAGTACTTCTTGAAGGAGAAGGTGAAGGGCACGTCGCTGGAGTCCAGAAGCGAGTTCATCCACTTCGCGTGCACGAGCGAAGACATAAACAACATGTCCCATGCGCTCATGCTGCGCGACGGCAAGGCGGTCCTGCGCGCGGCGATGGACGTGATGACTGACAAGATCGCGGAGATGGCGAAAGCCTACGCGAAGGTTCCGATGCTCGCGCACACCCACGGTCAGCCCGCCTCGCCGACGACCGTCGGCAAGGAGCTCGCCGTCGTCGTGGCGCGCCTCCGCCGCCAGGCCGCTGAGATCGACAGGCTCGTGATGCCGGCCAAGATGAACGGCGCGGTCGGCAACTTCAACGCCCACCTTTCGGCATATCCCGACATCGACTGGGAGGCGCTTTCGCGCAAGGTTATAGAGTCCCTGGGGCTCAGGCAGAACAGGCTTACCACGCAGATCGAGTCTCACGACGGAATCGCGGAGCTTTTCGACGCGGTGCAGCGGTGGAACTCCATTCTCATCGACTTCGACCGCGACGTGTGGACCTACGTCTCGATGGGCTATTTCAAGCAGCGCACGGTGAAGGGCGAGATAGGCTCCTCTACGATGCCCCACAAGGTGAACCCGATAGACTTCGAGAACTCCGAGGGCAACCTCGGGCTCGCGAACGCCGTGATGGGCTTCATGGCGCGGAAGCTGCCGATATCGAGGATGCAGCGCGACCTTACCGACTCCACGACTCTCCGCAACATGGGCGTAGGCTTCGGCTACACGCTGATAGCCATACTCTCGACGATCAAGGGCCTCGGCAAGCTTGAGCTCAACGAGGCGCGACTCGCCGAAGACCTCGACTGCAACTGGGAGGTTCTCGCAGAGCCTATCCAGACCGTCATGCGAAAGGTCGGCATGGACCGTCCCTACGAACGTCTCAAGGAGCTTACTCGCGGACGGCGCGTTACGGCGGAGATCATGCGCGACTTCGTTGAGGCGCTTCCGCTGCCGAAGGCTGACAAGGTGCGCCTAATGAAGCTGACCCCCGCCACATACGTCGGTCTCGCCGAGAAGCTCGCAGGAATTGTATGACGATGAAGGGCCAGGGCGGCTTTGCGATTCGCAGCGCGACGCTTGGCGACGCCGAGCGGATATATGCGATGATCCACCTGAACCGCGACCAGCTCGTGCCGCGTTCGCTCGGCAACGTGGTCGAGATAATCGACCGCTTCTTCGTAGCCGAGGCGGAGGGCGAGATGGTCGGTTGCGCAACTTACCAGATACATCCCGCGTTCGGGGACGCGGCCGCCGCGACGGTCGAGGTGCAGTCCCTCGCCGTTAAGAGCATGTTCAGGCGGCGCGGGATAGGCAAGGCGCTTGTCGAGACGATCATTGAGCGCATTTCCGGCTTCGGACCGAAGGATATCGTCGCCCTGACCTTCGCGCCGGAGTTCTTCGGTGCGCTCGGGTTCGTCGAGATACCCAAGACGAAGGTGATGCACAAGCTCTACACGGGCTGCATGAACTGCACCAAGCACACCGACCCGTTTACCTGTCCCGAAATCGCTATGAAGCGTGAGCTTTCGGGACCGTGCAGTAACTACTGATAGGGCAGCCGTCGCACTTCGGGCGGACTGGGCCGCAGCGGGTCTGGCCGAACGAGACCAGATGGCTGTTCCATGTCTTCCAGTATTTGACCGGCAGAATCCGCCTAAGTGCCATTTCCGTTTCGAGCGGGGTCTTCGTCTTCACCAGTGCCAGCCTGTTGCATATCCTGTGGACATGCACGTCAACGCATATCGCGGGAAGGTCGAAGCCCACGGCGACCGTCAGGTTGGCGGTCTTGCGTCCTACGCCCGGCAGTTCGCAAAGCTCCTCGACCGTGTTCGGCAGCACCCCGCCGAACTTCTCCTTCAGCACACGCGGCAGTTCCTTGAGGTGGCGCGCCTTGTCGCGGTAGAAGCCGACCGGGTAGACGAGCTTTTCGATCTCGTCCTGCGAAAGACGCTCGAGGTCTTCGGGGGCGAACGTGTCGCCCTTGGCTTTCGCGAAAAGGCGCTTGACCGCGCCGGTCGTGCACTGGTCCTTCGTGCGCGCCGAGAGTATCGTGCCCACGAGGACGCAGAAGGGGTCGTGTGTCTGAGCCTCTATCAGCTCGATGATTGGGGACGCATGGGCGGCGAATTCCTTTTTCAGCGCCCTGTCCACAGCGGGGATGTCTTTTTCGGTCATGGCAATATTCTACCAAAAAGACATGTGGCGTTGCTTAGCCGTGGAGTGGAACTTTAGCCAACGTGTTGCGGCCACGCCGCCTCGTCCACGACAAGCTCGAAGATCGTGCCGCTCTTGTCCTGCATGAACAGCGCCGCGCCTTCGTCCGTCAGCACGATGTTGTAGCCCGTGACCTGGAACTGGCGCTGTCCGTGAAGCACCGAGTAGGGGCGCGGCTCCGCTATGTCCGAGGCCTCGTTTATTGCGACGCGCGTGGTCGTCGCGTCGTTCCCGACCCCTTGACCGTTATGAACTTTGGCTTTGCCATGTTGTGTTTTCCTTTCTGTGTGGTTTGTTTCGCCCTAGGGGACTTTTCGTTTTCCCGTAGGGAAGAATTGCCTTCGCCGTAGGGACTTTTCCGTTTGCCCTAGGGACTTTTTTTGATCCGCGCTTCCGCCGTCACGCGACCTCCACGACGGGCTTCGCGGTGGTCTTCCAGCTCGGCTTGCGCATAAGGACGCCGTTCTCCGTGACGACGCCTTCACGGTAGGCGGCTTCGTTTTTCTTGAAGTCGTCGTCCAGCGTCTTTTCGAGGGACGTCTTTGCGTTCTTGAGCTTGTCCATCTTTATCAAGACATCCACGAGTTCTGCCCGCTTCTGCTTGATGTCTGCTTTTGTCAGTTTCATGTGTCTGTTCCTTTCGTTTTGGTTTGTTGTTTGATTGGTTGTTTATGTAATGGGCATCGTGGCCGGCCTCCCGACCATCGCGCCCCGAAATTTGTTGTCTTGTTTTGCGCTGACGCGCTTTGGGCGCTGACGCGCGACCACGAAAAGACATGAAAGCTTCGCGCATCTCATTCTCTCCAACTCCAACTCGAACTCCAACTCCAACTCGCATGGTCGCGCGTCAGCGCCAATAAATTCCACTCTTGCGCCCTGTACCGCACGGGCGCGTCTCGTCGTATAGCCGATTGTCAAAGATCAAAGCCACAAGGGCTTGGGACGTGCGACGGACTTGGTTCCCCTGAACGCCCATCGCAACATGTCCCCTCACCTACAGTGGGCAAAAACATGGTTCAGTCTACGCTTCCACCCTTTCGAGAGGCCTTCCGACGACGGTTTCGTCCTCTGTTTTCTAGGCAAAAAAGTTTTTTCACTTTTTTTAGGATTTTGTAAAAAGTGGACTTCTTGAGTCTGGTCTTTCTCCATCCACGGTGGTGCAGGTATGCATAAGCAACGCGTGCCCCGTCGTTTGAGAGATGGTATCTTGCTATTTCGACAAGGTCATGTATCTCACTTGCCCAACGCATTTTGAAGTCTTCGCGACTTGGGACAAATGGGCTTTCCGTCATCGTCAGCCCGCCTGTGCCGCGGCGCTCTTGCCGGACGAGAACGCGGCGACCGCCTCATCCACGGCGACGCGCACGGGGTCGAAGTCGCCGCCCCATTTCGCCTCGCGCCACGCCTTGAAGTATGCGGCTGGGTTGGCGATGGGCGGCAGCCCCTCGCGCATACGCACACGCGCGGGCGTGGACTGGCTACTATTGGGTTTATCTATAAACCCTGACTGACTACTTGACTGACTACCGTGTACACAGTCCACGCGCGCGCACGAGGGCGAAGCGTGGCTGTTGACAACTTTTGCCTCTGGCATTTCCGCGGCGCTTTATCGCCTCGCCAAGCGCTACCCCTCCGCCGACCACTTCCGCTGGCAGACGTAAATTTCGGGGACTGTCCCCGCATGTCCTACGTCCGCATGCGTCCAATGTCTCGTCTAAAGACACAAATCGCTGTTTTTGGTACAATACACCTATCTCGCAAAGCGGTTGAGATCGCTGAAGCGGGGCTGAGGAAGGGTTAATGAAGTCGCAGGAGAGAGAAGAGCTTCATCGCACGATATGGGCAATCGCGAACGACCTCAGAGGGGCCGTCGATGGTTGGGATTTCAAGCAGTATGTCCTTGGCATGCTGTTCTATCGCTACATTTCCGAAAATCTGGCGTCCTACGTCAATCGCGGCGAACGGGACGCAGGCAACGCAGCTTTCGACTACGCGAAGCTTTCCGACAAGGATGCCGAAACCGCCCGCGAAGACCTTGTCCGAAGCAAGGGCTTCTTCATCCTGCCGAGCCAGCTTTTCGCCAATGTGCGCGAGCGTGCGTCGCGCGACGAGAACCTGAACGAGACGCTTAACGCCGTCTTCCGCTCCATCGAAGAGAGCGCACGCGGCACCGAGAGCGAAAGCGACTTCGCCGGACTCTTCGACGATATCGACGTCAACTCCAAGAAGCTTGGTGCGACCGTCGAGCAGCGCAACGAACGCCTGGTAAAGCTCATGAACGGCGTTGGCGAGATGAGGCTCGGCGACTACCGCGACAATACGATAGATGCATTCGGCGACGCCTATGAGTTCCTGATGGGCATGTACGCCTCGAACGCCGGAAAGTCAGGCGGAGAGTTCTTCACGCCACAGGAGGTGAGCGAACTTCTTACGCGCCTTGCGATTGGCGACAAGAAGAAGGTCAACAAGGTGTACGACCCCGCTTGCGGTTCTGGGTCGCTTCTTCTCAAGGCGGCGAAGGTGCTCGGCAAGGACAACGTTCGCCTTGGCTTCTTCGGTCAGGAGATAAACATAACGACCTACAACCTCTGCAGGATAAACATGTTCCTGCACGACATCGGCTACGACAAGTTCGACATCGCCCTTGGCGATACGCTGACCGCGCCGCAGCATTGGGACGATCAGCCGTTCGAGGTGATAGTCTCAAATCCGCCATATTCGATACGCTGGGACGGCGACAGCGACGCGACCCTGATAAACGATCCGCGTTTTTCTCCGGCAGGAGTGCTCGCCCCCAAGTCCAAGGCCGACCTCGCGTTCATAATGCACTCGCTGGCGTTTCTCGCGACGAACGGCACCGCGGCGATTGTATGCTTCCCTGGCATAATGTATCGCGGCGGTGCCGAGAAGAAGATACGCCAGTATCTCGTGGACAACAACTACGTTGACGCCGTCATACAGCTGCCAGACAACCTCTTTTTCGGAACGTCCATCGCGACCTGCATCATGGTGATGAAGAAGGGCAAGCGCGACAATGCGGTACTCTTCGTGGATGCGAGCGAAGAGTGCGTGAAGGTCACGAACAACAACAGGCTGACAGACGAAAACATCGACCGCATTTTGGCTCTCTGCAAAGACCGCAAGGACGTCCAGCACAAGGCGCGGCTCGTACACCATGACGAAATCGCCGAGAACGACTTCAACCTGTCTGTTTCGACATACGTCGAGCAGAAGGACACGCGCGAGAAGGTCGATATCGTGAAGCTCGAGGCGGAGCTTAAGGAGATAGTGGCGCGAGAGGCGAAGCTAAGGGCCGAAATCGATAAGATCGTCAAAGAGCTTAACGACGATAAAGGGCTTACGCCCGCCGGGGCCGGTATCGGGCTTACGCCCGCGAAACCGAATAGGAGGGCCTAGGTGAGCGTCGGTCCTGTTGGCGCGGCGTCAGCCGAGCAGTCAAAGCGAATGCTTCAGCGTTGCTGGGGCTGGGACTACAAGTCGCCCTGCATCTACCAGATAACCATTGCCCTCGCAGACCGGAGCTCGGAGGCGCTTGGGCGGCTCGTGATCGACAGCGATGGTGAGGGCGACCCGATACAGGTCGAGGCCCATATAGAGCTGACGGCTGCCGGCCGGGCGGTCGAGGCAGAGTGGCGGCGCATGGGCGAGCTTACGCCAGCGATAAGGCCGCTTGAAATTCAGATAATGCCCGACCACATTCACGGCATCTTGCGCGTGACGGAGCGTCTGGCCCGACCGTTGGGCCAGATATTGGCGGGCTTCAAGACCGGCAGCTCCAAGGCGGCGACCGGCGCGCCCGGCTTCTGGAGCGAGGGTTTTCAAGATACGATTCTCTTTCGCGAGGGGCAGCTTGAGAACATGTTTTGCTATTTGCGCGACAATCCGCGCCGCCTCGCCGTGAAGCGCCTTTATCGCAGGTTTTTTACGGTGAAGCGCGATTTGAAGATTGGGCTTACGCCCAATAAACTGGACGGTGCGAATGACGCGGCGAAGGCCGAGCCGTTGATCGCACATTTCGAGGCGATCGGCAACGAGGCGCTTTTGAAGGCCCCGACGATTTTTCAGATACAGTGCTCGCGCGCCTATCTCGCTTACAAGCGCGTTGCGAAGCCGGGCGGGGGGCTCAAGATCGCGAGAGACGAGGCGGGGCGGCCGATTGTAGAGCGCGAGACGCCGGAGTTTGGCGAGAAGCTGAAGATGCTGCTTGCGATGGCCGAGAAGGGCGCGGTCTTGATTTCGCCTTGTGTCTCGGACGGCGAGCGCGAGATAGCCCGCCGTGCGCTGGAGGCGAACGCAAAGCTGATAACGCTTTCAAACAAGGGCTTTTCGCCGCTCTTCAAGCCGAGCGGCAGGGCGTTCGACAACGCGAGCGAAGGGCGGCTGTTGATGCTCGCGCCCGCTGGCTGGCCATACTGCCCGAGCGAAAAGAAGATGACGCGTTTGGACGCTTGCGCAATGAACCGTATCGCCCAGCTGATCGCGGGTGACGGCGCGGCGGAAATCAATTATCACGGCATGAAGCCCGCCAATATCGACGCGCTTGTAAAGGCGGCGGTTGAGAAACCAAGCGCGGCAGAAAGGAAAGTAGCCTGATGAGCCGCCTTAGCGAGATGATCAAAAAACTCTGCCCCAACGGAGTGGAGTATAAGAAGCTGGGAGAGGTGGCGGAGATTCTGGATAACAAAAGAAAGCCTATAACAAAGACAGATCGACAACCGGGTCCATACCCTTATTATGGAGCAAATGGGATCCAAGATTATGTTGCTGGTTATATTTTTGATGGGATATATCTTTTGATTGGTGAAGATGGAAGTGTGATTACAGAGAATGGCTCACCTGTGTTAACTTGGGCAGAAGGCAAGATCTGGGTTAACAATCATGCGCATGTCATTAAAGAATTGATACAGGTTGGTGGCAAGCCTATCGCACTACTCAGATATTTGTATTATAGTTTGCAAACTGTGAATATTTCGGATGTTGTTAGAGGTGTGCCGCCAAAGCTGAATAAAGCGAATTTATGCAACATTTCTATCCCTCTCCCGCCCCTTGAAATACAGTGCGAAATTGTCCAGATACTGGACAATTTCGCTAACTTGACAGCGGAGCTGACAGCGGAGCTGACAGCGGAGCTGGCGAAGCGAAAGAAGCAATATGAGCATTATCGAGATATGTTGCTGAATTTCGAGGGGGGGGGCAGATATGATAAGTTTGGCAATGAGAGTTGCTCGCCTCATATTGAATGGAAGCGGCTGGGGGAGATTGGTCGAGTGGCGATGTGTAAACGCGTCCTAAAGCAGCAAACAATGAATAATGGCGATGTACCATTTTTCAAGATCGGCACCTTTGGTAAGGCGCCAGACGCTTATATTTCACATTCCCTTTTTGACGAGTTGCGGCAATTATATAGTTACCCTCAAAAGGGGAGTGTATTGATTTCGGCGGCTGGAACAATTGGGCGCGCAATTATTTTTGATGGGGAGCCGGCATATTATCAAGACTCAAATATTGTTTGGCTCGAGCACGATGAGCGGCAGGTGTTGAACAAATACCTTTATTATTTCTACCAGACAAATCCTTGGCAAGTCTCTGTCGGTGGCACGATACCTAGACTATATAATCGAAATATTGAAGATACGAAGATTCCCCTCCCGCCTCTTGCCGAGCAAAAGCGCATAGTTGCAATACTTGATAGATTTGATGCTCTTTGCAATTCGTTGAGCGAGGGGTTGCCTGCCGAGATAGAGCTTCGCAGAAAGCAGTATGAGTATTATCGTGACAAGCTTTTGAGTTTCAAGGAGGCTGGTTGATGAGTGGACTTGCCCTTGTCGCGGAGACCGAGAAGTACACGGTCGTTGGGCGCTATGAGCCAGAGAAGCAGAATTCGCTTCTTTACGAGAGCGAGGCTGCCCTTGAAAAGCGGTTCATAGCGCTGCTCTGCGAACAGGGTTACGAATACCTCAACTTCCACACCGAGGCCGAGCTTATCGTCAACTTGAGGCGTCGGCTTGAGGCTTTGAACCGCATCTCCTTCACCGATGGCGAATGGAAGCGCTTCTTCGACGAAAAGATTGCGAACGCGCTGGAGCAGCCGCTAGAGAAGACAAGAAAGATTCAGGAAGACTACGTTCAGATTCTGGAGCGCGACGATGGCACGACCAAGAATGTCCGGCTGATAGACAAGCGGAACATCCACAACAATACGCTTCAGGTCATAAACCAGTATGAGGCCGAAGGTGAGCGGAACTGCCGCTACGATGTGACGATACTGGTGAACGGCCTGCCGCTTGTGCATATCGAGCTGAAGAGGCGAGGGGTCGCGATTCGCGAGGCTTTCAATCAGATTCGTCGGTATGGACGCGACTCGTTCTGGGGCGGTTCGGGGCTTTTCGGCTATGTGCAGCTCTTTGTCATATCCAACGGAACGCACACCAAGTACTACTCCAATACGACAAGGCTTCGCCATTTGAACGAGTTCCACAAGGCGGTCATGAGGCGAGGCGGGCTTATGGGCCGCAAGTTCACGTCCAACTCGTTCGAGTTCACGAGCTGGTGGACCGACGCGGAGAACAGGACGATCGGCGATCTGGTGGATTTCGCAAAGACCTTCTTTTCGAAGCATGTTCTGCTGAACATATTGACGCGATACTGCGTTTTCGACACGACCGAGACGCTGCTTGTGATGCGTCCCTACCAGATAGCGGCGACTGAGCGGATACTTTCGCGCGTCCTGGTGGCGAAGAACCACGGTTGGGAGGGGTCGGTGCGCGGCGGAGGGTACGTCTGGCACACGACAGGCAGCGGAAAGACGCTCACGTCGTTCAAGACGGCGATACTGGCATCGAAGATGGAGGGTATCGACAAGGTGCTTTTCGTCGTGGACAGGAGCGACCTTGACTATCAGACGATAAAGGAGTACGACCGCTTCCAGAAGGGCGCGGCGAATTCCAATACGTCCACGGCGGTGCTGGAGCGTCAGCTGGGCGACCCTAACGCGAAGATAATAATAACGACCATACAGAAGCTTGGGGTTTTCGTCACGCGGACGGCGGACCATCCTGTGTTCAAGTCGCGGGTTGTTATGATCTTCGACGAATGCCACCGAAGCCAGTTCGGCGAGCTTCACCGCAAGATAACCAAGGCTTTCCGCCGCTACCACATATTCGGGTTCACCGGCACGCCGATATTCGCGGCGAACGCGGTGGGCGGGGCAGTCGCCAAGACCACGCCGCAGGTATTCGGCGAGCAGCTTCACGCCTATACGATAGTCGATGCCATAAGAGACGGCAACGTTCTGCCTTTCAGGATAGCCACCGTCAACACGGTCAGAATGAAAGAGGGGGCGCCCGACAGGCAGGTCGCGGCGATAGATACCGAAGAGGCCATGATGGATCCGCGACGCATATCGGCGGTCGTGAAGTACATCATCGACAACTTCGACCAGAAGACATACCGTCGTTTCAACTCGATTCTCGCAGTTTCATCGATACCGGCGGCCATGCGCTACTACGAAGAGTTCAAGCGGCAGGGCTTACGCCCGCAAAACGGGACCGAGGGCGGCGACGAGTCTTGTTGCGGCGGTGTGAGCCGCCGACTGAAGGTTGCGACGATATTCACCTACTGCGCGAACGAGGACGATGTAGAGGACGGCTATTTGGACGCAGGAGGCGATCCGTCGAAGCTTCCGAAGCAGAGCAGGGATTTTCTTGATGGGGCCATCGCCGACTACAACGAGATGTTCGGCACCAACTTCGACACGTCCGGCGATCGGTTCCAGAACTACTACCGCGACCTTTCGCTTAAGATGAAGACGCGGCAGATCGATGTGCTGATAGTCGTTAACATGTTCTTGACCGGGTTCGATGCGACGACGCTCAATACGCTCTGGGTGGACAAGAACCTCAAGATGCACGGACTCATACAGGCGTTTTCGAGGACCAACCGCATCCTGGACTCCGTCAAGCGATTCGGCAATATCGTGTGCTTCCGCGATCTTCAGGAGGCGACGGACGAGGCGATTGCGCTGTTCGGCGACAAAGAGGCGAGGGGCGTCGTGCTCATAAGGACGTTCGCCGAGTACATGGAAGGGTATGTTGACGACGGCGGGCGGCATGTAAAGGGATACAGGGAGCTTGTTGCGGAGTTGAAGGCGCTCTTTCCGCCGGGTGCGCCGATTGTCGGGGAAAAGGCAGAGAAGGATTTTATTTCGCTCTGGGGGTCGATACTCAAGATGCGCAACATTCTGGCGGCGTTCGACGAGTTTGAGGGCAAGGATGTTCTGCCTGATCGCGAGCGGCAGGACTACCAGAGCGTCTATCTCGACATGTACGGCAAGTACAGGGAACTGAAGAAGGTTGAGAAGGAGTCCATAACCGACGATATCGTGTTCGAGATGGAGCTTGTCAGACAGGTTGACGTCAACATCGACTATATTTTGATGCTGGTCGAGAAATACCGCGGCGAACAAGGCAAGGACAAGGAGATAAAGGCCGCAATAGACAAGGCTGTCGGAAGTTCGCTGGAGTTGAGGTCGAAAAGGGAGCTTATCGAGGCGTTTCTTGAAGAGGTCAATGCGACGGAGGGCAGCATAGCCGACCAGTGGATGGCGTTCGTAAGGGAACGCAAACGGCGCGACATCATGGCGCTTGTCGAAAGGGAGCGCCTGAAGGCTGACGAGACGGTTGTGTTCTTCGAGGGCGCGTTGAGGGATGGCGTTCTCAAGACGACAGGTACGGAGATCGACGCCATACTGCCGCCGCTTTCGCGTTTCGGATCTGTCAGGCAGGAGACAAAGAGCCGTGTCATGGACGAGCTTCAAACCCTGTTCGACAGGTATAAGGGAATCTCCGACATTGAGGATGTCGGGTAAAATAAGGGCGTGTCATCATGGAAGATAAAGGTTTTGTCTATATCTTGAAGGATAGCCACTTCAAGCGCGGAGTGAAGATCGGGCGCGCGCAAGATGTCGATAAAAGGATGCGCCCTATGCTCACGGCAAACCCTTGGCTGAGTGTTTACATAAAGGTTGAGACGAGTAAGTGGAAAGAGCTTGAAAAGGCCGTTCACAATGTCATCAAGCTTGTAGCCAAGACAAAGCAGGTCAAGAATTCCGAGTTTTATCTTATCGAGCCGGAAAAAGCGAAGAAGATAATGCTGGAACTTGCTCCGCTTTTCGACAAGGATGACTTTACCATCTATCTTGGTGACGGCACTAAAGTGTGCGCCCCTTGTAAGGAGCGTGAGATTCGGGAAAAGGCGACGCGGCAGCACCCAAGCAAGCCAGTTGGTTTGTCTGCATTGGGAATTAAGCCAAAAGATGAGCTTGTTTTTATTCCGACTGGACTTGTTGTTGCAGTTGTCGATGACAGGACGATTGAGTACAAGGGAAAGAGATATTCGCTTTCCGGATTTACCAAGGAGTTCATTCCCAATCGCAATGCCTCTGGTGCTTATCAAGGTCCGAAGTATTTCTCGTACAAGGGCAAGCCGCTTTTGGAAATGCGTAACGAAAGCGCCCCGTCTTGTGGTGGATGTGAGAGTTGGGAGGGTAAGACGCAACTTGCAAAATTGATTGCAAGGCAAGGCGGCAACGAGGGAGCGTTTGGCGGAATCCTTCATTACTTCAGCAGAAAGAGACCCTGCGTCAAGAATAGCAAGTGGCGAGCGCTACTTGAGTCTGCTGGAATAAAGTTTGATGCTGACGACTATGTGGTGAATTGGGAGTCTGCAAAAAATCCTCTTTGACCAGTGGGGCTTGCGCATAATGGTTATGCCAAATCTCATGGCATTCTCACAAAATCCGAATCTCTGCGTCTCAGCGCGATGAAAATTCTATGCGAATTTGCCGCGGATTCTTGATAGACGGCGGACGCGGCTTTATGGTACTATATGCGTGCTCTCTGGGATTGAACTCCGTGGCGACGGAGGTACGAACGGGAGCCATTGATAAGCTGTTGGGTTGAAACTGATCGAGTCCTGCTGAGAACGGATCGAAAAGCCTGAAGGGTGGGCGGACGGTCCGGGAGGGGGCGTTGAGGTCGGGAACCGCAGTCGCCGATTGGGAACGTGATGGAGGAGGCTTCCTCCGCGGGCTTGAGCGCGAAAGCGCGGCCTAAGCGTCGTCGGCATCTGGCGAGGCATCGCCTATTCCGAAAATGCGCCGTAGGTGTATTGTACCCTGTGACCGGCGTTCGGTCGCGCAATGCGCCGACACGATAACGAAAGGAATAGGAGCTCGAATATGGATCAGATATGTCCGAAGTGCGCTACGGGAACATGCCCTTGGCGTGATGGAATAATGTGCAGGAATTACGTCTGCGCGCGGGATGACGTCGGCAAGAGTGGAGTTGATCTTCTCAAAAGCCTTCCGCCTGGGTTCGCCGATATATTCCGTGGGTTCAATGCGAATGGTCGCTCGCATTGAGCTAATGTAGGTAAAAGGAGATGTAATCATGAAGCTTCATATCTATGCCGTATCGGATTTGCACGGACACTTGGAAGGGCTGGATCCTTCTGGGATGGACGCGGTGCTGATAGCTGGCGACTTCGCAGTAATGAATGGTTGGGGCGAGGCACACATGGCCTACCAGTTATGGTGGGTTCAGGATGTCTTCTGCAAGTGGTGTGCGACATATCCAGAGACGATGTTCTTCGTCGTGCCTGGCAATCACGACCTGTTTGCTGAACGCAAAGAACTTCGCAAGACGATAAAGTGGCCGGACAACGTAAAGCTGCTTGTTGATGAGGGATGCGAATTCAACGGGCTTAGCATTTACGGTACGCCGTGGGTGCCGTTCATAAATGGCAGTTGGGCGTTTGAAGAAGTGTTTCCGGGGCATCTAAAGGAGCGGTTTGCGGCAATACCGGAGAAACTAGACATTCTTATAACCCATTCTCCGCCAAGGATTCGTCGCAGGAAGATAGACGTGTCTATTGATACAAACTCGCCGCATTTCGGGAGCGCCGACTTGACCGACGCAATAATGCGGAATCGCCCTAGATTGGTGCTGTGCGGCCATATACATACCGGCGACCATGGCCTTATTGAGCTAGAGCATGACGATGGGGCGAAAACGCTTCTTCGCAACGTCTCTCGCCTTGATGAAGAGTACAAGGTCAGATATGAACCGTATATATTCAAGGTATAGAATGGGCTTTTGCGGAAGATTGTGGGGACTTGTCCCCGCATGACAGCCCCCCCCCCCGCACTTTATAAAAACCGGTGGTTGTTGTGGTCGAAAATTGGAAGTCACAAATTGTGACCTCAAATTTGCTGATTACCATGGGGTACGCCCCAATTGATGTTGAAGCGCACCTTCTGAAGATGACGGATGAAATATTAAAGGTCACAAATTGTTACCTTGAACGGAGGTAGAGGGTCGAATCTAAAGTACCTTCCGTACGCATTTACAGAGCGGGGTTGATCTTCTCAAAAGCCTTCCGCCTGGGTTCGCCGATATATTCCGTGGGTTCAATGCGAATGATCGCTCGCATTGAGCGAATGTAGGTAAAAGGAGAAAAATATGAATGAGGTGAAAAACATGCATCTTCCATTTGACAAGTGTGGGCGGAATTTGGTACAATAGCATCCTGAAAAGTTGGAGGATGGTCATGATAATTAGCTTTTCGATCGAAAATTGGATGTCTTATCGCAATAAATGCGAGCTTACTTTTGTCGCAACCCGGGAGCAACATCACGGTGAGCGTGTGACGAAAGTGAAGCGTTTACAGGCACGTTTCTTGCCGATTGCTATGCTCTTCGGGGGAAATGCCAGCGGAAAGACGAACTTCTTCCGCGCGCTTGATTTTGCCAAGTTCATGGTGTCGAGGGGGTATTTCCTTGCACCTGGTGCAAGGATTCCCGTCGAGCCATATCTTCTGGATGCCGATAGCAGGAAGAATCCGACGACGATGTCCTTCCGTTTGCTGATCGGCGATGACGTCTATGCTTATGAGTTTGTTTTGGACGGAATTCGTGTCATACGCGAAAAGCTGATCCGGGAGACGGCGCCTGCTGAAGACGTGCGTTTCGAACGGACTTATGATGCGGCGTCTGATGGCTACAAGTACGAGTATGGTGCGGCACACGAGCAGGACAAGCAACTTCTTGAGCTCATTGCCAAGTCTACGCGCGGCAATCAGCTGTTCCTGATGACGGCTTCGACCCAGAACATCATAGCGTTCAAACCGGTCTATGACTGGTTTGACAAGACGCTTTGTCTGATTTCACCAAATGCGCACTATGCGCCGAAGGAACGCTATGCCGATGAGTCGGCGCCATACTTTGCACGGATGAATGCGATTCTGGCCAATTTTGACACTGGTATCAAGCGCATTTTACGAAAGCCTATAAGCGTGGATGCATTGCCGATTCCGCCTGCGGTTGTGAAGACGGTTACTGATAATCTGAAGGAAGGCCAGACGGCACGAGTGGAGAGCGATGAGCGCACTTGGCCTTACTTGCTGACGCGCAAGGACGGTGTTGTCACGGCAGAGAAGCTTGTCGCGTGCCATAAGTCCCATGCCGGGCACGAGGAGGAGTTTGAACTCGATCAGGAATCGGACGGTACGAAACGCATACTAGACCTCCTTCCGGCATTTGTTGACATGGAGAACAAGTCGAGCGATCACGTATATGTTATCGACGAGATTGACAGGTGCCTGCATACCTATGCTGCGCGCAAGCTCGTCATGACGTTTTTGGATGGCTGCACGAACGACACGCGCGGACAGCTGCTGGCGACCACGCATGATATTGGCCTCTTGTCCCAGTCGCTCTTGCGGCGCGATGAGATGTGGCTTGCCGAGCGCAATCGTGACGAGGTGTCGGAGATATTTGCCGTTTCCGATTTCTCCGAGGCGCGCAAGGACACGGATCTCCGGAAGAGCTATCTCACGGGGCGCATGGGCGGTCTGCCATCCATAGTCATTCGGTAAGGGGGCTCGGTATGCAGTTTACGCGATCATCTGGCAAACGGTTCTACAAGCGACTTTTCTTGGTTGGAGTTGAGGGGACGCGGACGGAGTGCGATTATTTCTCGATGTTCAATTCCGCGTATGTGCATGTGACTCCCATTACGAGTCGGGAGGGAAACAGCCCAAAGAAAGTTCTTTCAGCGCTGAAGGCCGCAGTGCCGCGGCATCAGCTGCGAGACGGCGATTATCTTTGGGTCGTTATTGATCGCGATGAATGGCCGGAGGAGGAGATTGAACTTTGCAGAGTGTGGGCGCAGGATCCGAAGGAATCGCCGGGATTGTGCAAAGGGTTTTCGCTTTCCAATCCAAAGTTCGAGTTCTGGTTGCTGTTGCATTTCGAGGATGGCTTGCAGCATACGACGTCCAAAGCGTGTCATGATGCGTTGTGTGCACATCTGTCGGATTATGATAAATCGCTTGATCGTGTTCGATCTGATTTTTGCGAGGAGCGAATTTCAGCCGCGATTCATCGGGCTAAAGCCTTGTTGGGGACGAGCGATCCGACGGACTGGCCGCGTGAGACGGGCAAAACGACGGTATTCACGCTTTGCGAGGCCATACGTCAGGTCGATGCAGAAGAACAGGCCAAAATGATGTCTGATTTGTTGGGCGGTGCGACTGATGAGCAGCATTGCCAGTGAAGCAGGTATTGCGACAATGGTTGTTGACGTCCGTTTGACGCACTGTCGGATAAGAATTTTTTTGGGGACTGTTCCCGCATCATTAAGCCGAACCACATATAATATGTGGCAAAGTGGGCTGGGCATTTTCGGCTGAAGGCATTAAAATTATGGTATAATACTCGTATGACAGAGTTTGATGAGTATCTTCGTGCGAAAGAGCCTGATACGCGCGAAAAGGCGTATGCCTGGAAGACTGCGATAGGTCTTCAGAAGGTTGATGGCCTTACTCCGTCCGAATATCTCGTAACGACCGCGAAGCGCAATATCGAGGGCGAGATTTCGCTTGCCGAGTCGCGCGAACTCGTCACAAGCTACCACAAGGCGAAGACGGTTGCAGAAGGGGATTCGTCGCGCACAATGGAGGCGGACCTTGTTTCGCAGCATATCGCGGAGGTGTTATCTGAGCCTTCGTTCACCTTTTCGCCAGCTGAGCTTGTGTCGATACACCGCAGGTTGTTCGAGGGAGTGTTCAAGTTTGCAGGTAAGATTCGCGATTACGACATCGCCAAGAGCGAATGGGTATTGAAGGGCGATACTGTCCATTATGGTGCGGCATATCGGCTCATCGACACGCTTGCCTTTGATTTTGAACAGGAGCGCGGCTTCTCGTATGTTGGGATTTCGAACGATGAGACGATACGCCACATAGCTCGGTTCACGTCCAATCTGTGGCAGATACATGCGTTCGGCGAAGGCAACACGAGGACTACGGGCGTGTTCGTGATCAAGTATCTGCGAACGCTCGGCTTTGACGTGCATAACGACGTGTTTGCTGAAAACGCCTGGTATTTCAGGAATGCGCTTGTGAGGGCGAACTATACGAATGTGCCGAAGGGCATAGAGGAAACGACCGAGTATCTGGAGCTGTTCTTCAGGAATCTTTTGCTGGGTGAACAAAATGAGCTGATGAGCCGCTATCTTGTCATTGGCGGATGGACGGGCGATGCTTGTACCCCTACAAGTACCCCTACAAGTAAGGCTGCAACCCCTACAAGTAATACGGTCCCGAAACTTGCACTTTCAGATACGATGAAGCGGATTCTTTCGGCACTTGACAGAGAGATGACGCGCGGACAGATAATGACGAAGTTGCAATTGAAGGATCGTTCGAGTTTCCTTGAATTCTATCTTTCGCCAGCATTGCGCATTGGTTTCATTGAAATGACGCAGCCTGATTCGCCGCGCTCGCCCACCCAGAAATACAGGCTCACCACAAAGGGCCTTGCGGCGAAGGAATCCGCGAGCGCCTGATCCTATTGGCGAAATAGTGGGCTGGATTCGTTGCGGCGGGCTGTCTGAAATGCTATACTGTCCGCATAGGACTTTTTCAAATAGAACCTCTCTCCATGTCTGATAAGCGTACATTTGATGCGGCGTTTCTGAAACTTAGAAAATCGAAGTTTCGCAGCCGTTTTCGCCTTTCGGCAGCGGACAAAAAGTACATATCAGACAAAGGTTTGGATACGATCCGCCGTCATTGCGAGGATTTCATTCGCATGCGGCTGGCGCCGGCCAACCCGGAAAATGACGGTAAGCAGACGCCAATGCGGGGGCATCCCGTATTCATCGCTCAACACGCTTGTGCCTGTTGTTGCCGTTCCTGCCTAGAAAAATGGTGGAAAGTGCCGCGCGGGACACAAATCAGCCCGGAGAGGCAAAAAGGGATTGTCGATTTTCTGATGGCATGGATTGTGCGGTCTTGCGAGAGTTAGGGTAATGCCCCAAGTGGGAAAATTCGAAAATTTTGCTGACCCACTTGCGCTCTGAGCCAAAAATTTGGTATAATGCACACTCCTTAGCAGGAAGAAGGGTCGCGATACGGGCGAGTCATACCCGTCGCGTCGTGGCCGCAGAGTTAAAACGCTCGCGGTTACGAATGTGCCGCGAGCCTTGTTTTTGCTGGGAAACTGGGCCGAAACCCAGTCGCGAGCGAGATGCCCAGAAGGGTCTCCCGCGTCAACGCCGAGAGACTGCAGACGCAGTAAGGCGCACGCGGATTTCGCGACCGTCGAGGCACAGGTAAAGAGGGACGAAGGCCGGGAGAAAGGTTCCGGGTCTGAGTCGAAACAAAGTAAAAGGAAGGAAAAAATGCAACAGCAGAGAGTACGCATCCGCCTCCAGGCATACGATCACCGTGTGCTTGACCAGGCTGTCGGTGGAATCATCGACACCGCGAGGGGTACGGGTGCGCAGGTAGTCGGGCCGATCCCGCTGCCTACCCGCGTCGAGCGTTTCACGGTGAACCGTTCGCCGAACGTCGACAAGAAGTCCATGGACCAGTTCGAGATGCGCACGCACAAGCGCCTTCTCGACATCGTCAATCCGACCGCGCAGACGATTGATGAGCTCAAGAAGCTCAACCTTCCTGCGGGCGTCGACATCACCATCAAGGTCTGAGGAGGGCGAAGATGGAAGGTTTGATAGGCAAGAAGGTCGGGATGACCCAGGTCTACGACGCCGATGGCAAGCGTACGTGCGTCACGGTGATCGAGGTCGGTCCCTGCCCTGTCGTCCAGGTGAAGACCTTGGATAACGACGGCTACGTTGCGGCCCAGCTCGGCTGGGGAACGCAGAAGCTGTGGAAGGACCCCGAGGCGGACAAGGAGGCCCATGGCGGCCGCCGCGCCTGCAATCGCATGACCAAGGCCGAGAGCGGCCACCTCACCAAGACGGGCGGTCTCACGACCGGCGTCCGCGTCCTCAAGGAGTTCGCTCCCGAGGCCGGTGAAGAGGTCAAGGTCGGCGATGTCCTTACCGTAAAGAACTTTGAAGGCGTCAAGTACGTCGACGTGACCGGCGTCACGAAGGGCCGCGGTTTCGCGGGCGTCCTCAAGCGCTACAACTTCGCGGGCGGCAATATGACCCACGGCGGCCACTCCAAGCGCCGCACCGGCGGTCTCGCGGCTCGTGACCTCCCCGGCTGGATCGAGAAGGGCAAGAAGATGCCTGGCCACATGGGCGACGTCAACCGCACCGCGGTGAACCTCGAGGTCGTTCAGGTCCGTCCCGAGGATAACGCGCTTCTCGTAAAGGGTTCGATCCCCGGCTGCCGCAACGGCGTCGTGATCGTCCGCAAGTCCCTCAAGAACAACGCGATCGCCGCCAAGGCGAAGAAGGGGGCTAAGTAATCATGCAGAAGATTGAAGTCAACGTCGATCAGGCGCTGCTTACGCTCGACAAGGGCGAGCAGGCCGTCAAGGACGCTGTGACCGCCATCCGCAACGCAATGCGTGCGGGCACGGCCTCCACGAAGAGCAAGGGCGAGGTCGCCGGCTCAAACAAGAAGCCGTGGAAGCAGAAGGGTACGGGCAACGCCCGCGCCGGTTTCCGCCAGAGCCCTGTGTGGCGCGGCGGCGGCGTGGCGCACGGTCCTCATCCGCGCTGCTTCGAGCAGAAGGTCAACAAGAAGGTCATGAAGCTCGCGTTCGCGCGCGCACTCTCCGACAAGATCGTCGCCGGCGACATCATCGTCGTTGACGAGTTCAAGTTCGAGGCGCCCAAGACGAAGCTCATGGCGGGATTGCTTAAGACCCTTGGCGTGGACCGCACCGCGTGCATCGTGCAGAAGGACGTGGACGACACCGTAGTGCTCGTCACCTCGAACCTTCCTCGCATCGACTACTGCACCGCGCAGGCGCTGGACGTCTACACCGTTCTCGCCAACCGCAAGCTCGTCTGCGACAAGGCCGGTTTCGACGCGCTCGTCGCGCGCATCGCGAAGTAAGGAAGGAGCCGCGAAATGACAAGAGCAGAACTTAAAGAGAAGTCGAACGGAATCCTCCTCGACGTGCTCATCACCGAGAAGGGCGGCATGCTCGCGCTTGAGAACCGCTTCCTCCTCAAGGTCGCACCGGACGCGCGCAAGCCGCAGATCGCGGCAGAGGTCGAGAAGGCCTTCGGCGTGCACGTCCTCGCGGTCCGCACCGCCAACATGAAGGGCGGCATCAAGTACATCCGCGGCACCCGCCGCACGACGACCGAAGCGACCTGGAAGAAGGCGGCGGTCACCGTCAAGGCCGGCGAGCGTGTCGAGCTGGCATAAGGAGACAAGAGAATGGCACTAAAGACATACAAGCCCCGGTCGCAGGGAATGCGCTTCCGCCAGTCCGCGACGTTCGAGGAGATTACCGAGAAGCGTCCGGTGAAGAGGCTCACCAAGGCCGTCCGCAAGACGGCTGGCCGCGACAACCAGGGCCACATCTCCACGCGCCACCACGGCGGCGGAGCCAAGCAGCGCATGCGCATCGTCGACTTCAAGCGCGTCAAGCAGGGTGTTGAGGCGACGGTCAAGGACATCGCATACGATCCTACCCGCAGCGCGTATCTCGCGCTTCTCGAGTACACCGACGGCGAGCTCAGCTACGTGCTCGCGCCGGAGGGCCTGAAGCCGGGAATGAAGGTAATGAACGGCCCGACGGCCGAAGCGACGGTCGGCAACTGCCTGCCTCTCGCCCAGATCCCGCTCGGAATGTTCGTGCACGCGATCGAGCTCGTTCCCGGACAGGGCGCGAAGGTCGGCCGCAGCGCGGGCAACTCCTGCCAGATCATGGCGCGCGACGGCAACGTCGTAACCCTTAAGATGCCTTCGGGCGAAGTTCGCATGTTCGACGGCCGTTGCCTCGCATGCGTCGGCTCGGTCGGCAACAAGGACTGGGGCTCCATCAAGCTCGGCAAGGCAGGCCGCAAGCGCTACCTCGGCATCCGTCCGACGGTGCGCGGCGTCGCGATGAACCCTGTCGACCACCCGATGGGCGGCGGCGAAGGCCGCACGAGCGGCGGTTCGCATCCGCGTTCGCCGTGGGGACAGCTCGCCAAGGGCGGCAAGACCCGCGCGAAGCGCAAGGCGTCCGACAAGATCATAGTCAAGAGGAGGAAGTAAGTCATGTCGCGTTCTCTCAAGAAGGGACCGTACGTGGAGGATAGCCTCCTCCGCAAGGTCGAGAAGATGCAGGCGAGCGGCAAGAAGCAGCCGATCAAGACGTGGAGCCGTCGTTCGATGGTTCTCCCCGAGTTCGTCGGGCTCACGTTCGCCATCCACAACGGACGGCAGCACATGCCGATCTTCATAACCGAAAACATGGTCGGCCACAGGCTCGGCGAGTTCGCTCCGACGCGCACGTTCAAGTCGCACGGCAACTCCGCGGCCAAGGTCGAGAAGAAGTAAGGGGATCGAGCAATGGAAGTGACTGCAATTACCCGCAACGCGCGCATGTCGGCCTTCAAGGGCCGCCCTCTGTGCCGCGCATGCCAGGGCCTCAAGGCGAGCGACGCGCTCAAGGTCGTCGAGTTCTCGCCCAAGAAGGCCGCTGAAATCATCAAGAAGACCCTTCTCTCCGCCATCGCCAACGCAGCGAACAACCACGGAGTGAAGGAGGCTGGCGAAATGACCGTCAAGCTTTGTGTGCTGGACGAGTCCGTCAGGATGCGCCGCTACTGGCCGACGGCCCGTGGCTCCGCCCACCCGATCGCCCGCCGCATGTGCCACTGCAAGGTCGTCCTGACCGACGCCAAGAAGGAGGCGAAGTAATGGGACAGAAAGTTAATCCGATTGGCTTCCGCGTCGGCGTGAACCACGCCTGGGGCAGCCGCTGGTTCGCGCCCAAGAAGATGTTCGGCGCCTACCTCATCGAAGACCAGAAGATCCGCGATGCGGTGAAGGCGAAGCTCGCCGAGGCCGGCATCTCAAAGATCCTCATCGAGCGCTACGCGAACCGCGTCCGCGTGACCCTGTTCAGCGCGCGTCCCGGCGTGATCATCGGCCGCAAGGGCGGTGACGTCGAGGCGGTCCGCACCGAGCTTGAGAAGATGACCAAGAAGGAAGTCTATCTCGAGATCAAGGAGGTCCAGGGAGCCGACGCCGATGCGCAGCTCGTTGCCGAGGGCATCGCCCAGCAGCTCGAGCGCCGTATCGCCCTCAAGCGCGCGATGAAGCGTGCGATGAAGGTTGCGATGGACATGGGCGTCGACGGAATCAAGGTCCACGCGAGCGGCCGTATCAACGGTGCGGAAATCGCGCGCGTCGAGTGGTCCCGCGAGGGCAAGGTGCCGCTGCACACCCTCCGCGCGAACATCGACTACGGTTTCGCCGAGGCAAACACCACGGCCGGCAAGATCGGCATCAAGGTGTGGATTTGCAAGAAAGAGGGCTTCCAGGCCCGTGCGCCGCGCGGCGAAGGTCGTCGCGAGGGTCGTCGCGAGCGCGGAGACCGCAAGGAGAGGAGCTAAGCCATGCCGCTGATGCCTAAGAGAGTCAAGTACCGCAAGGTATCGAAGGGCAACCGCGCCGGCTACGCCACGTCGGGCACCGAGCTCGCGTACGGCGAGTTCGGCCTGAAGGCGCTTACGCGCGGCCTTCTCACCGCGACCCAGATCGAGGCGTGCCGCGTCGCGATCAACCGCGAAATGAAGCGCAAGGGCAAGCTGTGGATCCGCGTGTTCCCCGACAAGCCCGTCACCCGCAAGCCTATCGAAGTGCGTATGGGCGGAGGAAAGGGCAACCCGGAGTTCTGGGCGGCCGTCATCCTCCCCGGCAAGGTGCTCTTCGAGGTCGGCGGCGTCAACGAGGAGACCGCCAAGGAGTGCCTGCGCCTCGCAGCCACCAAGATCGGCATCCACACGAAATTCATCACCCGCGCAGGAGTTAAAATCTGATGAGCACGGAAACCACAAACCGCGGCGCGCGCAAGTTGCGCAAGGGCGTCGTTGCGTCCAAGATGGGCGCGAAGAGCGTGGTCGTCACGGTCAGCTACCGCGAACGCCACCCCGTGTACGGCAAGATCGTCACGCGCACGAAAAAGTATCACGTGCACGACGAGGACGACACGGCCAAGGTCGGTGACACCGTCACCATTATGGAGACGCGTCCGCTTTCGGCGACGAAGCGCTGGCGCATCGTGAAGTAAGGAGCTTCCGCAATGATACAGGAACTCACAAACCTAGTAGTGGCGGACAACACGGGCGCCAAGCGCGCCATGTGCTTCCGCATCCTCAAGCAGCGCAAGGAGTACGCGCACCTCGGCGACGTCATCCGCGTCGCGATCAAGGAGGCCTCCCCGACCAGCTCGATCAAGAAGGGCTCTGTCGCGACCGCCGTGATCGTCCGCACCGGCCAGCCGATCCGCCGCGAGGACGGCTCGACCGTCCACTTCGACCAGAACGCCTGCGTGCTCGTCGACTCCAAGCTCAACCCGATCGGTACCCGCGTGTTCGGGCCCGTCGCCCGCGAGCTTCGCGAGAAGAACTACATGAAGATCCTCTCGATGGCCCCGGAAGTGGTCTAAACTTAAGGAGCAGCTAAAATGGCTATCGCAAGAATCAGGAAGAACGACACCGTTATCGTCATCTCCGGCAACGACGCCGGCAAGACAGGAACGGTCTTGAGCGTGGACACGAAGAAGCAGACGGCAATCGTCGGCGGCCTCAACGTCCACAAGAAGGCGGTGCGTCGCACCGAGAAGCAGGCCGGCGGTCTCATCGACCGCGAGTTCCCCATTCGTCTCTGCAAGCTCATGCCTTATGATGCCGAGAAGAAGTGCGGAACGCGCGTGAAGACCGGCGAGAATGAAGGCAAGAAGGCCCGTATCTCGGTCAAGAGCGGCAAGGCCCTCTAAGGAAAAGGAACAAGTCATCATGGCAAGACTCAAAGACGAATACGCGAGCCGCATGGTTCCCGAGCTTGAGAAGAAGCTCGGCACGACCAACAAGATGCTCGTTCCGCGCCTTCAGAAGATCGTGCTCAACATGGCGTTCGGCATCGTCTCCAAGGACGAGCAGAAGGCCCTTGTGGACGACCTTACGGCAATCACCGGCCAGAAGCCCATGCTCTGCAAGGCGAAGAAGTCCATCTCGAACTTCAAGCTGCGCGAGGGAATGGTTATCGGCGCGAAGGTGACCCTCCGCGGCGAGCGCATGTGGGAATTCGCCGACCGCCTCATCTCGAGCGCGCTTCCGAGAATCCGCGACTTCCGCGGAGTGCCGAACCGCGGCTTCGACGGCGCAGGCAACTACACGCTCGGCATCCGCGAGCATTCGATCTTCCCCGAACTGGTGGAGACGAACGCCGCGCACTCCGGCATGGACATCACGTTCGTGACCAGCACCAAGGACCCCAAGGCCGCCAAGGAGCTTCTCGTCTCCATGGGCATGCCGTTCGCAGGGAGGAACTAATCATGGCTAAGCAATGTCTCATCGAAAAGCAGAAGAGGGCGCCCAAGTTCAAGGTGCGCGCGTACAACCGCTGCCAGCGCTGCGGCCGTCGCCACGCCTACATCCGCAAGTTCGGCGTTTGCCGTCTCTGCTTCCGCGAACTGGCCGTCGCAGGTCTCATCCCTGGCGTAACCAAGGCCTCGTGGTAACCAAAGGAAAGGAATCATAAAATGACATCGGATCCCATTTCCGACATGCTCTGCACGATTCGCAACGGACAGAAGGCCCGCCTTCACTCCGTCGTCACTCCGGCGAGCAGCCTCAAGGGCGAAGTCGCCCGTATCATGAAGGAGTCGGGCTACATCACCGACGCCGTCACTACAACAGAGTTCCCGAAGAAGCTCGTGATCACGCTCAAGTACTCCGACCGCGCCGTTCCGGCGATCACGGAGATCAAGCGCATCTCGAAGCCGGGTCTCCGCAAGTACGTGTCCGTCTCCGAGATTCCCGCCGTTCTCGACGGCATGGGTCTCGCTGTCCTCTCCACATCCAAGGGCGTAATGTCCGGCGCGGATGCGAAGAAGGCCAGGCTTGGCGGCGAACTCATCTGCACAGTCGCTTAATTACAGGAGTCCAAAGACAATGTCTCGAATCGGAAAAGAACCCGTCAAGGTGGTCGATGGCGTAACAGTCGCCGTCGATGGCCAGAAGGTGACGGTCAAGGGAAAGCTCGGCGAGCTTACCTATACGATGCATGAAGGCATCACGGCGAAGGTGGAGGACGGCAACGTCAAGGTTGCCTGCGCCGACGACGGAAAGTTCGGCAACTTCCACGGCCTCGCCCGCGCGCTGATCCACAACATGGTTGTCGGCGTGTCCGAAGGCTACAAGAAGCAGCTCTCCATCGAGGGAACGGGCTTCAAGGCGGTCCTCAAGGGCAGCGAGCTCGCGCTTTCGCTCGGCTTCGCCTCCCCGAAGGTGTTCGTCGTGCCGGAAGGCATCAAGGTGACCGTCGAGAACGACGGCCTCCAGGTCACGATCACCGGCGTGGACAAGGCGCAGGTCGGCGAAGCCGCCGCGCGCATCCGCGCGTTCTACCCGGCCGAGCCCTACAAGGGCAAGGGCATCAAGTACGTCGGCGAGCACATCCGCCGCAAGCAAGGAAAGAAGGTCGCCTAATGAGCTTCAACCGGAAGGTACAGCGCCAGAAGCGCCACATGCGCCTGAGGCAGAAGGTTGTCGGCACGGCGGAACGTCCGCGCATGTCGATCTGCATCACCAACAAGAACATCTACGTCCAGTTCATCGACGACGACGCGGCGAAGACCCTCGCGTCGGCGAGCACGATCAAGGACGCCCATGCGAACCTCGAGACGGCGAAGAACCTCGGCAGGACGGCGGCGGAAGCCGCCAAGGCTGCGGGCATCTCGCTCGTCGTCGTGGATCGCGGCGGCCGCAAGTACACCGGACGTGTCGCTGCCGTCGTGGAGTCCGCCGTCGAGGCGGGCCTCAAGATCAGCACCAAGAATGAGGAGGCTAAGTAATGGCTTTCAATCGTGACAAGCGCGCCCAGGCCGAGCAGCAGGACGAGCTCGACGAGCACACAGTGTTCATCAACCGCTGCGCCAAGACCGTCAAGGGCGGTCGCCGCATGAGCTTCTCCGCCGTCATCGTCGTCGGTGACAAGGAGGGCAAGGTCGGCGTAGGATTCGGCAAGGCCAACGAGGTCTCCGACGCGATCCGCAAGGGCGGCGAGGCCGCCCGCAAGGACATGCGCAAGATCACCCTGCACGGCAAGACCATTCCGCACGACGTCGAAGGCGTGTGCGACGGTGGCCGTGTGATCCTCAAGCCCGCTCCGGACGGCACGGGCCTCATCGTCGGCGGCGGCATGCGCCCCGTCCTCGAGGCGGTCGGCATCCGTGACGCGGTCGGCAAGTCGCTCGGCTCCAAGAACCGTCTCAACGTGGTCAAGGCCACTATGAACGCGCTCATGAAGCTCCGCAGCGCCGAGGAAATCGCAGCAGTCAGGGCGTAAGGGAAAGGAACGTTAAAATGGAACTGCACAACCTCACCAACACCCCTGGCGCACGCCACCGCCGCAAACGCGTCGGCCGCGGCTGCGGATCGGGAATGGGCAAGACCTCCACGCGCGGCCACAAGGGCGCGGGAGCTCGCAAGGGCCACAAGCAGAAGCTGATGTTCGAAGGCGGCCAGATGCCGCTCGTCCGCCGTCTGCCGAAGCGCGGCTTCAACAACGCCCGCTTCAACGCGAAGGCGCTCGGCATCAACGTTGCAGACCTCGAGAAGAAGTTCGAGGCAGGCGCCGAGATCACGGTCGAGACGCTCGCCAAGGCCGGCTTCTCCGACAACAAGCGTCCGAAAGTGAAGATCCTCGGCACCGGCACCCTCACCAAGAAGCTCACGGTGAAGGTTCCCTGCTCGGCCTCCGCTAAGGCCAAGATCGAAGCTGCAGGCGGCTCCGTCGCCTAAGCTACGGCATGTGAGAGGTAAAGCGACGGGCGGGTTAACCCGCCCGTTTGCTTTTGTATCCTGTTGCCGTCGGTACAGCATGATGTGTTCATGTTGTTGTTTATGGGGTCGCGCTGAGCGCAAACCTCGTACTTTACTGAAGGTTGCTCTCCATGTGCGGAACTCGTATTAAGGCCTCGAAGATTATTGCCGCACTCTCCGGCGGAGATTTGATCGAGGATGTCCTTATGGACTATACGAGTCTTTACTCTGAAGATTTGTACGCCGTTCACGCATGATAGACTTTTAATCCCATAATTTACAGGCTCCACGATTTTGCGGGAAGGAATGTTACAGGATGCGGAATGAATCTGCCGATACCAAGGCTACGGCGGACAAACGTAGCTGGAGAAGGCTTTTCGGCAAACCGGGTACGAATTTGTTATAATACTTTTCTACAAAGCGGAAACGATGCATCATGAGCAAGCCAGCAGAACTTCCAGTAATGTTATACACGACTCATGAAGGGGCGGTTAAAGGCAATGCCGTTCTGAAGGATGAATCGCTGTGGCTTATGCAGTTGGCGATGACGCAATTGTTTGAAGTTGACAAGTCATCCATCGTCAATGCCTTCCGTTGCATACACGACCGGCAAGCGGAGAATTCTGGAGTCAATACTGATATTTATGTCATTGGAAGCTCTGTCGTAATGGCAACGCACGAAGTCGTGAACAACGAAAGATTCTGGTGTCTTAACAAGAACTTGACCCTGGCAAGAACATCACATGGTAGAATTAATGGTACAGAAAGGACGTAACATGACACTGATAGTTGCTGTTATATTTAATCTAGCCTCTTCGGCGTTGTGGCTGTTTGGATGCTGGCACATCGCAAAAGACATTAATGACATTGTAGTGTCGGGAGGAGTTGGGGGGCCAGACAACATGTGGGAAGTCATTTTGCAGGTTGGTATATTTGGACTTCTTCAAAGTGTAGGTGCTTTGCGAGGAGTGTATGCTTATTGGGGCAGTTCAATGGGGACGGAATTGAATACTCGGTATTTTACATTATGGAAGAATTCTAGTGGCAAGGTTGTTGCGGCAGAAGAAGACCATGCTGCGCCGCTGTGGGGATGTCTTTTTGCGTTTCTTATTGGAGGGCTTGTGGTTGTAATTTGCTCCGCGTTGATTAGCCCTATTATGTTTATTGCTAATGTCTCCTTCGCTATTGTCGTGATGACTAGCTGGCGAAAAGGCAAAACATCTACATTAGGAATAATCTTATCCGCTATTATAGCGGTGGGCTGTATTGGCGGAACAATATATGGATGGAATTATGTTTCATCACGCATAGAAGTCCTGCAAGAACGCCGTAGAGTGATGATGGAAGAACGGCAAAAACGATATGAGGCGCAACGTCTTGAGCAGGAGCGTATTCAAGCAGATAAACGCGCAGAAGAAGAGCGGCAAAGAGCTGAACAAATGGCTGCGCAGTCGAATAGGAGTGCCAATAGTTCGGTGCGCGGCAGCAGTCGGCAGGAGCAACGTTTAGATCGTCAGGCATCATCTGCAAACAGTCGTTCAAATGCGTCTGCACGTGGAAGCGCAACAGCACCGCAAGTCATTGGAAGTAGCACTAAAAAGACAAGAAGCGCCGGAAATGATTCTGTGCGCGGAGAAAGTCCGCGACAGACACAGGCAATAAACCGAAATGTGAATAGCGGTAGCAGGTCGTCTTCTTCGGTGCGCGGCAGCAGTCGGCAGGAGCAACGTTTAGATCGTCAGGCATCATCTGCAAACAGTCGTTCAAATGCGTCTGCACGTGGAAGCGCAACAGTACCGCAAGTCATTGGAAGTAGCACGAAAAAGACAAGAAGCGCCGGAAATGATTCCGTGCGCGGAGGCAGTTCGCGACAGTCGCAAGCAATAAACCAAAATGTGAATAGCAGTAGCAGATCGTCTTCTTCGGTGCGCGGCAGCAGTCAGCAGGAGCAACGATTGAACCGTCGAGGGTCTTCACGTGATTCGAGTTTAAGGATAAAGTAGTAATTTTATGGGGACTGTCCCCGCATTTACAGGGACTATTGCCGCGCTTTTCAGGGTGGGGATGAATATGGTATAATACGCGGCAATCGTGCCTAAGTGACGGGAAAACAAGCAAAAGGACAATTACAGACATGGAATTCAATGAATTGATGCAGCAGTTTGCAGCAAAGATTGGTTTGGCGGAATTATCTCAGCAGGACGATGTCGTAGCCCTTTCGATTGATGGTGTTGCGTTTGGGTTTCTGAATGACGGTGCAACAGAGACGCTGACAATAGTTGCCGACATCGGTCAGCAGCCCGGCAGCGCCGACCGTCCGCTTGGCTCCATGATGCTCAAGGCCAACTTCCTCTACGAAGCGCTTCAGGGCGCGGTGCTTTTCCAGAACCCCGAAAACGAAACGTTTGGCATCCAGCAGAGGTTTCGGCTTGTCGATCTCGATGCGGATAGCCTTTACGGGCATGTCGAAAGGCTCTCCAACCTTGCCGAAGAGTGGCGGGATATCGTCGAGGGCTACGGCGAGGCGGAGAAGGTGGCGCGGACGCAGGCCGAGAAAGAGCCGCAGGAGAGCCCGGTCGATGGCGCCAGTTTCATGCGCGTGTAACGTGGCAGAAAATTATCTTATAGATGGTTTTGATCAAGAGTGATCGCCCACCAAAGGCCTGCGGAGGAATTCACCGCAGGCTAATTTTTTGTACCCCCACTTGCTTTTTGCGACGAAATAAGGTAAAATACACGTTCAAACATTCCTAAGAGGAGTAAATAGTAACATGGCAAACATCAAGGGCGGCCGCGCCGCCAGGAAACGTGACCGTCAGAACGCTAAGGCGAACAAGCGCAACTCGACCGTAAAGGCCAAGCTGCATGATTCGCACAAGAAGCTCTTCAAGGCCGCGGATGCGGGCGAGAAGGATACCGCAGAAAAGAAGTTCAAGGAGCTCGTCTCCGGTGCCGACAAGGCCGTAAAGAAGGGCATCATCAAGAAGAACAAGGCCAATCGCATCAAGAGCCGCGCACAGCTTAAGCTCAACAAGATGGCCAAGGCCGCAGAGGCCAAGTAACATCCACCCACAAACCGAGGAGACTCAAAATGGACAAGAAGACTCTGCGCGACGTCGAGCTCAAGGGCAAGCGCGTCGTGATGCGTGTTGATTTCAACGTGCCGATGGCCAAGGACGGCAGCGGCAAGATTACGGACGATACCCGCATTGTCGCGGCTCTTCCGTCGATCAAGTATGTGCTTGACCAGGGCGGCAGCCTTGTCCTTATGAGCCATCTCGGGCGTCCGAAAGGCGTCAAGCTTGGTGCGGCGCCGAATCCCGACAACGCGGCGTTCACGCTCAAGCCCGTCGCCGAGGAGCTTTCGAAGAAGCTCGGCATCGAGGTCAAGTTCGTCCCCGACTGCATGGCCGCCGACGAAGTGGTCAAGGCTCTCAAGCCCGGCGAGGTTGCGCTTCTCGAGAACACCCGCTTCTACAAGGCCGAAGACGGCAAGGTGAAGAAAGACGACGAGAAGAAGGGCATCCATCTCACGGACGAGGAGTTCGCGGCGAAGAAGGCCGAGCTCAAGGCTCAGCGCGCCGAGATGGCGAAGAAGCTCGCGAGCTACGGCGATCTCTACTGCAACGACGCGTTCGGCACGGCGCACCGCGCCCATGCTTCGACCGCAGTCGTCGCCGACTACATCCAGCCGGCGGTTTCGGGCTTCCTGCTTGAGAAGGAGATCCAGTTCCTCGGCGACGCAGTCGAGAATCCGGTAAGGCCGTTCGTCGCCATACTTGGCGGCGCGAAGGTTTCGGACAAGCTCGCGGTCGTCAAGGCGCTCCTCAACAAGGTCGACACTCTCATCATCGGTGGCGGCATGGCCTACACCTTCAAGAAGGCGCAGGGTCTCAAGATCGGCAACTCGCTTTGCGAGGACGAGCAGGTCGCGTACTGCAAGGAGATGCTCGAGGCTGCGGCCGCGAAGGGCATCAAGATTCTTCTGCCGGTCGACAATGTGATCGCGAACAAGTTCCCTGAGACGAAGGACGCGAGCGACATCGAGATGAAGACGGTCGAGGGAGACATCCCGGATGGCTGGATGGGTCTCGACATCGGTCCGAAGTCGGTTGCTCTGTTCGGCGAGGCCGTGAAGGGCGCGAAGACTGTGGTGTGGAACGGGCCTATGGGCTGCTTCGAGTTCGCTCCGCTCTCCAAGGGCACCTACGGCGTCTGCGAGGCAGTTGCGACGGTGAAGGCGAATGGCGGCACGTCGATCATCGGCGGCGGCGACTCCGTGAGCGCGGTCAAGAAGAGCGGCAAGGCTGCGGAGATGAGCCACGTCTCGACGGGCGGCGGCGCGAGCCTCGAGTTCCTCGAAGGCAAGGTGCTTCCCGGCGTCGCGGCGCTTACCGCGAAGTAAGATTCTCGACGATAGAGAATGCAAGACCGCTGCACCCTGGAGGCGCGGCGGTTTTCTTGTCGCGCCTGTTTGCCGGTCTTCAGACGTTATGGACGCGAAGGCCCATGAAATGGTATAATACCACAATATGAAACTCACGAACGAACAACTGAAACACGCAGCCGACACGATTCGCTGCCTTTGTGCGGACATGATCGAGAAAGCCAAGTCAGGGCATCCCGGCGCCGCCATGGGCATGGCCGACCTCGCAGTGTCGCTTTGGCTCAAGTTCCTCAATTTCGACCCGAAGGACACCAAGTGGACAGGCCGCGACAGGCTGGTCTTCTCCGGCGGGCATGCCAGCTCGCTTCTCTACGCTCTCTTCCACCTCGCCGGCGTCGGCGAACTTTCGATGGACGAGCTCAAGAATTTCCGCCAGCTGGGTTCGCGTTGCGCGGGCCATCCCGAGCGCGGACTGATGCCGGGCGTCGAGGTTACGACCGGTCCGCTCGGGCAGGGCCTTGCAATGGGTGTCGGCCTCGCGCTCTCCGCGAAGCGCATGAAGACCGGCAACAAGACCTGGGTGTTCTGCGGTGACGGCGACATCGAGGAGGGCATCTCGCACGAGGCATGCAGCTGGGCCGGCTCGATGAAGCTCGACGATCTCATAGTCGTCTACGACTCGAACGACATCACGATAGAGGGCTCGACCGCGCTTGCCATGGCCGACGACACCAAGAAGCGTTTCGAGAGCTACGGATGGAAGGTCTTTGCCTGCAATGGACACGACTTCGACGAAATCGACCGCACCTTCCGCCGCGCGCTCAAGGTGCATGGCCAGCCGGTGATCGTCATAGCGAAGACGAAGATCGGCCTCGGCGCTCCCGCGAAGTGCGGCACCGCCGATTGCCACGGCGCACCTCTCGGAGCCGATGAACTTGCTGCAACCAAGGTCGCGCTCGGCTTCAACCCCGAGCAGAGCTTCGTCGTCGGCGACGACGTCTACGCGCTCTTCGCGGACCGCACGGCGGCCATGCACAGGCTCTCCAGGCGCTGGACGAGGCAAAACCCCGCCCTTGCGGCGAAGCCTGCCGAGCCAGACTACATGAAGATGGTTTCGGCGCTTCCCAAGTTCGATTCTTCGAAGCAGATCGCCACGCGTTCCGCCTTCGGCGAGGCCCTGAACGCGCTCGCGCCGATCGTGCCCGGGCTCATTGGCGGCAGCGCCGACCTCGGCCCGAGCAACAAGACGTACATGAAGGGGTGCGGCGACGTCGCCCCCGGCTCGTTCGAGGGCCGCAACATCCACTACGGCATACGCGAGATCGCGATGTCGGCGATCGCCAACGGCATAACCGCGTTCGGTTGCGGCCTCAGGGGGTTCGGCGCGACGTTCTTCGTGTTCAGCGACTACTGCAAGCCCGCGATGCGCCTCGCCGCGATAATGGAGCTGCCGTCGATGTTCGTGTTTTCGCACGACAGCTTCTATGTCGGCGAGGACGGTCCGACGCACGAACCGGTCGAACACCTTACAGCGCTTAGACCGCTGCCCAACATGGTCACGTTCCGTCCGGCGGACGCCAACGAGACGGCATACGCGCTTGTCGAGATGATACTCCACACGAGCGGTCCGAGCACGATACTCACCACGCGCCAGAATGTGCCGGTTCTCCAAGGCGTCCGTCACGAGGGCGTCGCAAAGGGTGCCTACGTCATATTCGAGCAGCGCACGCCGGGAGCATCGGAGAGCGATACGATCCTTTTCATCGCGACCGGCAGCGAAGTGGCTCTCTGCATCGAGGCCGCAAAGCGCCTCGCGGCGGAAGGCAAGTCGGTGCGCGTCGTGTCGATGCCCTCCATGGAGCTCTTCCTCGCCCAGAAGGACGCCTACCGCGGCGAGGTGATGCCCGAGACAATGACACGCCGCGTGATAGTCGAGGCCGGTTCTCGCTTCGGGTGGGACCGCTTCAGGCTCGACTTCAAGACGACAAGACTCGTGACGCTCGACCGGTTCGGCGCGAGCGCGCCCTACAAGGTCCTCGCCGAGCACTTCGGCTTCACTGTCGACAATGTATACGCAGTCGCCAAGACGATCGCCTGAGGTGGGTGGTCTGCGGCGGAAGCGAACAGCCAAAAAAGGAGCGAAACAATGAAGAACGCCTACTGGCAGAAGTGGAACAAAACCTACAAGACGGAACTTGAGCGGAACATAATGCCGTTCTGGATGAAGTACGGCTACGACCGCAAGCACGGCGGAGTGTACACTTGCCTGGATCGCGACGGTTCCTTGATGGACACCACCAAGAGCGTCTGGTTCCAGGGGCGCTTCGGCTGGATGACCGCCTACGCCTACAACCATGTGAAGAAGGACCCCGAGTGGCTTGAGGCGTCGAAGAGCTGCTGCGAATTCCTCGACAAGCACTGCTTCGCCAAGGACGGCCGTGCATACTTCGAGGTGACGGAGGACGGTGTTGGCCTCAGGAAGCGCCGCTATGTCTTCTCGGAGTGCTTCGCCGCGATCGCCTACGCCGAATACTCGCTCGCGAGCGGCGACAAGGCGTGGGCAAAGAAGTCCGTAGAGCTGTTCAAGCGCATCCGCAAGTTCGTGGCCAACCCCAAGAAGTGGATGCCGTCGAAGAGCGAGCCTGTCGTGCAGGCCCAGGGGCACTCGCTGACGATGATCCTCATCAACGTCGCGAATGTTCTCAAGCAGATCTCCGACGACCCCGTGCTCGATCAGCAGATCACGGAGTCCATCGGGCTGCTGACCAAGTACTTCATCCATCCCGAGTTCAAGGCACTTCTTGAAACGGTCGGCCCGAACGGCGAGTTCATCGACACTCTCGGCGGACGCGTGATCAACCCCGGCCACTGCATCGAGACGAGCTGGTTCCTCATGGATGTCGCCGTTGCGCGAGACGACAAGGAGCTCTTGAAAACGGCGCTTAAGATTTTGGACTGGTCGTGGGATTGGGGCTGGGACAAGAAGTACGGTGGAATCATCAGCTTCAAGGACTGCCGCAACCTGCCGCCGCAGTGCTATGAGCAGGACATGAAGTTCTGGTGGCCGCAGTGCGAGACGATCATCGCGACCGCCTATGCCTACAAGCTCACCGGCGACAAGAAGTACGAGAAGTGGCACAAGCTCATCAGCGACTGGTCATGGGCGCACCTCAAGGACAAGAAGTTCCCCGAATGGTACGGCTACCTGCACCGCGACGGAACCGTGGCCCAGCCCGCCAAGGGCAACATCTTCAAGGGTCCGTTCCACATTCCGCGCATGCTCGTGAAGACTTGGGAGCTTACCAAGGACATGTAAGGGTGGCCGTTACCGACGCCCACTGTCACAAAGCCGACGGCGAATCGAGGTTCTTCCTCTGTTCGCCGTTCGCTTTGCCGATGCCGCCAAACGCCGTTGTCTTCCACGGAACCCACCCGTGGTATCTGGACGATTTCGACGAGGCGCGACTAAGGGAACGCCTTTCGTCCGACCGTGCGGCGGGCGTCGGCGAAATCGGACTGGACCGCCTGCGCGACCGCAACATTTCGCCGCGAATGCGTGAAGTGTTCGAGCGTCAGTTGGAAGTCGCCGCCGAATTCGGGCGGCCAGTCGTTCTGCACGGCGCGAAGTGCTGGGGCGAAGTCGTAAAGGCGTGCAAGCCATACGCGGGACGGATACCGTCATTCCTCTTTCACGGCTTTTCGCGCTCGGATGGACTTTTGCCGGACATCGTCGCAATGAACGGCTTCGTTTCCATAGGGCCAGCGTTGCTGAACGATCATGCGGTCAACTACCGAGAGCTTGCGAAGAAGATTCCGCTGGACCGCTTGCTTGTAGAGAGCGACAGAACCGAAGAGAATTTTGCCGAAGTGCCGTCCGTTGACGAAATCGCGGCAAAGCTCGCCGAGCTGCGCGGCCTTGCGTTCGACGAGCTGTCCGCCGCACTTGAGGCCAACGCCACCTGCTTTGTGTCTTAGTCCAAGGTCTTATTGTCGGACCAGACGAGTCCTTCCACCGATACGCCGTCATATAGCTTTGCGCCGTGGCAGTCGAAGGTGTTGCCGGTAACCCTGATGTTCTTGTGGTAGGGCGTCTTCTGCGCGGCCAGGTCGGAGACCGTCGGGGCTATGGCTATGACCGCTGTGCAGAACTGGTACTGCGAAGTAAGGCAGTCTTTGAAGGTATTGCCTGATATGAGAACGTCGCTGCATGCTCCAGATTCATACCAGTTCGCCGCGTCGCCCGCGAAGAGGATTGCCGAGCCGGATACATGGTCGAACGTGTTGCCGGTGACCACCACCTTGCCGGGCGTCGTGAAAAGCGCCGCGCGGGCGCGGTTGTTCCTTACGATGTTGTCGGTGAACCGAACGCTTGGCTGCCAGTCCGCATTCTCGACAGCATCGCCCTCGCCGTATTCAGCCAGGGCTTTTGCGCCGTCCGCATCGAGCGTAAGCACGACATGCCGCGCATCTTCGCGGTAGATGGCGGTAACGATGCACTCGGGGCCGTTTTCGAGCGTACGCGAGCGGATGAAGCGCAGCCGTTCGCCGGGCTTGAAGACCTCGAATCCGATCGCCTGCGGATGCATGTAGCGGCAGAGAATCTTGTTGTCTGCCGGCTTGTCGACTATGCCAAGGCAGGTAGAATGCACGTTTATGGCGTCGTCCATCATGCCCTCGAAACGCGCCCCGCACACTGAGATCTCGCCGCGGCAGTTCGAGAAGTGGGTCGCGTCCGCCTTTGTAGAGCAGAGACATCCCTCACGCGGGAAAACCCCGCCAAGGCTCCAGCTGATATCCTTCGACCTTTGGGCGAGAAGGCCCATGCCGTGGGCAGAGTGGACGACTACACCAACAAGATCGATGTCGCTTGCGCGATACAGGCAGATCGCCGGAGAAGGACGTTCCCAGGAACGGAACGATATGAAGTCGCCAGCGGTTGCCTGGGCAATGTTGAACATGTCGCCGGTATTCGGCTTTATGGCATGGGTCTTGGCGTCCCAAAGCATCCGGGCGGAGCCCTCGCCGTCGAAAGCATGGACCTTCCACTCCAGCCTGGGCGAGCCGTTTTCGGCGAAAGACGCTATCTTCGCTTCGCCAATCGGCGATTCGGCCCAGTCAAGCGAGATGTTCTTGAGCGTGACGCGGTTGGCGTCCATCAGCAGAATGCCGGTTGATTCGCCGTGGAATATGAAGCGTGCGCCTTTGCCTTGTCCTTCGATGCACAGCCCGACGGCTCCGCAAATCGGCAGCTGCACACGCCTCGGCAGGTTTTGGTCGTGATTGGATATGTAGATGTCCATCAGCTGCGAGGAAGAAGAGTAGAAGTGGTACTCACCTTCAGCAATAATCAAATTGTCGTCGTCATACGCGTATACGGCTTCAAGCAATGCGCGCGTCATGTCGTTGGTGCCGTCGGGAGCGAGATTCGCCGCAAGGCATGGCTTGGCGCCTGCAGCAATACAGGCGGCGATCATCGGGAACAGGGCGGTATTAAGAATTGTTTTGTTCATTGTTTGCCTCGCTTGAAGAATGATACCATATTTTGCGTTGTTTCGCACGGCCGCAACGCCAGTAGTTTACCCATTTTCGCAATCAATGCGGGGACTGTCCCCACATTGGGAGAGCGGGCGTCGAATTGCTTTGTCCGCTTGCCTTGCATTCCGACGTGCGGCTTGTTTCGCCGCAACCGTGCTCGCCTTCGAGAGCGGGCGATTTCTGCGTCCTTCGCCCCGCTCGACATACACGAGTATGTCTTCGGGGGCGAGTCCTGCATAAATCGCCGCGTCCTCGAAGGTTCCGCCCGGCTGGCGGCGGCGAAACAAGCCGCGGTTGCATCCCTGGTCGTATTCGGGACGGTCGCGCGGGATACCGCGCGAGACCGGGCTGGCTCGTCGTCGCTCCCGCTCGCCGCCGTCCTGCTCCCGCGCCATCCATCGGCGGCACGCTGCGCGATACTGCGTCGTCGGGATACCGACTTCCTTGTCTCGCTTGCGTCCCGCCGCGTCTGCCGCGAACCGCAGGCCGCCGTCTCGCTCAGCTCCTCCTTGCCAGCCCTCCCGTCCCTCACGCGCAGTCGCTTGACCTGTTGCTTTCAGGGTCGCTTTCACTCGCAGTCCGATTCCCGCGATCATCACTAGCGTGCCATATCCATTATCACGCAATCGTCGGCGAAAATCGACGGGGACAGGCCCTAAAGCTCCAAAAAGGCTGGACGCTGTGGCGAGAAGCCCGTTCTTCGCCGGGGAGGACATGCAGTACGTTTGCTTCATGCTGGACGAGCGGGGCGGCGCGGCAAGGCTCGATGAACGAGCGGAGTGATGCGCGGCGCCTTCGGTTCGCGCGAGGCGCGAGCGAAAGGCGAGCATGGCAAGGAGCGCCGCTTTGAAGCAGCGCGGAAAAGCGGGCGACACAGCCAGGCGACGCCTTTTCGCCGCGGATCGCGCGGGAGAAGACGACGCCAGAGCGGGCGCGAGTGAAGAAAGCCGCGCCACGCCGCACCGCGCACTCGAAAGTGCCAAGCGCGGCTTGATTCGCCGCCGCAAGCCGAACGGACGGCGCGGGCCGTGACGATTTCGGCAGGACTGCGACCCGAAGGCATACTAGTGTATGCCGAGCGGTCGCAAGGACGCGGAAATCGCCCGACACGCACCGTGCAAGAGAGGTTGCGGCGAAACAAGCCGCACACTGGAAAGGCAAGGCAAGAAAGCAGAATACGGCGGGGACAGCCCCCTAGGATCGCAGCGACGACTTCTGCTGCACAAAATACACTTCTCAAATTCATATCAACCCTGCATTTGGGGCAAGCGCACGGTCGGGAGATTTGATATAATTCACCATATAATCCAAATACGGTAAGGAGGAACTGAATGGCCAGAAAAGGAATCATACTAGCGGGCGGCGCGGGAACGCGTCTCCATCCGCTTACCCGTGTGGTGTCGAAGCAGCTGTTGCCGGTGTACGACAAGCCCATGGTGTTCTATCCGCTGTCCACTTTGATGCTGGCCGGCATAAGGGAGGTTCTCATAATCTCCACTCCCAGCGATTTGCCGAACTTCGAGCGGCTGCTCGGCGACGGATCTGACCTGGGCATGAAGTTTTCCTACAAGGTTCAGGAGGTTCCAAACGGGCTTGCGCAGGCGTTTGTCCTCGGGCGGGAGTTCCTTGGTGACGACGACGCCTGCCTGGTGCTCGGCGACAACATATTCTACGGCGCGAATCTGCCGGCGCTTCTCAGGGCGGCGTCCGAGAGAAAAGAGCCGACGGTGTTCGGCTACCGCGTGAGCGATCCTGAGCGCTACGGAGTGGTGGAGTTTGACGCGACCGGCAAGGCCATCTCGCTTGAGGAGAAGCCTGCTAAGCCGAAGTCCAACTACGCTGTGGTTGGCCTCTACTTCTATCCGAATGATGTAGTAAAGAAGGCGGCGGCGCTGAAACCGTCCGCGCGCGGCGAATATGAGATAACCGACCTCAACAGGGAGTACCTCGACGAAGGTCGCCTTTCGGTGGAGACGATGGGCCGCGGATTCGCCTGGCTCGACACGGGCACGCATCAGTCTCTGGCGGACGCGACGAATTTCGTGCGTGCTCTTATAGAGCGTCAGGGGCTTCAGATTTCCTGCATAGAGGAAATAGCCTGGTCGCGCGGGTGGATAGACGATGAGCAGCTAAGGAAGCTCGCCGAAGGCTATGGAAAGTCCAGTTACGGGACGTACCTCAGGAACCTTGTGAGGGCGCTCTAGTCTTTGGTATAATATCTCCAATGAAACTTTTGCTGACGACATTTGCGGTCTTTTCGGCGCTGACGCTCTTTGCCGAGCGTCAGCCGTATCAACGCTACCAGTCGATTGTGGATCGCCAGATGTTCGGCGAGCCCCCGCCTGGATTCGATCCGACGAGGCCGCCGAGCGAAGTTTCGAGATCCGACGACAAGGCCGACGCCGAGCAGCTCACGAAGGAGCAGGAGCAGATAAAGAGCGCGATACACTTTTCCGTCATAAACGTGACGCCGAGCGGCGAGACGGCGGTTGGCTTCACGGATAACGGTGACGCGAAAAATCCAGTCCACTACTACCTCAAGGTCGGGGAGTCCCGCAACGGATGGCTTGTTAAGGAGGCCGATGCCGCGAAAGCGACGATGACGATCGCCAAGGGCGATGTGGAGGTGTCGCTTTCCATCGGCGGCAATTCCGCGTCGCAGCCCAACGCCGCAAGCAAGGGCGGTGGCGCCCAAGACAGGTCCGGCGTCGCTGGAAGGCCAAACGCGAACGCTCCCGGTTCGTTGCGTGGAAGACGCCTTATGCGCGAAAGGCAGCGTCAGGAGGATGCCGCCAGGGAGGCTGCCCAGAAGGCTGAGGAGAACGCCAAGCGAGAAGAGGAGCGTCGCATTGCGGCCGAGGAAAAGGCGCAGCAGGAGGCCGAGCGCGAGGAGCAGCGCGCACAGCTCTTGCAGATACAGGAAGAGCTTCGCAAGGCTCGTGAGGCGCGCGCCGCACGCGAGACTGAAGCGAGCGCCGATGAAGGCGAGGAATCCGCCGAATAGGATTTCATCGGGGCGCCCATGCACAGGCTGTTGGCAGACACCTCAAGTCTAGAGGACTCTTCGCCCGCACTTTCGCGCGCAGCGCTTCGCCATCTCAAGGTCATACGCCCTAAGGAGGGTGAGAAGATCGAGCTTTTTGACGGGCGCGGTTCGTGGCGCGAATTCGAGTGGACCGATGGACGCCTTGTCGCGGCCGGTGAGATTCGGCGCGGGTTGCGCCATGGCAGGGGGCTTGTGCTTTTTGCGTGCGTCACGAAAGGATCGCGCTGGGACTGGACGGTTGAGAAGGCCACCGAGCTGGGCGCGACGCGCATAGTGCCTGTGATTTCCGCAAGGACGATTGTCCGCATCGATGCGGCCGATAGGGACGCGAAGCGAGAGAGGTGGATGCGCGTTGCGGAAGATGCCGCGCGGCAGAGCGACGCAAAGTGGCTACCGGAGGTGTGTGCGCCTGTCGACTTCGAAGAGTCGTTGGCGCTGGTGGTTGAATGCGAGTGCTATGTGGGGGCGCTTGCCGATCCTCGTCCGCGCGACTTCCTCTCTGCCATCGCCTCCGCGCACCACGACCTTTCGAAACCGCTCGCCGTATTCGTGGGCCCTGAGGGGGATTTCTCGCCAGACGAGCTTGCTGCGCTTTTGAAGGTGGCGACGCCTGTGAGTTTCGGCACGACAATCCTTAGGGCCGAGACTGCGGCAATATACGGACTTGGCGTTCTGAAGGCGTATCTCGATTCGGAGACCCCATGACTTACGATCTCGTCGAGATTTTCGAGTCGTTGCAGGGCGAGGGCCGCAACATGGGGCGCTCGTGCGTCTTCATCAGATTCGCCGGATGCAACTTGAAGTGTCCCTGGTGCGACACCGACGTGGCAAAGCGCTTTACCATTGGCCTTGATGGGCTTGTCGCGGAAGTAAAGGGCTTTCGTTCAAGAAGCGTGATACTTACGGGCGGCGAACCTACGATGGTCAAGGACATGCCCGAGCTTATAGCGGCGCTGAAGCGCGAAGGATTCTGGATCGCGGTCGAGACCAACGGGACGAACGATGTCGCTTGGCTGTCTTTTGTAGATTATGTCGCATGTTCGCCAAAGGCGGAGTTCCCAGATTCGCTGAAGCTCACGTCCGCTGACGAGGTAAGGGTCGTTGCATCCTCTGAGGATGTTGTCCGATTCTGCCGCGACTTGAAGGGCAGGATGTCCGCCACGGATTATTATGTATCGCCGTGCGAGCGCGAAGGCGAGATTGATTTTGCGACGGCGAAGAGCGTCCTTTCGCAGCTTGACGGATGGTCGCTGTCGGTGCAGCTTCACAAGCTTCTGGGCTTCAGATAGGAATTGGATGAAGCCATACCTTGATATCCTTAGGCTCGTTTGGCCGCTTGCGCTGGGCATGATCAACAACGCGGTCATGCAGTTTGTGGATCGCGCATATCTTGCGCACGAATCGATGGCTTCGCTTGAGGCGGCGTTGCCGGCGTCCATACTCGCATTCAACGTCATCGGGTTCTTCCAGTCGGTCGTTGCGTACTCCGGCACTTTCGTCGCACAGTACCACGGCGCCGGCGACGGGCGGATGTGCCGCGCATGCCTTCGCGTCGGAACCATCCTTGCGCTTGCGTTTGGCGCAGTTGCGCTGCTTTTCGTTCCTGCGGGCATATGGCTTCTGGAGTGGCTTTCGGCGTCCCCGGAGGTCCTCTCGCGCGAAGTCTCCTACTACGGCATACTCATGGCGGGTGGCGTTTTTGTCTTTCTGCACATAGCCGTATCGTCGTACTTCACTGGGCGCGGGCAGACAAGGATTGTGTTTTGGGTGAACGTGCTCGGAAACGTATTCAACGCTGCGCTGGATCCGATTCTCATCTTCGGACTGTGCGGCCTTCCGCGATTCGGCATCGCAGGTGCGGCATATGCGACAGTCGTCTCTATGATGCTTCAGTGGGCTGTGTTGTACATTGCCGTGCGGCGTGCCGGCGGTTCGGCGGATGGCGTAAGACTTCTACCGCTAGCGGGACGCATCCTAAGGTTTGGCGTGCCGTCCGGCGCGTACACCGTCCTCAACCTGTTGTCATTCACGATATTCGTTTTCGTCACCGGAAAGGCGGGGGATGTCGCATTTGCGGTTTCTAACGCCTGCTTTACCGTGAACTATATGCTTTTTGCGCCCATGGAGGGTTTTGCGCTTGGTGCGGCGACGCTTGTGGGGCAGGCTCAGGGACGCGGCGATCCTGCCGCGGCAAACCGGGACGCCATGCGGACTCTTGCTCTTGGCGTAGGGTTCGTCGCGATACTCTCCGTCCTAGCGGTCGTGTTTTGCCGTCCCATATTGTCTCTTTTCGCGACGGAGTGTGCGGTGCGCGAGGAGTTCCTCTCGCTAGGCTTCACCTTGTTCTTGCTGATGGCCGGGTGGCAGGTTTTCGACGCCGCGGACGTGATAATCTCGGGTGCGCTCAAGGGGGCTGGCGACACCAAGTTCGTTTTGTGGTGGATGTTGGCTGTGGCGTTCGGGATATGGCTACCCCTCGTCTGGATTGTCGCGGAAGCGCATAACACGATGCCCGCCCTTTGGGCGACGATGGTCGTATACGTGATGGTGATCTGCGTAGGGTCGCTAATCCGCTGGCGCCGCGGACGCTGGCGCTCGATCAACCTCGTTGAAGCATGACCTGTCCGTGCTGCCGGCCTTGCCGCGGCGAGTTTACTCATTTCTACAGGACACCTTTGCCGAAGCGACGCCAGCTTTCCCAATGTGGGGACGGTTCCCGCTTTCGAGCGCGTCCTTGCCTTTTCCAGAGTGCGGCTTGTTTCGCCGCAACCGTGCTCGCCTCTCGCTCGCGCCTCGCGCGAACCGAAGCCGTCCGCATCACTCAGCTCGCTCATCGCGTCTCGCCACCCTGCCTCGCTCGTAGTACATAAAGCATGCGTACTTCATGTCCTCCCCGGTACACATACCGGCTTCACGCCACAAAACCCAGCAAGTTTGGACTGCGGCAAGAAGCTAGCTTCTACCGACCGGCAGAGTGGGCATTATAACTTGGGAGAGCGGGCGTCTCGCCCGCTCATAAGGAGAGTAAATCTTCCATCTACGCGGGCGAGACGCCCGCGCTCCCAGTGATTCGCCCACCCCTAAGGTCAAACTCGCAAGCATATGCTACCTTATCAATAAACCCGCCAGGGCGAACCATAACAGCCCTAGCGGACCATAACTCCGACGATAGCGGATCATAACCCATACGGTAAGGTCAAATCCGTTTGCCTTAGGGGACCATAACCCCTACCTCTAAGGGCGTAATACTTGGGAGAGCGGGCGTCTCGCCCGCTCACAAGGTGAGTTAATCTTCATCTACGCGGGCGAGACGCCCGCGCTCCCAGTTGTTGCGTCCGATCTCCCGGTGAGATGCGATTCTTTCGCATCTTTTCGCCGCGCTTGATACGAGCGCGGAAAAGCGGAAGGGAAGTATGCGCATTTTGAAAATGCGCACACTTTAGGCCTCTCGTGGGGCGTGTTCCTGCATGGTTAGAAAATGGCCTCGTTTCGGGTCGGAAACAGCCTCGTTTCGGGTCGGAAACAGCCTCGTTTTCCCATTCTTTAGCCCAACCATTACGCTTGTTATGTAAAGGGTAGCCCTTTAAGGGCTACCCGTATAATATAATAAATAATATACCAAACGCGCGCGCGAGGGCACGCGTACGCGCAAGGCGAAGATTTCTGAAAATAGTTTTTCTTTTTGGTGTTGCTCAAACGAGTAGTATGGTTGAGGGCGGCCTTCGTTTCAACGCTGTCTCTATATAGTTGTGGAGGGGGTTGTGCGAGTGCATGAACTCTAACCACAAAACAATAAAGATTTGATATAATACCAATCACTCTTAAAGTCTGCGTCGGGAGTTGCGGTATGACAATGCTTGACGCAGACAGGAAGGATGGATGCTATGAGAAATAAGATTGCTTTTACAGTGCGACTTCTCGCGCTTACGGTGGCATTTTGTATTGCATGCGGCGCGTAGGCCGCGATGGAAACGGTCGGAGGCTATACTTGGACGTGCCGCTTAAAAGACAACACATCGAAGATTTTGGTATATTTTCACTTGGAGAATGTTTTATGAAGTCCGCGAATAAAATGAATCTTAATGTGCGTGTGATGACAGTGCGCTCAGAGTCACCCATGTCTTACGAAGACCTGGTTGACAAGATCGGCGCGGAATGGGAGCGGGGACGGCACAACGCGATCCGTGCGGTAAACATTGAATACGTGCAGACAAAATGGCGGATCGGGCGGTACATAGTCGAGTTTGAGCAACACGGCAGCGCAAGGGCGAAATATGGAACTGGCCTCATAGATAGATTGGCTCGTGATCTCACGGCTCGGCATGGGCGAGGTTTCAGTCGCAGCAAGTTGATTTACGCCAGGCTCTTTTACATTGCCTTTCCAAAAAGTGCGACACTGTCGCACCTTTATTTTGCGGCGGAAATGTCCGCTTCGGGCGACAACCCGCCGATAGGGATCGTGCTTGGTTCGGTTCGTGACCAGGTGGTCGTAGAATACGCCATGCGCGGCATTACCAATCGCATCTTTGTGAGCCGCTACCAGCTCTATCTCCCCGACAAGGAGCAGCTCAAGCGTGAACTCGCCTACGCGATAGAGGCGGAAGAAGGCAAGAAGAGGGCGAATAAACGGAAAACGATTTGAAAGGAACAACGAAATGAAAAAGAAACTGATGATGATGGCTGTGGCGGCTGCCGCGGCGTTTGGTGCGTTGGCCGGTACTTGGACCGACCCGGATACGGGCTACATGTGGACTTACCGCATTAACGGCGATACGGCAGAGATATACGACGAATATGTGAGCTACGAATGTGGGGAGGAATATTACCATAGATGTTGTGCCATCTGGCCATCTCCACGCGGTGCCATAACGATCCCATCCACGCTTGGCGGCAAGCCCGTGACGAGCATCGGAAGTTATGCATTCCACGAATGCAGCGGGCTTACGAGCGTGACGATACCCGACAGCGTGACGAGCATCGGGGAGGATGCGTTCTCCGGCTGCAGCGGACTTACGAGCGTGACGATACCTGACAGTGTTACGAGCATCGGGAATGGTGCGTTCTCAAGTTGCAGCGGGCTTACGAGCGTGCACATTACCGACCTTGCGAAATGGTGTAACAGTTCGGTTGGCTCAAGCTTCAGGACGGTACATAATCTCTATCTCAATAACAAGATGATTACGGATTTGGTGATTCCTGACGGTGTTACGAGCATCGGGTCTTCTGCGTTCTCTGGTTGCAGCGGTCTTACGAGCGTGACGATACCTGACAGTGTTACGAGCATCGGGAATGGTGCGTTCTCAAGTTGCAGCGGGCTTACGAGCGTGACGATACCTGACAGCGTTACGAGCATCGGGAATTATGCGTTCTCTGGTTGCAGCGGTCTTACGAGCGTGACGATACCTGACAGCGTGACGAGCATCGGGTATTATGCGTTCTCCGGCTGCAGCGAATCGCTTTTCGATACAATGACGATTCCTGGTGTGGAACTAGTGGATGGCTGGGCGGTAGGACATACTAGTTCACTTTCCGGCAATCTGGATTTGACAGGGGTTCGCGGCATCGGGGATCATACATTCACGTATTGCAGCGGACTTACGAGCGTGACAATACCCGACAGCGTGACGAGCATCGGGAACGAGGCGTTTGCGAATTGCAGCGGGCTTACGAGCGTGACGATCGGCAACAGCGTGACGAGCATCGGGTATCGTGCGTTCTTCGGCTGCAGCGGTCTTACGAGCGTGACGATCGGCAACAGCGTGACGAGCATCGGGTATTATGCGTTCTCCTGGTGCAGCGGTCTTACGAGCGTGACGATACCTGACAGCGTGACAAGCATCGGGGGTTATGCGTTCTACAATTGCAGCGGACTTACGAGCGTGATGATACCTGACAGCGTTACGAGCATCGGGTCTGATGCGTTCTCCGGCTGCAGCGGGCTTACGAGCGTGACGATACCCGACAGCGTGACGAGCATTGGGGATAGTGCGTTCTACAATTGCAGCGGGCTTACGAGCGTGACGATCGGCAACAGCGTTACGAGCATCGGGA